>JADZCS010000086.1 GCA_020851435.1 Gammaproteobacteria bacterium | reverse complement strand
CTGGGACACATGGCCGTGAAGCTCGCGGTCGCAATGGGCGCCAAGGCGACAGTGCTGAGCCGCTCGAGCGGCAAAGAAGCCGATGCCATCGCCCTTGGCGCCGACCGTCTACTGGTCTCGTCGGACGCGGGCGCGATGGCAAAGGCCCGCTCGAGCTTCGACCTCATCATCGACACGGTTCCCGTCAAGCACGACCTGAACCCGTACCTGCCCCTTCTCGACATCGACGGAACGCTGGTGATCGTCGGCCAGATCGGCCCGCTGGCCGAGCCGATGACCATGCCGCTGCTGATGGGACGACGCCGTATCGCGGGATCTCCGATCGGCGGCATCGCGGAGACCCAGGAGATGCTCGACTTCTGCGCGAGCAAGAACGTGCTGCCCGACTGCGAAATGATCCGCATGGACGAGATCAACACGGCGTTCGAGCGCATGGAGAAGTCCGACGTCCGCTACCGCTTCGTGATCGACATGTCGTCGCTGGCGTAACCCAAGCGCTATTTCGCCTTGCGCGCCGTCTTCCTGCTGCGCCAGGCCGGTTGCAGCGCGAGCGTCGTGCGCCCGATCTTGCGCGCAGCGATCGAACTGAGATCCAGCCTGCCCTTGTCGTCGACCTTGCAGGGCACGATGTGCACGCCGGGGCGCAGCAAGGCCTGGACGGCCTTGGCCGCGGCGCGCCGCTTGAACAGCGTCGCGACCGACGGGTCGTCGAACGACCACACGTCGTCCTGCAGCATGTAATACAACGAGAAGCCGGGCAGCGTGGCGCTGACGAGCAGGTAGCGCGTCCGGTCCGCGGTGTCCTCGAGGTTGCGCGCGAATGCACGTCGCTCCGCAGCCGTCAGCGGCGGATCATCGTCTTCCGCAACTGGCCGCGTCTTGATGGGTTGCTTGCGCTTGAGCGTCGTCATGAGTTGTTCCTCGAAGCTGCCAGCGGCAACTCGCCTGACTGGCCGGGGTTGGCGGAAGCCGTCTTCGCCTGATCAGGAAGCGCCGTCAGTGTAGCCGGTGATGGCAAGTGAAGCCCGTGTAAAGTACCAGTCTGGGCATCGATGGAAGACTGCGCTGGGCGATTCTGGACTTCCCAGGATGAACGATACGGCACAGCGGACTATTTCTACGGCACGGAGCCGAACGAGTTCCTGCGCTAGCTTTCGTCGGCGATCCCACCTGGGGCGTGCACATCGACACGGTGGTAGCCAACCTCGACGGTTACCCGATCGAAAGTGAGCGCGTGATTCGCGAGGGCGGTGGTCATCATGGCCTGAGCGCGGTAGTGCAGGTTGTCGCCCACCGGCGCCGCTGGAGGAAGAAAAATGGACTTGCTCACGAGCTACATTCTCCCAGGACTTGCCGTGGCATATGTCGCCTGGCGCATCGGCTCGACGATCCTGGCGCGACGGCGGATTCCCAGACTGCTGCAGGAAGGCGCGCAGGTCGTTGACGTGCGCTCGGCTGCTGAGTTCGCAGCTGGGCACGCAGCGGGCAGCGTGAACATGCCGTTACCGGAACTCGATCGCCTCGCGACGACGCTCGATCCCGGCCGCTGGGTAATCGTCTGCTGCGCGTCCGGAACACGCAGCGGCATCGCGCGCCGGAAGCTGCTCGGCAAGGGCTTCAGCCGCGTGCTCAATGGCGGGTCCTGGCGGAACTTGCCGGAGTAAGCGGCCGAGTGCCCTCGCAGGAATCGCCCTATGCGGGAGTGCTGGGACTGACCAGCCCCATGCGCTCGAGTACGGATCGCAGCTGCGCCCAGCGCTGCTCGAGGGAGCCGGTGTAGCCGATCGAGATTCGCACCAGCCCGGGCCGGATACCGGCCTTCTCGAGTTCCTCCTCCGGCATCTCGCTGCTGGTGGACGACGCCGAGCACGACATCAGCGTCTCGCTGTAGCCCAGGCTTACCGCCATGAGTCCGAACTGGTGCTCGTTCTGCAACAGTCCCATGAATTCGAACGCGCGCTCGCGGGAGCCGAGGTCCAGCGTCAGGATTCCGCCGTACCCGAAATCCGGGTTCGCCAGTTGCCTCAGCAGGCCGTGATCCGGGTGACTCGCGAGGCCGGGATAGATCACCGGCAGACCCAGTTCCTCGAGGCGCGTTGCGATGGCGTGGGCCCTGCGGCTGTGCTCCGCCATGCGCAGGCCCAGGTGCGGCAGGCGCAGGCTGATATCGAAGGCCACCTGGGGATCCATCGTCGGCCCGAGCAGCATCAGCGAACCCGTGTGCAGGTCCATGAGCTTCATGATGAACTCGGTGCTGCCGCAGACCGCGCCGGCGATGTGGTCGCTGGCGCCGTTCATGAATTTCGTGAGGCTGTGCACCACGACATCGGCGCCGAGCTGTATCGGCGCCACGATCAGCGGCGTGAAGGTGTTGTCGACGACGAGCATCACGCCGTGCCGATGGGCAATGTCTGCGAGACGCGGGATGTCGGCAATGCGCAGGGTCGGGTTGGACACCGATTCGCAGTAGAGCAGCCGGGTGCGCGGCGTGATGGCTCGCTCCACCGCGGCGAGATCCGAGACGTCGACGAACGTCGTCGTGACACCGGCCTTCGCCGGCAGGTAGTCGTGCAGGAAGGCGAACGTACCGCCATAGACCGTGCGGCTGGCGACCACGTGGTCGCCCGTGTCGCACAGTTGCATGATGGTCGCCGCGATCGCCGCCATGCCGCTCGAGGTGCAATAGCCTGCCTGTGCGCCTTCGTAAGCGGCGATCTGGCGGCCCAGCACGTATACCGTGGGGTTGAAGTGACGCCCGTACAGGTAACAGCCGCCCACGTCCGGCCCAAGGTGCCCCTGGAAAATCTCGGGCATCGTGGTCGGGTCGATCACCGTGAACGTCGTGCTGGCCTCGACCGACATGTTCACGCCGCCGTGCTCGCCGAACTCGTGACGCAGCCTGGCAAATGCCTGGATCGGGTCGTGTCTAATCATCATGTCCTCACTGATTGGTCGGTGCCTGTGGCATCGGCTTGCGTGGCAACTTTTCCGGGCGCACCGCAGCGTGGTACAGGAACGACGCCATGATCGTCGCTGCCTGCATCAGGTCCTCGCGCGAGACGTGGTCGAGCGTGTCGAGGTCCGTGTGCCAGGTGCGCGTCTTGTACTCTAGCTCGTCCTGCAGGAACATGAAGCCCGGGACGCCCACCTCATCGAAGGGAGCATGGTCGGACCCTTGCTCGCCACGCAGCGTCACCACGCTGGCGCCGAGGTCGGTGAATGGTTCGAGCCACGCGCGGAAGATGGGCACCACGGCTGCGTTTCCCTGTGCGTATATCCCGCGGATGCGGCCGCTGCCACTGTCGTAGTTGAAAATCGCCGAGTACCTGGCATGGTGCGGCTTCGGGGTAATCGGCCAGGTCGGCGGCCGGAGGAACTCCGGCAGCGCGCGCTGGGCTTCGGACTCCGGTGGCGGGCGCGTCGCGATGTGATCGCGAACGTAGGCCTTTGAGCCGATCGTGCCCTGCTCCTCGCCGCTCCACAGGGCAAAGCGGATCGTCCGGCGAGGCTTCACGCCCAGCGTCTTGAGAATTCGCGCGGCCTCCATGACGACCGCGACGCCAGCGCCGTTGTCGGTCGCGCCAGTGCCGGTGTGCCACGAATCCAGGTGCGCACCGGCCATGACGATCTCTGGGCTTCGTCCCGCGCCGGGAATCTCTGCGAAAACGTTGCCCACCGGCGCGTCGGCCCGGTGAAAGCTCGCGGCGACGTCGACCTCGAGTTCGACCGGCTTGCCGTCCTCCAGGGCGCGGGCAACCCGATTGAAGTGATCGACGGTCATGGTGAGGCCGGGCACTCCGCGTGAGCGCTCCGGCCAGCCGCCCCCACCGCCGCCCCCAACCCACAGGATGTCCGCTGGCCGGGTCGAGCGTTCGACTGTGGCGAGCACGCCTTCCTCTGCGAGGAAGCGGTTGCGCGCATCCAGGAAGGTCCAGCGCCCACGGGTTCGGTCCACGAAGGTGGGTTCAGGCGGCGCCGTCGCCGGATCGGCAGCGATCTCGCGCAGACCGGCCTCGTCGAAACGCCGATAAGGACGCTCCTCGGTCGGATCAGGCGGCTTCCGCGCCGGAACGTTCGGCTCGATGAACAGGATCCTGCCGCGCAGCTTGCCGCGCAGCGCCTCGAAGTCCTGTTCGCCCGACAGTTTCGCTTTCGTGACGAGCCCGCGCCTGGGACCGTCCGTGCCGACGGTCCATGCCAGGGGCAAGGCTCGCAGCGGACCCTGGAACGGGGCCACCGCCCGCACGTCGCACGCGGCGAACGACCATCCGTCGCCGAAGGCGAACGGCTCCTGGTGAACGTTGACGAGCCCCCAACTCCGGAACCGCTCCTCTGCCCAGGTGCTGGCTTCGCGCTGCGCCGGAGACGCCGTGAGGCGCGCACCGAAACCCTCGGTCAGGCCACGCAGCGTGTCCATGACCTGCGAGCGCTGCAGTCCCTCGTCCCGGATCCGCGCGATCATCTCGCGGTCGACTGGTTCGGCGAGCGCGAGCTGCAGGGTGACGAGGAGCAGTGCAACCGCGCTGCTGACGCGACTCATCGGATGCATCGGCGACCTCCATGTCTGCCGCAACTGCCAGGCCAAGCATACACCGCGCGTGCCTCCGGCCGGCTGCCGCCGCCCTCGCGCGCAATTTTTCACACGTGTACGCCTGTGCGCCGTAGCCCGCCGAGCTCAGCATTGGCCCGTTGAGTTCCTGCACAGGAGCACTGTCATGGAATGGTGGGTCATCGCTATTTCGCTTGTCCTCTGCCTCGCGACCTGGGCGTTCTATTGCCTGGTCGTTCACCTGAGGAACACACCATGACTGCGGTAGAAGTCGTCGGCCTCGTGCTGGTCATTGCGCTCGGCGTGTACCTGCTGGTGGCGCTGCTCCAACCGGAGAAATTTCAATGACAGGCTCCGGACTTCTGCAGATCGCGCTGTACCTGGCCGTATTGTTGGCACTGGTGCGTCCGTTGGGAACGTTCATGGCCAGGGTTTACCAAGGAGAGAACACCTGGATTTCTCCAATGATTGCGCCAGTCGAGCGCCTGGTGTACCGGGTTGCTGGCATCGACCCGTCGTGCGAGCAGGACTGGAGGCGCTACGCGCTCGCCGTGCTCGCATTCAACTTTGTCGGGTTCGCAGCCGTGTACATGCTGCAGCGATTGCAGGGTGGCCTGCCGCTGAACCCGCAGGATTTCGGCGCGGTGCCGCCGGACTCCGCCTTCAACACCGCGATCAGCTTCGCCACCAACACCAACTGGCAAGGTTACGGCGGCGAGGCCACGATGAGCTACCTGACCCAGATGCTGGGGCTGGCGGTGCAGCACTTTGTTTCAGCTGCATCCGGCATGGCTGTCCTCGTCGCGCTCATCCGTGGCTTTGTGCGTCGGGAGGCGCCTGGCGTCGGCAACTTCTGGGTCGACCTTACACGCAGCACGCTCTACATCCTGATGCCGCTGTCCACGCTGCTCGCCATCGCGCTGATGAGCCAGGGAACCGTGCAGAGCCTGGCCCCCTATCGGCAGGTGACACTCGTCGAGCCAGTGACGATCCAGGTGACGCAGCAGACCGTACCGCTCGGCCCTGCCGCCAGCCAAGTCGCGATCAAGCAGCTCGGCACGAACGGTGGCGGCTTCTTCAACGCGAACTCGGCGCACCCCTTCGAGAACCCCACACCGCTGTCGAACTTCCTGCAGATGCTGGCGATCCTGCTGATTCCGGCCGCGCTGTGCTACACGTTCGGACGCATGGTGGGCGATACGAGACAGGGGTGGGCGTTGCTCGCCGCCATGCTGGTGATCTTCGTGCCGCTGGCTCTCGGCGGCTATGCGGCGGAACAGGCAGGCAACCCGCGCCTTGACGCAGCCCTGGTGGACCAGGTGGCCTCCGATGGGCAGTCCGGCGGCAACATGGAGGGCAAGGAAGCCCGCTTCGGCATTGCCAACTCCGCGCTTTGGGCAGCTGCAACGACCGCAGCTTCCAATGGCTCGGTCAACGCCATGCACGGGTCCTTCACGCCACTCGGCGGCCTGGTTCCGATGTGGCTGATGCAGCTCGGCGAGGTCGTGTTCGGCGGCGTTGGCAGCGGCCTGTACGGCATGCTCATGTTCGCCATCGTCGCGGTGTTCATTGCCGGCCTGATGGTCGGGCGAACGCCCGAGTACCTCGGCAAGAAGATCGAGGCGTACGAAGTGAAAATGGCCTCGCTCGTAATCCTGATCCCATGCTTCATGGTGTTGCTGGGAACTGCGATCGGCAGCGCCTTACCGGCGGCCGCCGCGGAGGTCGGCAATCCCGGGGCGCACGGCTTCTCGGAAATTCTTTATGCGTTCAGCTCCGCCGGCAACAACAACGGTAGCGCGTTCGGCGGGCTCTCCGCGAACAACCCCTTCTACAACTTTACACTTGGGTCGGCGATGTGGATCTCGCGCTACTGGCTGATGATTCCCGTGCTGGCGGTCGCGGGAAGCCTCGCCTCCAAACGAGCCGTGGCCGTCACTTCAGGGACGCTGCCGACCCACACCCCGCTGTTCGTCACCTTGCTCGTCGGCGTGGTGATTCTGGTCGGGGCGCTCACCTTCGTTCCAGCGCTGGCGCTTGGCCCCGTGGCCGAGCACCTGCAACTGAACCACCCCTGAGGAATCAGCCATGTCGCATGCCGCGGTCGAGAAGCGCAGCGTCCTCAGTGCACAGGGCGCGCTCGCCGGCGTTGCCGGCTCGTTCCGAAAACTCGATCCACGCGTTCAGGTCCGCAATCCGGTCATGTTCGTTGTGTTTGTAGGCAGCGTACTGACGACGATCCTGGGGATCCTGGCCGCTGTCGGTGCGGTCGATGGAGTCGGCCAGCCGGGCTTCGTTCTCTCGATCGCCACGTGGTTGTGGCTGACCGTGCTGTTCGCCAACTTCGCGGAAGCCGTCGCGGAGGGACGTGGCAAGGCCCAGGCGGCCGCGCTGCGCTCATCGCGTCGCGAAGTGCAGGCCAGGCTTCTCGAGGAAGGCCGGCGGACCGCTCGGTGGGAAGTGGTCGCGGCCAACCGCCTGCGCAAGGGAGATTTCTTCATCGTCGAAGAGAAAGAGACCATTCCCGCTGACGGCGAGGTCGTCGAAGGCGTTGCATCGGTCGACGAGAGCGCCATCACAGGCGAGTCCGCGCCGGTGCTCCGCGAGGCCGGCAGCGATTTCTCGTCGGTCACTGGTGGCACCCGCGTGCTGTCCGACTGGCTGGTCGTACGCGTCACCAGCGATCCTGGCGAGTCGTTTCTCGACCGGATGATCACGATGGTAGAAGGTGCGAAGCGCGGCAAGACGCCCAACGAGATAGCGCTGTCGATACTGCTGGCGATGCTGACTCTGATATTCCTGGTGGCCACGGCGACGCTCGCCCCGTTTTCGGCCTTTGCCGTGGCCGCCGCCGGCAGTGGCGAAGTCGTCTCCTTCGTGGTCCTGATCGCACTGCTCGTCTGCCTGATCCCGACGACCATTGGTGGCCTGCTCTCCGCCATCGGCATTGCAGGCATGGACCGAATGGTTCGCGCCAACGTCATAGCGACCTCTGGGCGCGCGATCGAGGCCGCGGGCGACGTGGACGTGCTGCTGCTCGACAAGACCGGCACCATCACGCTCGGCGACCGGCAAGCCGCCGTGTTCCACCCTGCGCCGGGCATCGCGGAGCAGGACCTGGCCGACGCCGCGCAACTCGCATCGCTCTCTGACGAGACGCCCGAGGGGCGGTCGATCGTCGTTCTGGCCAAACAGAGGTTCCAGCTGCGCGGGCGGAACCTCGCCACGCAACCGCACGTGTTCCACAAGTTCTCGGCGCAGAGCCGAACGAGCGGCGTCGACTTCGAGGGTCGCTCGCTGCGCAAGGGCGCTTCCGATGCGATCCAGCGCTTCGTCCGCGAGCAGCACGGCCCCTGGCCAGGCGCCGTGACCAGGATCGTCGACGATGTGGCGCGCAGCGGCGCGACGCCGCTCGTTGTCGCCGATGGGCCACGGGTGCTTGGTGTCGTTGAGTTGCGCGACGTCGTCAAGGGCGGCATCCGCGAGCGCTTCGCCGAGCTCAGGCAGATGGGCATCACGACGGTGATGGTGACCGGCGACAACCGGCTCACTGCGGCGGCGATCGCCGCGGAGGCCGGCGTCGACGATTTCCTGGCAGAGGCTACTCCGGAGGCGAAGCTGGCGCTGATCCGCAGGTACCAGGCGGACGGGCATCTGGTCGCGATGTGCGGCGACGGCACGAACGATGCGCCGGCGCTCGCCCAGGCCGACGTCGCCGTGGCAATGAACTCGGGGACGCAGGCCGCGAAGGAGGCCGGCAACATGGTCGACCTCGACTCCAATCCGACCAAGCTGATCGAGGTCGTTGACGCCGGCAAGCAGATGCTGGTGACGCGTGGCGCGCTCACGACCTTTTCGATCGCCAACGATGTCGCGAAGTACTTCGCCATCATTCCGGCGGCGTTCGCCGCTACCTACCCATCGCTCAATTCGCTCAATGTGATGGGGCTGGCCAGCCCGCAGAGTGCCATCCTGTCGGCCGTGATCTTCAATGCGTTGATCATCGTGGCGCTGATCCCACTTGCGCTCCGGGGGGTGCGCACGCGTGCAGCATCCGCCGCCCGCCTGCTGCGCCGAAACCTTCTGATCTACGGCGGTGGCGGCATGATCGTTCCGTTCGTCGGCATCAAGCTGATCGACCTGATGCTCGGGTCGCTCGGCGTCGTTTGAGGTAAGGTTATGAACACGATCCTCCGTCCGTGCCTTGGGGTCTTCGTGATGCTGACACTCGTCACTGGGGTGGCGTACCCGCTGGTCGTAACTGGCATCGGCAGGCTCGCGTTTCCGTCGCAGACAGGCGGCAGTGTCATCGAGCGCGATGGCCGCGCGTCCGGTTCAGCCCTGCTCGGCCAGCCATTCTCGAGCAGGAAGTACTTCTGGGGACGCCCCTCGGCGAGCAGGCCGCAGCCGTACAACGGCGCCGCCTCGACCGGCTCCAACCTGGCGACTACGAATCCCGCTCTCGCCGAGGCGGTCGCGGTACGGGTCGCGGCACTGCGAGAGGCCGATCCGGGTAATACTGCCCCTGTCCCCGTGGATCTCGTCACGGCCTCCGGCAGCGGACTCGACCCACACATCTCCCCGGCCGCTGCCGAATACCAGGTGGCGCGCGTCGCTCGCGTGCGCGGCTGGACGCCCGTCATGGTGCGCAGCATCGTCGCCCGCCACACCGAGGGTCGCACGTTCGGCGTGCTTGGCGAGCCACGTGTGAACGTACTTGAACTCAACCTGGCGCTTGACGCTGCGCGGTAACATGATCGACGACTCCCGTCCCGATCCGGATCGCCTGCTGGCCGAGGTAACACGCGACGAGGCGCGCGCGAGGCGTGGGCGACTGCGGATCTTCTTTGGCGCCTCGGCAGGCGTCGGCAAGACCTACTCCATGCTCGAGGCCGCGCGCGCCGCCCGCGCCGCCGGTACCGACGTCGTCGCGGGCTACGTTGAGCCGCACGGGCGACCGGAGACCGAAGGTCTGCTCGATGAGCTCGAGCAACTGCCGACCATCCCAGTGCGCTACAACGGCGTCACGCGGCGCGAATTCGACCTCGACGGCGCATTGCGCCGCCGTGCTGCCATTACCCTGGTCGATGAACTGGCTCATTCGAACCTGATCGACGGCGTTCCGACGCCCCGGCATTCGAAGCGCTGGCAGGACATCGAAGAGATGCTCGAGGCCGGCCTCGATGTCTGGACGACCCTCAATGTCCAGCACCTCGAGAGCCTCAACGACGTGATCGCCGCGATCACCGGGACGCGCCAGCAGGAGACTGTACCGGACAGGATCCTGGAGGACGCGACCGAGATCGAGTTGATCGATCTGCCGCCCGAAGACCTGCTCGAGAGGCTCAGGAGGGGCAAGGTCTACCTGCCGGACCAGGTGGGGGTCGCGCTGGAACGGTTCTTCCGCAAGCCGAACCTGCTCGCCCTGCGCGAACTGGCGCTGCGCGTGACGGCCGACCGTGTCGACGCGGCAGCGCGCCAGTATTCCGGCCGCGAGCCAGCCTTGCGTCCGTGGCTGGCGCGGGAGCGGTTCCTGGTCGGCGTCGGCCCGGACGACCAGGGCGAGGAGCTGGTGCGCTTCGGCAAGCGCTTTGCCGATGCGCTCGATGCGGAGTGGATAGTAGTCGCCGTGGAGACGCCACCGTTGCTGCGGCTCGGCGAGACTGAGCGGGACCGGCGTATCGAGGTACTGAGGCTTGCGGAGTCGCTCGGGGCTGAGACGGTGACGCTTGACGGGCCGACGGCCGCATCGGCGCTCCTGCAGTATGCAAGAACCCGCAAGGTGACCCGGATCGTCGTAGGCGACCCGAAGCGCCGTGGACTGCAGGCACTCTGGCGGCGATCGACCGTCGCCGAGCTTCTGTCTCACGCGCGGGGCATGGACATCTCGGTGATCGCGCAGCGGGAGAAGCCCATGGCTACGACTGCCAGGAGTGCGTCGCGCCTTGAACCGCCGGAGGCACACTGGGACCGCTACGGCTGGGCTGCGGCCATCACTGCGGCCTGCACTGGCCTGACCCTGCTGATGAACCCGTTCTTCAGCGCCACCAACCTCGTCATGATTTACCTGCTCGGCGCGGCGATCGCCGGGTTGCGCCTCGGCCGGGGCCCGGCAGCGCTTACGGCGGTGCTGAACATCGCGTCCTTCAACTTCTTCTTCGTTCCGCCTCGACTGACCTTCGCAGTCTCCGACGCGCAGTACCTGGTGACGTTCGCGGTCATGCTCGCCGTCGCGATGACCATCGCCACGCTGATGGCCAATGTCCGCATGCAGACACGCATCGCCGGTGCGCGCGAGCGGCGCACCGCGCTGCTGTACGCCATGAGCCGCGAGCTTGCGGGGACACGCGGAGCGGCCAACATGGTTCACGCCGCGATCAGGCACGTGGGCGAAACCTTCGACAGCCAGACCGCCGTTCTCTTGCCGGACGCCCACGGACGCGTACATGGGTCTCCCACGGACGTCGAGACAGCGTTCGCGGCACCGGACCTGTCGATCGGCCAGTGGGTTTTCGATCACGGACGCCCCGCGGGACTGGGAACGGACGCCCTGCCGGGGGCACCGGCGATCTACCTTCCACTGGCCGGTTCGGAGCGGACGCTCGGCGTGCTTGCCGTGCTGCCGTCAAACAGGCGACGCGTGCTGCTGCCGGAGCAGCGCCACCTGCTGGAGACGTTCGCGGGCCAGATCGCGCTCGCCATCGAGCGTGCCCAGCTCGCGGAGGCCGCCGAGACCGCGCGTGTTTCGGCGGAGACAGAGTCACTGCGCAATACCTTGCTCGCCTCGATCTCGCACGACCTGCGGACGCCGCTGGCGGTCATCACGGGGGCGAGCACGGCACTCGCGGATGCCGGCCTGACCATCGAGCCCGAAGCGCGTGCCTCGCTCGCCAGAAAGATTGCCATCAGGGCGCGGGACATGTCCGAGCTGATATCAAACGTGCTGGACCTGATGCGCTTCGAGTCTGGTCACGTGCGATTGCGCCGACAGTGGGAGGCGCTCGACGACCTTGTCGGACTGGCGCTGAACCGGGTCGAATCGCGGCTCGGCAAGCGGAGCGTGGCCGTCGATCTGCCACACGACCTGCCCCCCGTATACGTCGACGCAGTCATGTTTATGCAGCTGGTGGTCAACCTGCTGGAGAACGCTGCGAAACACACGCCTGAGGGGACAGCGGTTCGCATCAGTGGCAGTGCCGGCGAAGGCCAGGTCACGCTGACCGTCGAGGACAACGGTCCGGGCTTGCCGCCGGGCGATCCAGAGTTGCTTTTTTCGAAGTTCCAGCGTGGCCGCAGCGAGGGCGACGTGCCTGGCGCAGGTCTCGGGCTCGCCATTTGTCGCGCGGTCATCCGGGCCCACGGAGGCACGATCCTTGCGGCAAACCAGGAGGGCGCTGGCGCACGCTTCACCGTGACCTTGCCCACGGTGGATACGCCGCATGACTGACGCGATGTTCCGGATCCTGATCGTCGAGGACGACGTGGACCTGCGCAGCGTACTCAGGGCGCTGCTCGAGGCCGAAGGCTATCGCGTCGTTGAAGCGGGAACGGCTGAACGCGCACTCATCGAAGCGCGGGGCCACAAGCCTGATGCCGTGCTGGTGGACCTGGGCCTCCCCGATCGGGACGGGCAAGCCGTGATCCGGGGCATTCGCGAGTTTTCGCCCGTGCCGATCATCGTTCTGTCGGCCCGAACCATGGAATCCGACAAGGTCCTGGCATTGGACGGCGGCGCAGACGACTATGTGACCAAACCATTCAGTTCCACCGAACTCCTGGCACGCGTCCGTGCCGGCATCAGGCGCAGCGTGAGGTCGGCTGAGCGGCCCGAGACCTTGCGCTTCGGCAGGCTAACGGTAAATCTCGGAACACGCGAGGCCGTGGGCACCAGCGGTGCCGTGCACTTCACGCCAGTCGAGTTTCGACTGCTCACATGCCTTGCCCGCGGACACGGCCTCATCGTCACGCAGGACCAGATCATGCGCGAAGTCTGGGGCCCGGACCGCGTCACCGACACACGCGGCCTGCGCTCCTACGTGAAGATGCTGCGCGAGAAAATAGAGGCCGATCCTGCCAGACCCCGCATTCTCGTGACCGAACCGGGCGTTGGATACCGGCTCGTGATCGATCCGTAGTCAGACCCAGTCCGTGGAGTGGAGCCGGCGACTACCGGAACCTCCACGTCAGTGCGACTACCGCAGAGTCGAAGCGTGCGAATGTATACAACTCGTCGTTGTCCGCTCCGCCGTCGAGGATGCGGTACCCACCGGCGATCGTGATGCTCGGCGTGACGTCGTAGGCAATCTTCAGCGCTGCGTCGATCGCACGGCCCTGCGGCGCGGCGAGGCCCTCGAAGTCGAACACACCGTACCAGCCGGGCGCAAAGCGCCACTGGCCTTCCAGCGCCAGCAGCGGCACGACGCCGGTGTTCTTCTTCGCGCGCGAGAGCGTACCCTGCTGAAGACGAATCTCTGCATCGCGGATATTCAGCGTGGCGCCGCCGGACCAACTCCACCGCTCGCTATCGTGAAACACGTAACGATAGCTTGCCCGGTACGAATCAAAGCGGTACTTCACAGTGACAGGGCCAGGCGCGAAGATCGTGTCCTGGAACACTATGGGCTGCGAAGCGGTGCCGGTCTCCTCGATGCCGAGCGGTGCGATGACGAATCGCAGACGGTGCTTTTCGTTCAGCGGCCAGTCGAGGACCACGCGCCCGGCCGGAAACGGACCGTCGCCGGTCAGCTCGTCGATATTGAACCGCGTGTTCGGCGGTTCGTTTGATATCTGCACAGTGTTACGCAGCTGCCAGGCGGCGCCCAGTTCGACCGTGAGCGCGGGGGACGGCGACGCGAGCGCGGCCGCCGGCGTCATGATCCCCAGCGTGACCAGCCAGCCCACCTGGCAGAAGCAGAGAATTCGATCCAGCATGGTATTCGTGATCCTTGAGTACCGCCGCCAGCACCTCAGCAAACCGCTGCGGTTGCCGTGACCATGATACCCGAGGCGCTGGCGCGCCACCGCCGCTGGCAGGCACCATTGGACCATGACCAACCTTGAACCCCGCGCGCATGATCCCACGCCGGCAGAGCCTGCGCCGGAACTGCTCGTAGGCGGCAGTGCCGCCTACGCCTGCATGTGGCGCCTGGTTCGGCAGGCGCGGATCGCAGTCGACCTCGAGACATACATATTTGAGGCGGGCGCGGTTGGCGACCGATTCCTGGCAGAACTGACCGGCGCCGCGCGACGCGGCGTCCAGGTGCGGGTGCTGGTGGATGCGTATGGTTCGGACACCTTGCGCCAGGACTATTTCGCTCCGCTGATCGCTGCCGGCGGTGAACTGCGCTGGTTCAACCCGAAGCGCCTTCTGCGCCTCAGCTTCCGCAACCACCGCAAGCTGCTGCGTGCCGACGGCGAGGCAGTGGTCGGCGGACTCAACATCGCCGACACGTACGACGGTGACGGACTGGAGACGGGCTGGCGCGACTTCGCCGTGCGCGTGGACGGGCCCGTGGTGGACGCGCTCGCCGAGAGCTTCGCGCGGATGTGGGAGCTGTCCGCATTCGGTCGACGTGAGGTCCGCCGTTTCTGGCGTCGGGCCCCACAGCGTGCCACTGGCGCGCCTGACCAGCCTGAGTTGCTGCTCTCGGGGCCGGGCTGTCCGACCGCCGAGCTGCGTCGGCGGCTGCTGTTCGACATACGAGGCGCGCGCCGGATGCAGGCCTGGGCCGCGTACTTCCTGCCGTCGCGGCGCATCGGCGCTGCGATCCGCGACGCCGCCCGTCGTGGTGCGGCCGACATCATGCTCGGCGAACGCAGCGACGTGCCAGTCTCACGCTGGGCGAGCGAGCGGCTGTTTGGGCGCTTCCTGCGGGCCGGGCTCAGGATCCACCGTTACCGGCCACAGATCGTCCACGCCAAGGCGATGGTGCTCGACGACGTCGTATACGTGGGTTCGAGCAACCTGGACGTGCGCAGCCTGTTCATCAACTACGAACTGCTGCTGCGGATACCGTCCCCCGCGCTCGCGACCCGGCTGCGTGCTGAATTCGACACCGACCTCCGCCATGCCGACACGCTGGACCCGGTGCGTTGGCGGAGCGGACGCCGCTGGTGGCAGTCGCTGCGATCGTATGTTGCTTACCAGCTGCTTGCGCGCCTGGACCCCTACCTGGCCGCGCGCAGCCTGAAGTCGCTGCGCTGACCCCTGCAAGCAGGCGACAAACGTGTCATAAATGAGCGCGACAGGACCCATCATGGAGGACGGATCCAATGAACATCTCACTCGTTCGCGCCGCCACCCTGGCGTTTGCGCTGTGCTGGATCAATCCCGTTCTCGCGCACGAGAAGGGCAAGCAGCCAGATGCGGTCATCGGAAACCTCGGCGAGACGAATTTCCCCAACTCCGGCTCCGCCGCGGCCCAGCCCGATTTCATGCGCGGGCTGTTGCTGCTGCACAGCTTCGAGTTCGACGCCGCACGCAAGTCGTTTCATGCCGCACAGCTCAAGGATCCTGGCTTCGCCATGGCCTACTGGGGCGAGGCGCTGAGTCACAACATGTCGCTATGGGGCGAGCAGGACCTGGACGCTGCGAGGGCGGTGCTGCAGCGTCTCGGTTCGACGCGCGAGCAACGGCTGGCCAGGGCGCCGACGGAACGTGAGCGGGGCTACCTGGCGGCGGTGGAAGCGCTGTACGGCGAGGGAGCAAAACCTGAGCGTGACGCTGCTATCAACCAGAAGCTAAGCGAGCTGGTAGCGAAGTTCCCGGACGACCAGGACGCGCGCTCGTTCTATGCACTGTCCTGGCTCGGCCTGAGCGGCACCGCTCGCAACACGGCCAACTACATGCGCGGGGCCGCCGAGGCAGAGGCCGTCTACGAGGTGAACCCCCGTCATCCGGGCGCGCTGCATTACCTCACCCACGCCTACGACGACCCCGTGCACGCACCGCTGGGCCTGCGAGCCGCGCGCCGCTATGGCAAGGTTGCGCCGGCCGCGTCCCACGCACAGCACATGCCCTCGCACATCTTCTTTGCGCTGGGCATGTGGGATGACGCAATCGAGGCCAACATCGCTTCACTCGCCACGGCCCGCAGCCAGGGACGCGGCGGCTACCACGCGCTGGAGTGGCTTGCGTACGCCTACCTGCAACAGGGCAGGCGTGAAGACGCCGCGAAATTGCTGAAGAGCGTCGAAGACGACGTCGCCAGAAAGCCGACCCAGGCCAATCGCGCGAGCCTCGCCTACGACCGCGCGATGTGGATCGCCGAGACAGGGGGCGCCGAGCCCGCGGGATTGGCAGACGTCGACGAGACGGGCATCAAATCGATCGGTTCGTTCTCCGCCTACGATTTTGCACGCGGCGTGGCTGCCGCCAGGGCTGGCGACCTCGCCGCTGCCGAGAAGCTGATGCAACGGCTCAACGCCCGGACCGAGGCGGCGCGAGCTCACGCGCTTGGGGTCGTCGCGAGCCGCTACGACACCGTCACCCCGGAAGAGCTCGCCCAAGGCGCGATCCTGGCCGCTGCGCTCGACGGGACCATCCGCTTCATGCAGGGCAAGCACGACGACGGGCTCACCCGCATTCGGGACGCGGCAGCCCGAGCCGACACGATGGCGTTCGAGTATGGGCCACCGTATTCGGCCAAGCCGCTCGACGAGTTGCTGGGCGACCTTCTGTTGGCGGCGGGAAAGACGACAGAGGCAGCCACGGCATACGAGAAGACCCTCGCCACTCATCCGAAGCGCAGGCTGGCCATGGAAGGACTCGCTGCGGCAACGCCTGCGAATTAGCTTACGCGCGCGTCCGGCTGAGCCAGTTCAGCAGCACGGAATACAGCAGGTTCGGCTCCACCGGCTTGCCGATGAAGTCATCCATCCCGGCCGCGTAGCACCGCAACTTGTCCTCGGTGAACGCATTGGCAGTCATCGCGATTATCGGCAACACGGCATGCGATCGCATCTTGCGGATCTCGCGCGCAGCATCCAGGCCGTCCATGTTGGGCATCTGCATGTCCATGAGGACGATCGCATAATCCTGACTGGTCGCCTTCGCGACGGCCACGACACCGTCCTCGGCGATGTCTACATCGAGTCCGACGCTCTCGAGGACGGCCAGCGCAACTTCCTGGTTGATCTCGTTGTCCTCGGCTACCAGGACGCGCGAACCTGCGTAGTCGCGCCTAAGAATCGTGGCCGCATCCTCGTCGCCCGGCCGCGCCGACGTCGCGGGCGCCATGGCGGCCACCTTGCGCAGCCGGCAGGTGAACCAGAACGTGCTGCCAGCGCCCAGCACACTCTGCACGCCGGCCTCGCCACCCATGAGCCCGGCGAGCCTGCGCGTGATGGCAAGGCCCAGCCCGGTACCACCCGACTTGCGGGT
This sequence comes from Gammaproteobacteria bacterium, assembly GCA_020851435.1. Classification (GTDB taxonomy): domain Bacteria; phylum Pseudomonadota; class Gammaproteobacteria; order Steroidobacterales; family Steroidobacteraceae; genus JADZCS01. The sequence goes on along the minus strand of JADZCS010000086.1, from coordinate 16,792 downwards.
GGTGGACGTATCGCCCTGCTCGAAGGCACCGAACAATCGCGGGATCACGTCGGGGTCGATGCCCACACCCGTGTCTTGCACTTCGAAGCGGATCAGGGCATCGGACGCCGTTTCCTCGACGAGTCTCGCCCGCAGCGTCACGGACCCCCGGCTCGTGAACTTGATGGCATTGTTCGCATAATTGAGCAGCGCCTGCTGGAGACGCGTCGGGTCGCCAACGAGGTTGCGCGGGAACGCGTCCAGTTCCGCGATCAGCTGCAGTCCGGCTGCATTGGCACGGTCATCCAGAATCGACCTTGCGTTCGAGACCAGTCCCTCGATCCCGACCGGGATTTCCTCGAGCGTGAACTTCCCGGCTTCGATCTTGGACAGGTCGAGGATTGCATTGATGATTGACAGCAGGTGCTCGGCCGCAGCCTCCAGCTTGGCGAGGCGCTCAGCCTGCTGTGCACTCAGGCCACCCTCGCGGATGAGGTGCGCAAGACCGATCACGGCGTTGAGCGGCGTGCGGATCTCGTGGCTCATGTTCGCGAGGAACGCGCTCTTCGCGATGCTGGCCGCCTCGGCGCGCTCGCGGGCACTCGCCAGTTCCTCCGTGCGGCGTTCCACCAGTTCCTCGAGGTGCAGCCGGTGCGCCTCGAGTTCGGCCTCCGCCCGGCGGCGCGACGCCTCGCGGTCGAAATTGTCGAGCGCGAAGCTGATGTTTGCGGCGAGGTCGAGCAGCAGCCGCTGCGCGTCAGCGTCGAATGCGGCGGGTTCACTGGAGTAGATCGTCAGCGCACCGACCGCCTGGCCACCGCGCCAGATGGGAAGCGAGGCCGACGAACACAGGCCGAACTGTCGCGCCCGCTCTCGCCACGGCCCAGTCCGGGGATCCGAGTCGAAGTCCTGCCACCACGTCGGCTTGCCGGTACGGATCGCGGTACCGGTCGGTCCGCGACCGAATACGTCTTCCACGTTCGTGGTGACACGGATGGCCTGCAGGTAGTCGGCGGCGGGCCCCGAACGCGCGGCCACGCGCACCTCGCCATCCGGGCTCGCGGTGCCGATCCAGGCCAGCCTCATTCCGGCGGAATCGATGGCCACGCGGCAGACGATATCGAACAGTTCGTCCTGGGTGCGGGATCGAGCCACGGCATCGTTGCACTCGGACAGGCAACGGTAGAAGCGCGATTGCCGGAGAATGCGTTCGCGCGACGCGACCCGCTCGGTGATGTCCTGGATGAGCGCCACGAAATAGGCCGGCTCACCATCGGAATTCCTGACGCATGCCGTGCTCAGCTCGACGTTCACTGTGGAACCATCGCCGCGAATGAATCGCTTCTCGACGGTATAAGTCTTCCGTTGGCCCGCCAGGGTCCGCTCGAACAGGTCGACGTTCGCCGCGAGGTCCTGCGGGTGGGTCATCTCTTCCCAGGATCGTCCGAGCAACGCGTCGCGTGGGTAGCCGAGGATCTCGCAGGCGCGCTGGTTGGCTTCCGTCCAGCGCCGGTCCGTCCCGGTGATGGTGACGCCGATCAGGGGCAGTTCGAAGTAGCTGCGGAACAGTGCTTCACTCTCGCACAGCCGAGCCTCGGCGACGTGCCGGTCCGTCACGTCCCTCGCGATCTTGGACGCACCGACCACGCGGTGATCGGCATCGTAGATGGGCGACACGGACAGTGACACGTCGATGCGGTGGCCGTCCTTGTGCAGGCGCACGGTGTCGAAGTGCTCGACGTGCTCGCCCCTTGCGATCCGCGCGACGATATCGCGCTCCTCCTGCGCCAGTTCGGCCGGAATGATCCTGTCGATGCCCCCGCCGACGACCTCGCTCCTCGCATGGCCGAACATGCGTTCCGCGCCGGAATTCCAGCTCGTGATGGTGCCGTCCAGGCTCTTGCCGATGATCGCGTCGTCCGAGGCATCGACGATCGCCTTGACGCGCAGGAGTTCCTCCTCGGCGTACCGCCGGTCGGTGACGTCGAGCGCGACGCCGTCCCAGACGATGGCGCCGTCCGGCTGCCGGCGAGGCCGCGAACGGAGCTGCAGCCAGACCCTGCGTCCGTCGGCCCGATCGAAGGGCAAAATCCCCGAGTAATCGGACAGCTCCCGCGCCGACCGGGCCTCGTCCGCGAGGTACTTCTCGAGCGCTCGGGCGTCCACCATCGCGAACAGCGGCGCCGCGTCCGCCATGAGCGCCGCGGGCTCCAGCCCCAGGATGTGCGCCACGCCGCCGCTGACATAGCGAAATCCCGGACGCCCGGCCAGCACCTGGAACTGGTAGACGAAGCCCTCGGGAAGGTTGTCACCAAGCGACCGGAGCTGCTCCGCGCCCTGGCGAGCCTGGGTTTCCGCCTGCTCGCGCCTGAGGTTCTCGGCATCGACGGCAAGGACCGATTCCCTGAGCCTGTGGAAGACCAGCGACAGCGGCCAGAGGACGCCGATCATCGCCATGACTGCAGAGAAGACCTCCGCCACAGGGGGCGTCGGGAGCAGCTTCGGAATCTGGATGCCAGCCAGAGGCGCGAGCTGCACGAGGATCGCCGCGACCAGGTAGAGGGCACCGAGCGCCTGGGCGTAGTTGAGTCCGCAGACAGCCGAATAGGCCGCCAGTACGGTGATGACGATCAGCGTCGGCGCGGTCAGGTGCACCGAGACAGTCATCATTGCGGTCGCCAGCGCCACCGCGAACCAGGCGAAGCCGTGCATGGCCGCGACGTGACGTCCGCGGCGGGTCATGAGGCGTCCGACGAACGTGGCCGCCGCCAGCGACAGCATGATCGCGGTGGTCGCAACCTTCTGCACCACGAACGGGAAAGCAACGACTGCCGCAACGAGCCCGGCGATCGTGAGCGTTCGGAAGAAGACGTCGGCGACGTCGTTGGCTGGATCCTGCCGCGGCTGGGGCGCTGGCACGTGCTGCTGCGCGAGCGGAGAAGGACCGTTCACAACTACTGCCTCTATCCCATGAGTGCTGGCACGCACCCACCGCAGTTTACTCTCGCGACCCGAGCCGCCGACATGCTTCGCCGCCCGGCCGCGCTCATGCACAAGGGGACCAGCAGGAGTCTAGGTCGTCGTGGCGGGCGCATGGATAAGGGGAAGCCGGAGCAACGCGGCCAGCTGTCGCCCCCCTCCCCTCACTATCCATCCGCTCGTGCCGGCGCCCCCTCAGGTGGGACGCACAACCGGCACGTGCAGCGTGCGTTGCCTGCCGTCAGGGCTTCTTCGGCGCTACCGGCTTCTGGTCGCGCGCGTACACCTCGAGGCTCGAGAGGTTCGGCTTCTCCCAGGCGGACTTGGGCGGCGCTTCCAGCATCTCCGGGTGGTACTTCTCCATGTGCGCGAGCACCTTGGGCTTGAAGCCAGCGAGCGAGTCGAAGGACTGCACGGTCGAGTGGTAGTGGATGTGGCCGGGCGCCTGGCCCATCAGCATCCACGGCAGCCACGGCGTGATGCGTACCCACGAACCGGTGTTCAGCAGGGAGGTCTTGTCGGGATTCTGCAGGTCCTCGAGCTTGACCACGTTGGTGAAGAACTCGCTCACCTGGTTCATCGGGCCGGCGCTCTCACGTGGCCACTTGTCGGGCTGCAGCGCGGCCTTGTAGTAAAGGTTGATGTGGATGCGGTTCTGCACCATGCCGTTGCCCGCATCGACGAAGCCCATGCTGAACGGGACGGGCGGCGGGTCCGGCTGCTTGTTGAGGCCACCGTAGTCCGGCCCCTTGAACCTGATCGTTTCTCCGAAATGGTGGTTCCAGGGGTCGTTGATCACGTCGACGACCTTGACCGTCTCGTCGATGTACGGGTTGTGCCACTCGGTCAAGATGTCGCCGGTGGCAAGGTTCGTGTACAGGATCGACTCGCGGTGCAGCACGCGATAGTCGCCTTCCGGCTGCTTCCAGGCACGCGCCACGGAGACGACCTCGAACCCGAACAGGTCACGCACCGCTTCACCGGCGCGCACGCCCGTGACGACGCCACTGACGCTAGCCCACTTCTGCTTGGACTCGTCCAGATTCGCGTCCATGCGCACGCCCGCGAGCATGTTGCCCTTACCGGTCGTGAGATCGAGGTAGGGCCCCTTGAGGCCGGCTGGCACGTCCCCGCCGGCGGCGGCGAACGCCCGAGATGCGCCGCTCGCACCGAGCCCCACTGCCAGGCTGCCCGTCAGCAGCAACAATTCGCGTCGATTCATGGCCAGCGTCTCCCTTGGTTCATTGGATGTCGCGACGTCGAACGCTCGCGGATTGAGGTCTGCCGCTCCGGGGAAAGATGGAGCGGGTGATGGGAATCGAACCCACGTGCGTGCACAGTTCCACTGCAGGATAACGCAAGCCTTCGCGCCCCGCGTGTTGATGGCGTGCCAAGTTCGGGCATCCCATTCGCCAGCCGGTTGCCATCGAGACACGCAACAGCTTTCTTCGAGGGTCAATGGCAGTCGTTGACGCAGAAGTCAATGCATGGGAAGATCGCGTTGATGCAGAAATCAACGAACACGGTGCGCAACCTGGTGAGTATCCTGTCCGGAATGGCACGCGATGCGGGCTGGTCGGACGCCGAGTGGGCCCGGCGCTCGGGCCTGCCGAAGGAAACCCTTTGCCGGCTGCGTTCGCGGTCAAATTGTGATCTCGCCACGCTGGCTGCACTCAGCCACGCGCTCGACAGGCAGCTGACCGTCAGCAGCCCCACGCTCCGAGCTCACGCGGGCGGACTCTGGCCCGCTGTCGTGGATCGACAGCTCGAGACGAGCCTCCTGGACCTGCTCCGCTCGCGCTCGACCTGCCTGGAGGATTGGCGCGAGTTCGGCCCGCATTTTTTTCTTGCCGGGCTCGCGGTAACCCTGGCGAGCGTCGCCGGCTTCGACCGCCGCAGCTACCTCGATCTCGCCGAAGCTCTCCATCCTGGTGCATCTGAGCCGCGCGTATTCGGAAAGTGGCTGGCAGAGACGCCGCTGCCTCCCGCCCGCCTCCTGCCGATGCTGCAGGTGCAACTGGCCCATGCAGCCTGAGCCCTACACGCGACGCGAGTACGTCGCCGCCTTCAGCGAGATTGCAGCGCGAATTGCGGCCTCGCTGAGAGACGTTGCACCCAGCGTTCCTCCCATCCGGATGTATGTCACCGGGGGCGCAGCGCTTCATTATGAGCGGCAGGCGGCGCGAAATGGAGCGGGTGATGGGAATCGAACCCACGAGAGGCGTCCTGCCCAGCTCGTCAGACCAGCCACTCAAAGACGACGGCGACTCAGCGTGTGATTGACGTGTGACCGTGCGGCACAGCGCCATTCCCTGTGGCGCCACGACCCAAAAGCGGATGGTTAAAGGCGAGAACGACCCTGAGCAGACCCACGTCGGTGTGAACTTGGCGAGGAAATGCCGTCGCTGCTGAGAAGCGTCTAGGGCGCGGTCCCGGGCGACGCGGAACCCGACGCCGGCGCTGCGATGCCTGTGTCGCGTCTGCCCAATTTCAAGCGGGCGGATAGCTGATGAGCTCGTGACCGGAGACCCGGGCGAAGGGCGTCAATTTGTGGGCTTGAAGCCGCGTCGGACTGACGATCTCGCAAGTCGCCACGCCGCGCACGACGAGCGCGTCGGCGATCAGCGAGCGGTGGCACCGCCACGGCACCACCTCGGCGCACATCAAAGCGACCAGATCCTGCTTTGCAAGCTCGATCAAGCTCAGGAGGTTCTCGGCAAACTCCGCGGTCTGCATGTAGTCGGCATAGCCTCGAAAGGACAGATTGCGCCAGCCTGTATTCGCTGAATCCGGTACCGTGCGCCGAAAGCCACCGAGGCCGGGCGCATGGGCATAGCCGATGTTCATGGTTGCGAGCCGATCCGGCAACGTCTCGGCATTGAACTGCGGGTTGCGACGCGAGCGCGGCACGGTACGCACATCGATCAACCGGGTGACGCCGTGCGCCGAGAGCAATTCCAGGAACTCCGCAATGGACCGCGTGGAATGGCCCAACGTCAGCACGCAGCAGCATTCGGCGTCATCGCGAAGCGGCATGATGGCCATCTCCTTCGACGCCAAGCTGGCGGCGCGCGCGCGCCACGACGCTGTCGACCGTGAAGCCGTACTCGCGCAACAGCACTTCGGCGGGCGCGCTGGCACCGAAGCGCTCGATGCCGAGCATGTCGCCGCGTTCGCCGACCCAGCGGTGCCAGCCCTGCGGCACGCCGAGTTCGACCGCCAATCGAGCGGAGACGGCAGGCGGCAGCACCTCGTCACGATAGGCTAGCGGCTGCGCCTCGAACAGATCCCAACTCGGCATCGAGACGCAGCGCACCGCGATGCCTTCGCGTTCCAAACGCTCGGCAGCGGCGAGGATGAGGCCGACTTCCGACCCGCTCGCGATGAGGATCAACGCAGGCCGGCCATGCTTCACGTCGCTGATCACATAGGCGCCCCGGCGGAGACCGTAAGCACCGGCATATAGGGTGCGATCGATCGTGGGCACCTCCTGTCGGGTGAGCGCAAGCAGCACCGGCCGATCCCGGGCCTCGATGGCCACCTTCCACGCCACCGCGGTCTCGTTGGCGTCGGCGGGTCGAATAAGGGTAAGCCCGGGGATCGCGCGCAGGCCGGCCAGGTGTTCCACGGGTTGATGGGTCGGACCGTCCTCTCCGAGCGCGATGCTGTCATGAGTGAAGACGTGCACGACGTGCAGTCGCGCCAGCGCGGCTAGCCGGATCGCCGGCCGCATGTAGTCGGAGAAGGTCAGGAAGGTCGCACCATAGGGGATGACGCCACCGTGCGCGGCCATGCCGTTGGCGATGGCACCCATCGCATGCTCGCGCACGCCGAAATGCAGGTTGCGTCCTGCATAGCTCCACCCGCCGTCATCCGATCCCTGCATGTCCTCGCCGACCGCGAAGGGTGGGTTGAAATCACCCAGGCCCTTGAGCTCGGTCTTAGTCGACGGGTCGAGGTCCGCGGAGCCGCCGCTCAACGACGGAAGCCTAGGCGCAATGGCGTTCATTACCTTGCCGGACGCGGCCCGCGTAGCCATTCCCTTGGGGTCGCGGGGAAACTCTGGAATGTCGGCGTCCCAGCCGGGCGGCAATTCGCCGCGCAGGCTGAGCTGAAGCTCGGCCGCTAGATGGGGAAAGACCTGCGCATAGATGGTCATGCGCGTATCCCACGCGGCCTCGTCGCGCGCGCCGCGCGCAAGAGCTTCCCGCATGCGGGCGTGCGCCGCCTCGGGGATCAGGAACGCCGGATCGACCGGCCAGCCCAGATGCTGCTTGGTCAGCCGAACCTCGTCCACGCCTAGCGGCGAGCCATGCGCCTCGAAACTGTCGTGCTTGTGGGGCGAACCATAGCCCAGGTGCGTGCGCACGAGGATCAGCGACGGCCGCGATGCTTGCGCGCGCGCTTCCTGCAGCGCGGCGGTGATCGCGTCGACGTCGTTGCCGTCGGCCACTCGCGCCGTGTGCCAGCCGTAGGCTTCGAAACGCGCCGCGCGATGCTCCGAGAACGTCATGTCAGCGCCTGCCGACAGGGTGACCCGGTTGTCGTCGTAAAGGCAGATCAGCTTGCCCAGCTCGAGGTGTCCTGCAAGCGATGCCGCTTCGGATGCCACCCCTTCCATCAAGTCACCATCGCTGACGATCGCGTAAGTGTGGTGGTCGATGACGTGATGAGCCTCGCGGTTGTAGCGCGCCGCCAGCTGCGCCTCGGCCATCGCCATGCCCACGGCGTTGGCGAAGCCCTGTCCGAGTGGGCCGGTGGTGACTTCGACACCCGGCGTGTGTCCGCGCTCCGGGTGGCCCGGCGCCTTGCTGCCCCATTGGCGAAAGCGCTTGATGTCGTCGAGCGAAAGGCCATAGCCGCTCAGGTGCAGCAGGCTGTAGAGCAGCATCGAGCCGTGCCCAGCGGAGAGCACGAAGCGGTCGCGGTCGGGCCAGTCCGGGTTGCGCGGATTGCACTTGAGCAGGCGCGTCCACAACGCATATGCCATCGGCGCGGCGCCCAGCGGCATGCCCGGGTGTCCACTGTTTGCCTTCTGCACGGCATCGACCGAGAGAAAGCGGATGGTGTCGATGCACAGCTGGTCGATGCGATCGGACATGGCGACCTCCTATATCCAGTTAGTCGCAAGGCGGAAAGCGGCGACGAGAATCCCTATTTCGGGAGAGGGTGCAATGCGCCTCAGCGCGGCAGGGGCACGACAGCAGGCGAAGGCGGAATCGCTTCAGGCGCTGCGATGCCATGCGTTGCGGCGCGCACCCCGCGATAGGCCTTGAGCGACGCGATCACCAGCGGCAATGCGCCACACACTATGAAAACCAGGTCGCCGGGCATGCGCAGCCATTCAATGAAGCGGGACCGTTCGCTGCCGATGTACTCGAGGCTGCGCGCATGCCAGTAGCCGTTCTGCAGCACGTCCCACACCTGCAGCACTCCGCTAGGGAACAGGCTCATCGCGACCATCATCGCCAGGCCCGCGTTTGTGCCCCAGAAGGCGACCTTGATGTACTTCTCGATGCCCTGCCAGCGCGCGTCGTCGCTGGTTTGACGGAGCACGAACACCATTAGCGCAATCGCCAGCATCCCGAACACGCCCATCAGCGCGGCATGGCCATGGTTCGGAGTCAGCTGGGTGCCGACCTCGTAGTAGCTGACGATCGGGAGGTTGATCAGGAATCCGAAGATCCCCGCTCCCACGAAGTTCCAGAAGCCCACCGACATCAGAAAGTAGAACGTCCATTTGTGCGGTATCGCGATCGCCTTGCCGCATACGTCGCAGTCGCCTTTCGTCGTGCGAACGAAGTCCCATGCATCGAGGGTCAGCAGCGTGAGCGGCACGACCTCGAGCACCGAGAACAGTGCCGACAACGACATGTTCACGTTGCCCTGGCCGGTGAAGTACCAGTGATGCCCGGTGCCCATCAGGCCGCCGAGGAAATACAGGATGGCGTCGAGGTAGATCACCCGCAAGGCCACGTTGCGGCGCGTCAAACCGAGCTGATAGAACGTCAGGGCCACCACCACGGTCGCGAAGAACTCGAAGAAGCCTTCCACCCACAGGTGGATGATCCAGAAGCGCCAGGTGTCGACGACCGTGAAGTTCGTCTTCGCGCCGAACAGCAGGGCAGGCACATAGAAGACGGGTATCGCCAATGCCGCCACGAGGAACATCCTGACGACGGGCCTCGATTCTGGATGGGCCAGCGCGCGCGGTCGAACGAGGATCCACAGCAGCACGAACCAGGCGGCCAAGCCCACGACGAGCAGCAATTGCCACACGCGCCCGAGCTCGAGATACTCCCAGCCCTGGTCGCCAATCCAGAACCACCATCGACCCAGCAGCTGAGACATCCCCAGCCACTCCCCGAGCAGGCTGCCACCGATGACCAGGGCGAACGCAGCGAAGAGCACGTGCGTGCTGAGCGCCAGCCAGCGCGGCTCGTCGGAGCGCAACGAGCGGCCGAGGAACAACGCCGCCGCGACGTATGCAGTCGCGATCCAGAAGATCGCCAATTGCAGGTGCCAGGTGCGCATCAGGTTGCTCGGAAACACCCGCGCCAGATCGAAGCCATAGAACGTGACGGGGTCGGCGCGATAGTGGGCCACGGCGCCGCCCACCATGGTCTGCGCCAGGAAAAGCAGTGCGACGACGACACAGAACTTCACCAGGGCCTGCTGACCGGGGCTGGCTCGACCCGGCAGCAGTTGCGGATGCACATGATGCCCGCGCGTAATCCAGCCCAAGTAGTCGAACCTGCCGAAGGCTAGCAACACCACCGCGGTGCCGGCCAGCAGCATGATGAGGCTCAGCGCGCTCCACAACACCGCATCCGCCGTGGGCAGGTTTCCTACGCTCGGGTCGTAGGGAAAGTTGTTGGTGTAGGAATGGTGCTCGCCGGGCCGGTCGGCCACCGACGCCCATGCCGCCCAGGTGACGAACGCGGCGAACTGGCGCAACTCGGCGGGATTGGTGACCAGATCGACCTTGAGCCCACCGTTGCGAGATGGATCGTGGAAATAGGTCGCCCAATGCGATATTTCTTCGCGATAGGCGACTGCCTGGGCCTCGCTGGAACGCAGGATCCCGGTAGCGGCTTCGTATCGGTTGGTCTTGAGCGCCACTGCCGTTTCTGCCTGGACGGCGGCCTGTTGCGACGCCGTCAGCGCTGACGGAGCTTTCCCGTACCGCTGCTGCGAGATCGCCTCGGCGGTACGCTTGCCCATGCGATGCAGCGCCTCGGCAGAGTAATCGGGGCCGAGATAGGCGCCGTGGCCCCAGATGCTGCCGTTAGCCATCAGCCCGTACTTGAGGAACACCGCCTGCCCATCGCGTATGTCGTCGCCATTGAACAGCGCGACGCCTCGTTGATCCACGACCTGCGCCGGGATGGGGGGCGCGTCGCGATAGGCAAGCGTCGTGATGGTGAGCAGCCCGGCAAAGCCGAACAGCATCACGATGGCGATGGTGCGCAGCCACCACGGCGATAGCGCGTCATGCTCCTCGCTCAAAGGTTGTTCGCTAATGCTCGTGTCGTTCATGCTGCACCACAGGCCGAACGTTCCTGCTGAACCATAGGCCGAAGGCGACGGGGCGTCCGTGCGCACCCGCACGGAGGACATCCCTGCAACGAACCATCCCTTGCCGCGCGGGATCGATGCGCTTTGGTGGAACCACCCCGACTGCTCGCGGTCCAAATTGACGGCAACGAACATGACGCCGTGCGGCGGATCCGCCTGCGGCAGGCGGACGACGATCAACGGAGTAGCCATGCAGCTCGGGATGATCGGTTTGGGTCGAATGGGCGCGAGCATGGTGCGGCGCCTGCTCACGAAAGGCCACGTCTGCGTCGTTCACGACGCGCAGGCATATGCTGTGCAGGCCCTTCACGTCGAAGGTGCCATCGCCGCAGCGTCACTCGCCGAATTGGTGGCCACGCTGTCCAAGCCCCGGGCGATCTGGTTGATGCTGCCGGCGGCCGTCGTCGACTCCGTGCTCGACGCGCTCGCTGCGCATCTGGACGCCGGCGACATCGTGATCGACGGCGGCAACTCGTACTACCATGATGACGTCCCACGCGCGAAGCGCCTGGCCGCCTCCGGTGTCCACTATGTCGACGTAGGTACGAGCGGCGGGGTGGCCGGCCAGGAGCGCGGCTATTGCCTGATGATCGGCGGCGACGCGAGCACCGTCGAACACCTCAAGCCGATCTTCTCGGCGCTCGCGCCCGGCCTCGAGGCGGCGGCGCGCACGCCCGGGCGCGCGGGCCGCGTTGACGATGCCGAGCAGGGTTTCATGCACTGTGGTGCACACGGCGCGGGCCACTTCGTCAAGATGGTCCACAACGGCATCGAGTACGCCATGATGGCCGCGTACGCGGAAGGGCTCAACATCCTGCGCCACGCCGACACCGGTCAGCGCGAGCGCGCGGGCGATTCGGAGACGACACCGCTGCGCCATCCCGAGTTCTATCAATACGACCTGAACCTCCCCGGGATCGCCGAAGTCTGGCGCCGCGGCAGCGTCATCGGATCGTGGCTGCTCGACCTGACCGCTCACGCGCTGCTGAAGGACCCTCAGCTCTCGGGTTACGACGGGCACGTTGCCGACTCCGGCGAGGGCCGCTGGACCATCCATGCCGCCATCGACGAGGCTGTTCCCACGCAAGTCCTGAGCGCGGCCTTGTACAGCCGCTTCGCTTCGCGTGGCGAGGCCGATTTTGCTGACCGCCTGCTGTCGGCCATGCGGCATGAGTTCGGCGGCCATGTCGAGAAGAAGGCCTGAGGCCGCGATGGGCGAAGACACCCCGACCGGCAGTGCCGACGAGGCGCCGCGCTCCGACGCGCTGGTCATCTTCGGCTTCACGGGCGACCTCGTTGGCAGGAAGATTTTTCCCGCGCTCTACGCGATGGTGAAGAAGGGCGAGCTGAGCGTTCCGATCATCGGTGTCGCATCGTCGAAGTGGAGCATCGATCAGCTGCACCAGCGCGTGCGCGAGGGCGTCGAGCGCGAAGGCGGTGTCGACGACCCGGCTGCGTTCGCTCGACTCATCTCCCTGCTGCACTACGTCAGCGGCGACTACAAGGACGCTGCCACCTTCGGCGCGCTGAAGGCTGCGCTGGGCGGTGCGCAACGGCCTGCGCACTATCTTGCGATCCCGCCGTCGCTGTTCGCCACGGTCATCCAGCAGCTGGGCGCCGCCGGCCTCGCCGCGCATGCCCGCGTCATCGTCGAGAAGCCGTTCGGGCGCGATCTGGCCTCGGCGATCGAGCTCGATGCGGTCGCGCGCTCGGTGTTCACGGAGTCGTCGATCTTTCGCATCGACCACTACCTCGGAAAGGAGGCGATCATGAACATCCTCTATTTCCGATTTGCGAATTCCTTTCTCGAGCCGATCTGGAACCGTGGCCACGTGGCGAGCGTGCAGATCACGCTGGCCGAGGACTTCGGCGTCGGCCAGCGCGGCGGCTTCTACGAAAGCGCCGGGTGCCTGCGCGACGTGATCGAGAACCACCTGTTCCAGATCGTCGCGCTGCTGGCGATGGAGCCGCCCGCCTACCAGAGCTTCGAGGCGGTACAGCGGGCCAAGGCGAGCGTCTTCCATGCGATGCGCCCGCTCACGCCCGACGGCGTCGTTCGCGGCCAGTACCTTGGCTACCGAGGCGAGAAGGGGGTCGCGCCCGACTCCGATGTCGAGACCTTCAGCGCGCTGCGCCTGCACATCGACTCGTGGCGCTGGGCCGGCGTGCCCTGGTACCTGCGCTCGGGCAAGCGGCTGCCGCGCACCGCGGTCGAAGTGCTGGTGCAACTGCAGCCGCCGCCGCAGGCGCTGTTCGACGACTCGCGCCCTGCCGATGGCCGAGCCAACTACGTGCGGTTCAAGCTGCAGCCTGCCTCGGCCATCGCGCTCGCGGCGCGCGTCAAGCGCGCAGGAAAGGGCTTTGTCGGCGACCAGCGCGAACTCTATCTGTGCGAGGAGACGCCCAGCGACGAGTCGGCTTACGAGCGGCTGCTCGGCGATGCGATGGCTGGCGACGGCGCACTCTTCACGAGCCAGGATGCCGTCGTGGCCGCATGGGCCGTCGTCGACCCGGTGCTCGAGAACCACCACCCGTCCCTGCCCTATGCCCCGGGCACATGGGGCCCGCAGGCTGCCGACGCGCTGATCGCGCCGGATGGCGGCTGGCACAACCCCGCCGCCGAGGTGTGCCCATGACCGCCCGTGCCCCATCGGACGCCGTGCAGCGCCTGACCACGGTCTTCGTTCGGCAGGACCACTACGCAGTCGAGCCGATCCACACCGCAGGCTACCCGCCCGCAGACTTCACCATCTGGAGCATCGGCGATCTGGCCGGCATCGATCCGCGGCGATGGCTTCGTGCTGCCAACGACGCGCGCGCGCAGTAGAAAGAGCAATGAACGCCAACACCCGCAAACTGCACGCCATCGGCCAGAGCCTGTGGCTGGACAACCTGAGCCGCGATCTGCTCAAGAACGGCACGCTCGCGCGCTACATTGGTGATCTGTCCGTGACGGGATTGACCTCCAATCCGACGATCTTCGAGCACGCGATCGGCCACGGCGGCGCCTACGACGAGGCGATCCGCGACCTGGCGCGCCGCGGGGAGTCGGGCGAGGCGCTGTTCTTCGCCCTCGCGCTCGACGACCTGAGACAGGCCGCCGACCTGTTCCGGCCGATCCACGGCGCCACCGGCGGGGTCGACGGCTGGGTCTCGCTCGAAGTGTCGCCTCTGCTCGCCGAGGACACCACGAGGACGATCCAGGCCGCCGCCCGGCTTCACGCTGCGGCGGCGCGGGCCAACCTCTTCATCAAGATCCCCGGAACGAGCGCGGGCATCCCGGCTGTCGAGGAATCGATCTTTGCCGGCGTGCCGATCAACGTGACCTTGCTGTTCTCGCGCGAGCACTACGTCGCGGCGGCCGAGGCGTACATGCGCGCCATCGAACGCCGCATCGCCGCGGGGCTCGACCCGAAGGTCGAATCGGTCGCCTCGCTGTTCATCAGCCGCTGGGACGTGGCCGTGAAGAAAGACATCTCGCCGCAGTACCGCAACCGCCTGGGCATCGCGATCGGCATGCGCACCTACAAGGCCTACCGTGATCTGCTGGCATCGGCGCGCTGGCAAAAGCTCGCCCAGGCCGGCGCCCATCCCCAGCGCTTGCTGTGGGCGAGCACTGGGACCAAGGATCCGCAGGCGGCGGATACGCTCTACATCGAGGCGTTTGTGGCCCCCGGTACGATCAACACCATGCCCGACAAGACGCTGCTGGCCTTCGCCGATCACGGCAAGGTCGGCCCCGCTATGTCCGTGGACGGCGGCTACGCCGAGGCGGTGCTCGCGGAGTTCAGGCGTGAAGGCGTCGACGACGACGCGCTGGCGGCACAACTGCAACGCAAGGGCATCGAGGCGTTCTCGACCTCCTGGGCGGCGCTGCTGTCGCGCATCAAGGAAAAGATTGTGCAGCCCGGAAGGGCGAGCGCAGGTTGAGACGGCCATGAGCTCGCTCGACGCGTCGGCACCCTGCGATATGGACAGCGGCACGGACAGCGGCCCGACCCCGCGGCCCGCACGGCGGGCATGCCGCCGCTAGCCGCAGCATGACGAGTACCCGCATCAGCCCTCTGGCCGGCAAGGCGGCGCCGCCCTCGCTGCTCGTCGATGTGGACGAGCTCATCGCCGCCTACTACGCCCAGGTTCCAGACCCTGCCGCGCCGGCACAGCGCGTCGCCTTCGGGACCTCGGGGCACCGCGGCTCATCGTTCGACACATCGTTCAACGAAGCGCACGTGCTGGCGATCACACAGGCGATCTGCGCGTACCGCCAAGCCAAGGGCATCACGGGGCCGCTCTTTCTCGGCATCGACACCCATGCGCTGTCGCTGCCCGCATGTGCGAGCGCGCTGGAGGTGCTGGCAGGCAACGGCGTCGACGTGGTGCTCGCCATCGACGACGAGCCCACGCCGACGCCTGCCATCTCGCACGCGATCCTGGTGCACAACCGTCGGCGCGATTCTGCACTGGCCGACGGCATCGTCGTGACGCCCTCGCATAACCCGCCCGAGGACGGCGGCTTCAAGTACAACCCCCCGAATGGCGGCCCGGCCGGCCAGGAAGTTACCGGCTGGATCGAGGCCGCGGCCAACGTGCTGCTGGAACATCGCCTCGACGGCGTCAAGCGCATGGCGCACGCGCGGGCATTGCGGGCGGCGACAACGCATCGCCACGACTTCCTTGGCGCCTACGTTGCCGAACTCGACCAGGTGATCGACATGCAGGCGATCCGCGATGGGCACATCCGCATGGGTGTCGATCCGCTCGGCGGCGCGGGGGTGCACTACTGGGCACGCATCGCCGAGCGCTATCGGCTCCAACTCGAGGTCGTGAACGACGTCGTCGACCCGACCTTTCGCTTCATGACCGTCGACTGGGACGGCCGTATCCGCATGGACCCCTCCTCGCCGTACGCGATGCAGTGCCTTCTCGACATCAAGGACCGCTTCGACATCGCGTTCGCCTGCGACACCGACCACGACCGTCACGGCATCGTCACGCCACAGGCCGGCCTGCTGCCGGCAAACCACTATCTGTCGGTGGCCGTTGACTACCTGTTCCGGCACCGCCCCCAATGGGGCGCGAAGTCCGCCGTGGGCAAGACCGTAGTCACCACGCGCCTCATCGACCAGGTCGCCGCGCGACTGGGACGCGCGGTCTACGAGGTACCCGTCGGCTTCAAGTGGTTCGCCTCGGGCCTGCACGATGGCTCGCTCGGTTTCGCTGGCGAAGAAAGCGCCGGCGCCACTTTCCTGCGGCGCGACGCCACCGCGTGGACCACCGACAAGGACGGCATCGCGGCGGCACTGCTTTCGGCCGAGATCACGGCGCGCGTGGGAAGCGATCCGGGCACGCTGTATACGGCGCTAGCGCACGAGTTCGGCGACCCGCTCACTGAGCGGGTCGAGGCGGCTGCGACACCGCAGCAGAAGAAGCAACTCGCGGCACTTGCGCCGCAGCGCGTGCAGGCCACCGAGTTGGCGGGCGAGAAGATCACTGCCATCCTCAGCACCGCCCCGGGCAACGGCGCCGCGATCGGCGGCATCAAGGTCGTCACCGATAACGGCTGGTTCGCCGCGCGACCGTCTGGCACCGAGGACATCTACAAGATCTATGCTGAGAGCTTCAGCGGCTCCGACCACCTGCAGCGCATCCTTTCGCAGGCGCAAGCCATCGTGGGCATGGCTATCGCTCCGCCCTCCCCGACCGCCGATCGGCACGACTGACGTCAGGTCGTCACCGATGGCGGCTTGCGCCGGCAACGATTCCGTGGTGCACCTACATCGATCCGGAAATCGCCCACGTGGGCCCGTACGTCAAGCAGGCGCGCGAACGCGGCTGACACCGCTACACGGTTGGGTGCTGTGCCCGTGGTTCAGCTGCTGAAGGCTGTCTCGCTACCTGCGCTCGAAGAGCGTGGTGGTCAACGGCAAGTACCGGCGGCTGTATGAAATCACCGCGTCCGGGAAGCGCACCTTGCAGCATGGCAAGGTGAAGGTGCGCGAACTCTGCGACGAAGCCCAGCGGCCACCTGTGATCACTCAGACCCAGGTCGGACGCCCTGAGACAACGTGCCGCGTTCGGGATGGAGTCCGGCACCCAATGGATTGTCAGGAGACGCGGGATTCAAGCGGTTGGAGCGGGTGATGGGAACAGCACCCGGTCGCTAACTCGTTTATTACGAACGTTTTTTCCGATCCAAGCGTCACGGAATGGACTCGATTGTGGACTCAAGTCTTCGGCCTGGTCAACGCAGGCCGTT
>JADZCS010000085.1 GCA_020851435.1 Gammaproteobacteria bacterium | reverse complement strand
TTAGCGGTCGATGTTGAACTCGATGTCCAGGCTCTGGGCGTCGCCCGCCTCGAGCTTGATCAGCCAGCGATCGCCGATGGTGTAGCGCATCTTCAGGGTGTTGATCTGCTCGGCGAGGGAGATGCCGTAGCTGACGTACAGGCGCGGCGACAGGAACTTGCCGATCACGAGCGACGACTCGTCGTTCGGTCCCTTCTCGAATTCGACGGCGTCGATGCCGACGTACCTGCCGAGCTGGCCGGCCAGCAGTGCCCCGCCCTGGGAGGCGAGCTGGTCGGTGTTGATGCTGATCTGGGTGGTGTCGTTGCTGTCGACGGAGTCCAGCCGTCGCCCGATCAACAGCAGCGACGCGATCTCGGATTGCGGCAGCGGCGGATCCGAGACGAAGGTGATCTCGGGGTGGCGCAAGCGCCCGCGCACGTTCACGCCCACCTTGTAGCCGGGCAGTTCGCGTTCCGCGCGCAGGTCGACGCCGGGGTCGGACAGCGGGCCGCCGGCGAACATCAGCCGGCCGCGCGTGACGTCGAGTTCCTTGGTGTAGGCGGCGTACTCGGCGTCCTCGATCTTGAACTCGCCCGTGCCGATCGGCACGGCGTCCCCCAGCGCCTGGGCGGTGAGGCTGCCCGTCAGGCGGCCCTTGAGCCCGAAGGCATCCACGTAGACCTTGTTGCCCAGCGTCAGCGTCAGCCTCGCCTCCAGGCCCATCGTGCTGTCCGATATCGGCTCGGTGCCCGCTCCCACGAGCCGCTCGTCGCTCGATGCGAGCACGGCGCCGGTGATGGCGGCCGGCGCGATGCGGGCCTCGGGTACCAGAACGGTTCCGGTCACCGTCGCCCGTGAGGCGTCGAACACGAAGTGGATGTCCGGCGAGGCGATCACGCGCGCTTCGGGCACGTTGGCGACCAGCAGGCGCTCGCCGTGCATCTGCAGGTCGCCCTTGAGCAGCCGGTCCTCCCAGGACAGGCTGCCCGTGACCGAGACGTTGCCTTCGCCCGCGCGGGCCGAGGACTCCAGCGTGAGCGTGTCGTCGTGGAAGCTGGCTTTCGCCTGGATCGCGCGCAGCCGCAGGTTCGTCTGGTACAGGTCGAGTTCGCCGTCGGCGAGGGTCAGCGTTCCAGACACCTGCGGCCCCGACACCGGACCCGAGATCGCGAGATCTGCGCGCAGCTCGCCGGAGGCCCGGTCGATATCCGACACGAACAGCGGCAGCATGCCGAGTTCGCGCGTCAGGATGTTGACAGAACCGCTGAGCGGCAGCGCCGACACCGCGCGCGTGTCGTCGCGGGGGGCGGTCAGTTCCGCGTCGAAGAAGGTGTCGGCCGTGGCGGTGCTGTGGGCGCGCACGAGGTACAGGTCCGGCGTGATCGCCAGGTCCGCGCGCGCCTTGCCAAGCGCCAGGGTCTCGTCGCGTCCGCTGGAACGGCGGTAGCTGAAGGTCCCGCCGGTGACCTCGGCCACCCCGCTGCCCGACCAGCGCCGCCCCGGCGCACCGCTGACCGCGGCCTGCAGGTCGAGCCGTCCGCGATAGCTTGGCCTGTTTGTCCGGTCGAGGCCGACCACGGCCAGGGGCAGGTCCTCGCCGTGCAGCGAGGCGACCCATGGGGCGGAGTCGCTCCAGTTGCCCTCGACGCAGGCGCGCGAGCTGCCGCGCACGAAACACATCGGCGTGAGGGTCGCGGCGCCAGGAGCCAGCCGCAGCTCGAAGGGCGCTTCGAGCGTGTAGTCCGGCAGGCGGGGCCCCTGGCCGCTCAGCGAACTGATCTTCAGGCTGTAGGCGGGCCAGCGCAGGGTGCCGCGGCCCAGCAGTTCCAACGCGTCTTCGCCGATTCCGGAACGCAGCACCAGCGCGTGGTCGGTCGACGTGCCGTCCAGCGACAGCCGCGTCGGCGCGAGCTGCCTGCCCGCGAGATCCACGCCGATGGCGCGAAGGCGCAGCCATGACGGTTCCTGGTCCGCGAGGTCGATGTCCGCCTCGACGCCGATGCGCAGGGCGCGGTAATCGTTCCAGCGAAGGTCCGTGCCGGTGACGGAAGCCTGCAGGCCGATGCCCTTCAGGCCGGTGTGCTTCGACTTGCCGGAGCGAGCGTGGATATCGGCGCGGATGCTGCCGCCGAGCTCGGGTAGCAGGCGCGACAGGTCCGCCGCCTCGAGCTGTGCGTCGAGGGCGGTCTCGCGGCCGATGCGGCCCGCGACCTTCAGCCTGGCCGGCCCGATCGACAGCGACGTCCGCTCGAAGCTGGTCGTTCCGGGGCTGTGGCTCACGAGTGCCTGTCCGGTGACAGGCTGGCGCCGGAACGTGCCGCGCAAGCCGCGCAGCTCGACCGTCCAGGAGCCCTGCTGGTCGACTCCCTTGCCCTGTCCTGTGAGGCTGCCCGAGAGGCGCCCGCTGAGGTCGCGACGCAGGCGTGACGGGTCGATGTCCTGCAGGTCGACCGACAGGCGCCAGGGCTTCTCGTCAGTGAATCCCAGGCTGCCGCTGCCCGTGCCGCGGCCACCAAACCCCTGCATCGTCACGCGTTCGACCAGCAGCTCCGTGGCGTCGACGCGCCCCTCGCCCTGTGCGCTCAGCTCGGGCAAGTCGCTGGGTTGCGCGCTCGCGTCCAGCGTCCAGCGCAGGCTGTCCGTGCCGGAAATGCTGAGGCGACCTTCCCGGCTGGTGAACTGCGCATCGCCCTCGAGGGGCCAGCGCAGCGAGGTCCAGTCGACGTCGGCCTGGTAAGAGAGCGGACTGGCGAGGCCGATCGTCGCACGCGCCCTGGCCCGCGTGCCGAGTGCGGGCAGGCCGATGGTGACCTGGTCGATCACGAAGGCTTCAGTCTCGAGTCGCGAGCCCAGGCTGATCGTGGCGCCGGGAGACGGAAGCCCGGGGCCGTCGAGCTGGCCCTTGAGCGCGTACTGCGTCAAGGTGCCCGAGCCTTCGAGCCGGCCGGCCAGGGGGCCGGTGATGCCGGCGACTGCGAGGGCGGCGGTGTCGAGCCGGGTCACGTCGAAGGTCGCTTCCCAGCGCGGCGCCCCGTCGAGCGCGAGCAGCCGTCCGTCGACGGCGGTTTCCAGCGGAGCTTCGAGTGTTCCGTCGATCTTGAGGCTGGAGAAGTCGCCCGCCACGCGGGCCCGCCCGCGCACCTCGCGACCGGAACCTGCCGTGAAACGGAGGTCGCCCTCGAGGCCCATCGGTTCGCTCGCCACCAGGCTTGCGTCGCCGGATGCGCTCCAGTTTCCGGCATCGACGTTCAGCCCGCGCGCTTCCAGACGGGTCGAGCTCATCCGCACGTTACTGGCCACGTCGCGCAGCACGAGCTTCGCACCGTTCTCGAGCAGCACCTCCGCCCTGTCCACGGCGATGCCGTCGACCGCGAGCCTCAGCCACGGCGGCAGGAACCGCGGCGGCGCGTCGTTCGGCTTCTGCCTGGGCAGGATGTGCACGCTGACCTGCGTGGCGGTCAGCGACTCCGCGCTGATGCTGCCCCAGGCGAGCGAGCTCGGCTCGTAGTCGGCGCGCAGGTCGACGACCGTGATCTCGACACGCTCGTGGACCAGTTCGAAGCGGTCGATGGCGAGCGGCCCGGCGAGGCGACCGCGCGCGCCCTCGATGTGCAGCCGCACCGACTGCAGCGATTCCGCGATCGCGACGGCGCGATCGAGGCCGGCCTGGGTCAGCGTGAACCACGCGACGGCGCCGGCGACCGCCAGCAGCAGCGTCGCCAGCAAGGCAAGGGCAGCGAAAACGAGGCGCCGGCGCAGCGTGGCGTTCATCTAGAACACCGGCGTCACGTTGAGGTGCAGGCGCGGATTGCGCCCGGACTCCGACAACGACTGCGCCACGTCGAGCCCGACGCTGACGAACGGCAGCTTGAAGCGGATGCCGACGCCGGCCGAATACTCCAGCGGATCGCCGAGGCGGTTGACGGCGTTGCCGGCGTCGAAGAACACCGCGACGGCGAGCTTGTACGGCAGGTCGTGCTCGATTTCGACGCTGCCCACGACCAGGTGCCGCCCACCGATGCGCTCACCCTCCGAGTTGACGGGCGAGAGCTCGTCGAGGCCATAGCCGCGCACGCTGCGGTCGCCACCCGCGAAGAAGCGGTAGTCAGGCGGCAGCTCCTCGAACTCCGAAATTGCGCTCAGGCCCAGCTGGCCGCGCAGCAGCAGGGTCCAGGTCCTCGCCAGCGGTATCCGGCGCTCGTCCTGCACTCGCAGCCGAAGGAAGTTGCTGTTCGAGCCCAGCGCCGCCGTCGACCCCAGCAGTTCTGCGAACAGGCCGCGCCCAACCTCGGCAACGCCGGTGATGGTCGGCGGCAGCTTTGCGTAGGAGATGCCGGGGACCAGCAGTCGGTCGGAGGAGCGTGTCTGGGATGGCTCGCCCAGCACCGCTACGGTGCCGGTGTCGCTGGTCGTCGAGGAAGCCTCTACGAACAGCACGCGCTGCCAGTTGCCGCGCACCTGGGTGAGGCCGGACCGCAGCGTCACGCCCGAGGTCTCGAGGTCGCCGTTGGTCGTGTTCTCCGCCTCGAGCCTGAACGACAGCTTTTCCAGCGCGGGATCGTCCCAGGGAATGGTGTAGGTCAGCGTGGCAGTCTGCTCGACCTCCGAGTACTGGACGCGCGCGTCGAGCCGATGACCGCTGTCGTTGACGCGGCGGTTCCGGAAGCCGAGCGTGCCCCGGAAGCGCGTATCGGTGGCGTAACCAGCGCCGATGGTCCAGCGGTAGCGGTCGCCCGCATCGGCCTTGATCTGTACGGGCACGGTGCGGGCCTCGCGGTCGCGGTCGCCGGGGAGCACCTCGACCAGGCCGAAATACTCGCTGTCGTCGAGCGCGAACTGCGTGCGCAACAGGGCCACGGAGTCGAACCAGTCGCCCTTCCGCCAGCGCAGGAAGCGCTCGACGAGCGCCGGCTTGACGACGTCCTGGGTGATGCGCGTCGCGCCGAACCGGTAGCGCTCGCCGGTCTCCAGCACGAGGATGGCGCGGGCCTCGTGCGCGGCGACGTCGACCAGCAACTGTGAACTGCTCAACTGGGCGTCGAGGTAGCCGTGCGCCGCAGCCTGGCGCAGCAGTTCGCCCTTCACGGACTCGTAGTCGGCGTGACTCAGGGTCTTGCCGGCGGTCAGCGGCGAGGCGGACAGCACGTTGCGGAAGAACGGTTCGTCCTTGCCCGGGCCCGCGACCTCGACGCGCGATTCGACGAGTTTCACGACCGGGCCCGGCTTGATGCGCAGCACGACCTCCCAGCCCGCCTTGACGGCGCGGGTCTCGGTCGTCACCTCGGGCTCGTAGTGGCCGAAGGGCTTGAGGGCCGTGCGAACCTCGCGTTCGGCGCGCCCCACGAGCCGGTCGAGGGTCTCGGCGTCCAGGTCCTTGGTCGTGGCATAGCGCTGCACGCTGAGCAGCGCGCGCACGTTGTCGGCCAGCGCGCCCTCGACGCCCTCGACGCGCACGGCGACGTCCGCCGATGCAGGCAGTGTGGCAAGCATCAGCGCGGCGACCAGCAGGAAGGGCCGGGAATGGGACAGCAGCATGGACCCGCCACGGCCTCGCTGGCCGTGGGTCGATTCTACCCTCACGGGTCCGCAGCCACAGCGACTGAAAAGCGCAGCTCGCGCCGCCCCGTCTCGGTTCCGGCGGGACCGTAGCTGCGCTCCGACAGGACCACTTCGCCATCGTCGCGGAGCATCAGCAGCGTGCTCGAGCGCGTGCCGTAGGCCGGGCTCACGATGAACTGTGCCGACAGCAACTGCTCCAGCGCGAGCCCGACGCCGGTATCGGGCAGGACGTGATCGGGCGCCTGCGCGCGGTCGGACACCACCTCGAAAATTCCATCGGCATCCGGGTGATCGGCCGCAAGCAGTTGCGCGAGCGTGGTGCGGGCCAGGTCCAGCTTCGGCCACGGAGTGTCGAGCCGGTGGTTCGACAGCCCGTAGACGCCGGGAGCGAGTTCGCTCGCATGCGCCTCGGGGCAATTGCTGGCATAGGCCATGGTCCGGCCGTCGCACAGCAGCAGGTTGAAACCGGAGTAGAGGCCGCCGCGCGTCGCCGCTTCGCGGGCGGCGTCGATCGGGGCCTGGTCGCCCCGCAGGAAAGCTGGCACGAGCTCGCCGCGGCTCGGACCCTGCGGCCGCGCGGCAGCGGGATCGCGGAAATTCGTGAGTGCGCCGAAGCGGCCGTTGCGGCTGATCGCGAGCCAGGTGCCACCCGCGGCGAGGTCGCGCCCACCGGCGATGTCCGGCGCATCGGACCACCAGTCGAGGGAGGCCGTCGGGCGCGCGTGGAACTCGTCGCGGTTGCCCACCAGCAGCAGCGGGTAGCGGGGATGGGCGCGCCAGGCAAAGGCGATGAGGCACATGGGGTCGTGCCTCAGGCCGCCCAGGTGCGCCAGGCGTCATAGGCGGTGCGCGCGATGAGGGCCGACACCAGCACGATGAACACCTTGCGCACCAGGCCGCTGCCGTGCCGCAGCGCCAGGCGGGCGCCGAGCAGCGCGCCGGCGACGTTGCAGGCCGCCATCGCCAGCCCGAGTCCGACCAGCACGTGGCCCTGCGCGCCGAAGGCGCTCAGCGCGGCGAGGTTGGTCGCCACGTTCAGTACGCGCGCGCTTGCCGAGGCGTTCAGGAAGTCGAAGCCAAACAGGCGTATGAACAGGAACATCAGGAAGCTGCCCGTGCCGGGGCCAAAGAAGCCGTCGTAGAACCCGATGGCGAGGATCAGCGCCACTGCCAGTGCCAGGCGCCCGCCCTCGAGTCGCTGGGGCGCGTGCGAGCGGCCGAAGTCCTTGCGTGCGACGGTATAGGCGAGCACGGCGGCGAGCATGAATGGCACAAGAGGCCGGAAAAGATCGGGCGGAACCACGCTGACCGTTGCCGCGCCGCCGAGCGCCGCCACGAATGCCAGCGCCGAGCCGGGCAGCACGACTTTCCAGGGGATGCGCACGTCGCGCGCGTAGCGCAGCGCAGCGCTGCCCGTGCCGAAGACGCCGGCGAGCTTGCTCGTGCCGAGCAGGGTGGGCGGGGAGGTCGTCGGCAGGGCGGCCAGCAGTGCCGGCAGCTGGATCAGGCCGCCGCCGCCCACCATCGCATCGATGAGCCCGGC
>JADZCS010000084.1 GCA_020851435.1 Gammaproteobacteria bacterium | reverse complement strand
GCGGATGACGCAGGTGGCGCCGACACCTGCCAACTCAGTGCGTCGACCGGCCTGCCAGCGATCGTCTTCCCGGCGGGGTTCACCGACGACGGCCTTCCGGTTGGCCTGGAGTTGCTGGGCGCCGCATTTGCCGAGCCGACCTTGTTGAGAATGGCTGGCGCCTGGGAACAGGTGGCGGCGCCCAGGCGACCACCATCGACTACGCCGGCGCTGATCGATGGGGCGGCCCCGCCCCCGCTGGCATTCCTGGCCGAAGTACCCTTCCCGGATTCGACAGGGACAGCCGCCAGCTCGCGATTCACGTTCGATGCGACGACCAGCACGCTGAAAGTGTCCGCGGCGGTGAATGGCCTCGACGAGGACCGTGTCGTCGCGCTTACGCTGCAGCGTGGCGATGCGGACAAGCCAGGCCCTGTCATGGCTCTGCTGCTCGCTGCTGGCAACGTAGCATCGACCTCCACGCTCACGCTTCGCAGCCGGGACCGGGAGGACCTGCTTGCCGGGAGGCTCTACATCCATCTGTACACGCGCACTGCGCCGCTCGGTGCAGGACGCGGGGCTGTGTTGCGGAAGCCGGCGGCGAACCCCGCTGGCGGAGGGACTTGAGATGTTGTTCGCCTACACGCGCGCCGTCAGCCCCCGCCTCGCCGAGTGCGAACTCACGCACCTGCCGCGCGATCCGGTGGACGTTACCCTCGCCGCTGCCGAGCACATGGCCTACGAGGCTCTGCTGACGCAACTGGGCGCGACCGTTTGCCGGCTGCCGCCGGAGCCTCAACTACCCGACGGAGTATTCGTCGAGGACACTGCGATCGTTCTCGGCGAGATCGCGGTCATTACCCGTCCCGGCGCAGTGTCCCGGCGTCCGGAGACGGCATCGACGGCTACGGCCCTTGCCGCCCATCGGCCGCTCGCTTACATCCAGGCGCCCGGCACGCTCGACGGCGGCGACGTACTGGTGGCAGGTCGCCAGGTCTACGTCGGGCTCTCGACGCGCAGCAACCGCACCGCTGTCGATCAACTGGCCGAACTGCTCGGTCCATTCGGCTACGAGGTGATCCCGGTCGAGTTCGGTGACTGTCTGCACCTGAAGTCGGGTGTCACCCGCGTCGCCGACGGCCTCATGCTGCTCAATCCGGACTGGGTGGACCCCGTGACATTCCGCGGATACCGCGCCATCCCGGTCGATCCCTCGGAGCCGAACGCTGCGAATGCCCTCGCGCTCGGCGGATCCGTGATCCATCCGCAGCACCACTCCCGCACACGCGCACGCCTGGAGAGTGAAGGACTGCAAGTGGCGCCCGTGGCGATGGCTGAACTTGCCAAGGCCGAAGCGGGAGTGACGTGCTGCAGCCTGCTGGTTCACGGGGATCAGGCTGCGTGAACGCCTGGCCTGGCGATACGCGCCATCTATCGCACAGATAGAACGAATCGATTTCTCCAATCGGCAGCACTTCTGCATCATGCGGGCCTTCGAGGGTCCCCATGCATACCAGGAGTGTTTTTTTTATGCCTAACAAGACGTCACGCTTGACCACCACGGTGGCAGTCGTCGCCGCCGTGGCTGCCCTGTCGCCGTTCGCGACACCGAGCGCTGCGGAGACCGCGGGCGCCGGGATGGCGAGCCAGAACTGGTGGCCTGAAAAGCTGGACCTGCGTCCGCTGCGCCAGAACTCGCCCAACTCCAACCCGATGGGCAACGACTTCAACTACGCCCAGGAGTTTGCCAAGCTCGACCTGAACGCCGTCAAGGCGGACATCAAGGCCGTGCTCACCACGTCGCAGCCCTGGTGGCCTGCCGACTACGGCCACTATGGCCCGTTCATGATCCGCATGGCCTGGCACAGCGCCGGCACCTACCGCACCTTCGACGGCCGCGGCGGCGCCGATGGCGGCCAGCAGCGCTTCAACCCGCTCAACAGCTGGCCGGACAACGTCAACCTCGACAAGGCGCGGCGGCTGCTGTGGCCGGTCAAGCAGAAGTACGGCCGGCAGATCTCGTGGGCCGACCTCATGGTCCTAGCGGGCAACGTCTCGCTTGAGTCGATGGGCTTCAAGACCTACGGCTTCGCCGGCGGGCGTGCCGACGAGTGGGAAGCCGACACGACCTACTGGGGCCCGGAGGGCAAGTTCCTTGCGGACCAGCGTCACAGCGGCAATCGCGACCTGCAGCGCCCGCTGGCGGCCGTGCAGATGGGCCTCATCTACGTCAATCCCGAGGGTCCGAACGGTAAGCCGGATCCGCTGGCCGCCGCGAAGGACATCCGCGAGACCTTCGGCCGCATGGCGATGAACGACGAGGAAACCGTCGCCCTGATCGCGGGCGGCCACACCTTCGGCAAGGCGCACGGCGCCTACGACCCGTCGAAGTGCGTCGGCGCGGAGCCCGCCGCGGAAGGCGTCGCGCAGCAGGGCTTCGGCTGGCAGAACAAGTGCGGCCGTGGCAACGCGGGCGATACGGTCACCAGCGGCCTGGAAGGCGCCTGGACCGCGAACCCGATCGCCTGGACGACGCAGTACCTGGACAACCTGTTCGCATTCGACTGGGTGCAGACGAAGAGCCCGGCCGGCGCGATCCAGTGGGTGCCCAGCGACGCGAGCGCGAAGTTCGTGCCGGACGCGCATGACCCGTCGAAGCGGCACCTGCCGATCATGTTCACGACCGACCTGGCGTTGAAGTTCGACCCGAGCTACAGCAAGATCGCGAAGCGCTTCCAGCAGAATCCGGACGAGTACGCGCTGGCCTTCGCCAAGGCCTGGTTCAAGCTGACCCATCGCGACATGGGTCCGCGCACGCGTTACCTGGGCGCCGATGCGCCGAAGGACGTGCTGCCCTGGCTGGATGCGGTGCCGGCCGTCGACCACGCACTGGTCGATGCGCAGGACGTGGCTCAGCTCAAGTCCAGGATCCTGGCCTCAGGCCTGACCGGCCCCGAGCTGGTGCGGGCTGCCTGGGCGTCGGCCTCGACCTACCGTGGCAGTGACATGCGCGGGGGTGCCAACGGTGCCCGCGTGCGCCTCGACCCGCAGCGCGGCTGGGAGGTCAACAACCCGGCTGAACTCGACAAGGTTGTGAAGGCCCTCGAGGGCATCCAGAAGGACTTCAACCGCGCCCAGAAGGGCGGCAAGAAGGTCTCGCTGGCCGACCTGATCGTGCTGGGCGGCGCCGCTGCCATCGAGCAGGCCGCCGCGAAGGGCGGGGTCGAGGTACAGGTGCCGTTCACGCCGGGACGCACCGATGCGTCGCAGGCACAGACGGACGTCACCTCGTTCGCCGCGCTCGAGCCGGCGGCTGACGGCTTCCGCAACTACTATGGCAAGAAGAGCTGGGCCTCGCCTGCGGAGATGCTGGTCGATCGCGCGAATCTCCTGACCCTGACGGCCCCGGAGATGACCGTCCTGGTGGGCGGCCTGCGCAGCCTGAACGCCAATGCGGGCCAGGCGGCCCACGGCGTGTTCACCAACCGGCCCGGGACCCTGAGCAACGACTTCTTCGTGAACCTGCTCGACATGTCCACGAAGTGGTCCAGGTCGGCCCAGGCCGAGGGCGTCTACGAAGGTCTCGATCGCAACACCGGCAAGGTCAAGTGGACAGCCACCCCGGTCGACCTGGTGTTCGGCTCGAACTCCGAGTTGCGCGCGGTCGCCGAGGTCTACGGCGCCAATGACGGACGCGAGAAGTTCGTGAAGGACTTCGTCGCGGCCTGGAACAAGGTCATGAACCTCGACCGGAGCTGAGCGCCGGGCGACCGGCCTCCCCGGCCGGGCAGGAACGGCGGCGTTGCAATACACGCCGCCGGAAAATGCGCAATGGCGATCCCCTTCCGGCCGGTTATGCTTGCCGGATCATGAGGATTCGCCTTTACCTGCTGGGCCTGGTAGTGGCGCTGGCATTGCCGCTGGCGGGCCTGCTGGTCCTGCGCATCAATGACGGGGAGCGTCAGGCAGTCGCCAACGCCGAAAGCCTGCTGGCGAGCCAGCTGGCGGTAATGGCGACCCACGCCGAAACAGACCTGCGCAGCATCAGGCGCCAGCTCGAGTACCTGTCGACCCTGCCGCCCGAGACCTTGCTCGACCCGGCGCAGTGTTCCCCGCGCCTGGCAGAACTGCTCCAGTTCCACCCTGAATACACCAACGTCGTTTCATTCGCAGTGGACTTCGCGGCGATCTGCTCGGCGCTGCCCGTTCCGCCGGGATCGGGACGCATCGTCACCGACGCGGCCTGGCATGAACGCATGGCGCGCGACCCCGGTTTCAAGATCGGCGAGCCGGTGATGGGGCCGATCGCCGGGAAAGTCGTGCTGGTCGTCGCCCAGCCGATCAGGGATGCGGAAGGCAGGCTCATCGGCTCGGTCGGCATCACCATCGCTGTGACGAACTTCGATCCGAAACTACCCGAGCAACATCTGCCTGACGGAGTGCGCTACGGCTTCCGGAACGACAGCGGCACCCTGATCTGGCGCAATGTCGACCTGGAGGGAAAAGCCGGGCTTCCCGCCGACAGTGAGGCCTCCCGCCGCATCTTCGAGGTCCGCGACGGCAAATTCCGTGCGACCAACAGCGACGGCATCGAGCGCCACTTCGTGGTGAAGAGCCTGCCGGAATTCAGCCTGATCGCCTTCGCCGGCCTGCCGGTCGACAGCATCCTCGCCGAACCCCGCCGGAAGGCGATCACCGACGCGCTGGTAGGCGTTGCGATCATCACGCTGCTGCTCCTGCTTGCCTACCTGGTCGCTCGCAGGATTGAGGCTCCCGTCGTCGCCCTCGAGAAGGCTGCGCGCTCGATTCGCAAGGGCGACACGGCCACGCGCGCCGCTGTCGGCGGCCCCGCCGAAATCGCGAGCCTGGCAACCGAGTTCAATGCCCTGCATGAGGCAAGGCTGGCCAGTGAGCAGCAACTCAAGGGGCAGGCCGCCGAGCTGGACAAGATTGGCGTGGCCCTTCGCGAACGCGTCAAGGAAATGCGTTGCCTGTACGGCACCTTCAGCATCAGCGAGGATCTCGCACTGCCCTTGCCTGAACTGGTCAAGGGTGTCGCGGAACTCCTGCCTCCGGCCTGGCTGCACGCGGAAATCACAGTCGCCGAAGTTACGCTGGATGACAGTTCCTTCGCCACGGACGACCTCAGTCACAGCGCAGCGATGATGCGCTCAGAAGTTGTCGTGGATGGCTCCATGCGCGGCCATGTCACCGTGGCCTATCGCGAAGCGCGTCCGCCAGAGTCCGAAGGCCCGTTCCTGGCCGAGGAACGCAAGCTGCTCGATGAGATTGCCCTGCGCCTCGGCAGCGTCATGAAGCGACGGATCGAAGCGAACCGCCTGCACGACAGCGAGGAGCGCTTC
>JADZCS010000083.1 GCA_020851435.1 Gammaproteobacteria bacterium | reverse complement strand
CACCGCCGCGAACTGGGCGTCCTGTTCGGCGACTTCGGCGGCGCCAACGTGATCTCGGCCTACGGCGCCTACGCGCTGAATCCGCAACTGGCGGCGAACCTCACGCTGTCGCACGTGGTCGGCAACAACTCCAACGGGCAGGGCGTCAGCCTCGGGCTCACGCACACCTTCAGGCCGGACTGGCGCATCCAGCCGTTCGCCGCCATCGGCACGGGCGTGCTGCGTATCCGGCCGAAGGCGAACCTCGTGCAGACCACGGACCGGACCGACCAGGTCGCCTACGTCGGCGTGGGGGCCAGGGCCTGGCTTGCACAACGATTCATCCTGCGCGGCGAGTACAACAAGCACGTGGTGCTCACCGACCGCGACGACAACGAGGAAGTGGACGAATGGAAACTGGGATTCGCGTTCTTCTTCTGAGCGTCGCCGCGCTGACGTCGGCCTGCTCGACGCTGCCGTCGCAGGACCCTGCAAAGGATGGCACTGCGACGGCCGTGCCGGCCCAGGAGCCCGCGCCCGCCGTCATCCAGCCGCAGGTGGAACGGCGCGAGGTCAGGCAGGCCCGCATCGACGCCGAGAACTGGGAGATCGGCCTGGGCGGCGGCGCCATCAGCGTCGAGGACTTCGAGGTGAGTCCCTCCTTCGGGCTGAGCATCGCCTATCACATCAGCGAGGATTTCTTCGCCCAGGCCATCGCCGGGCGCACGAACGCCGGCGTGTCGAGCTACGAGCGGTTGTCCGGGTCTGCGCCGCTGATGGCCGACAACGAGCGGAACTTCACCTACTACAGCCTTGGACTTGGCTGGAACGTGCTTCCGGGCGAAGTGTTTTTCGGCGGCAAGCGCGCCTACAACTCTGCGATCTACCTGACCGCGGGCGCTGGCAGCACGCGTTTCGCCGGCGACGACCACTTCACCGTGAGCCTCGGCGCGGGCGCCAGCGTGGCGCTTCGCGACTGGCTCGCGGTCCACCTGGACGTGCGCGACCACATCCTGGAGACGGACATCCTGGGAACGCGCAAGTCCACGCACAACTTCGAGACCGCCCTGAGCGTGTCGTTCTTCTTCTGAGGCCCGGGCTACGATGCGCACCCGAGCCATGAACCTTGCCGCCAGCTTCGCCCTGGCGCTGGCGTCCCTGCTGTCCACCCCGGCGGCGCGCGCCACGGACATCGCACCGATACCGGCGGCCGACTTTTCGCTGCCGGGGCGCGACGGCAAGCCCGTGAGCCTGTCGTCGCTGCGCGGTCAGGTCGTGATGGTCAACTTCTGGGCGAGCTGGTGCGGGCCCTGTCGCCAGGAATTCCCGATCCTCGACCAGATCTACGGCAAGTACCGGCCCATGGGCTTCACGCTGCTCGGCGTGAACGTGGAGAGCGAGGCGGATCTCGCGAACCGTTTCCTGGCGCAGGCTCCCGTCGCCTTCCCGATCCTGTTCGACCGCGACAACACGACGAGTTCACTCTACGGCGTCAGCGCCATGCCGACCACCCTGCTGGTCGACCGACAGGGCCGGGTGCGCTGGGTGCATCGCGCCTACAAGCCCGGCGACGAGAACCTCTACCTCGATGCAGTACGCAAGCTGCTGCGGGAGAAGTGACATGCACGGACACCTCAAGCCCGCACTGCTGATCGCTGCGCTGTTGCTGGGCGGCTGCGGCCAGGTCGAACCCTGGGTCAAGCCCTACGAGCGCGCGCAACTGGCCGACCGCATCATGGCCTGGGACCGCGACCCGGTGTCCTCGTCGTACATGCGTCACGTCCACGAGTCCCGCGAGGGCGCTCGCGGCGCAGCCGGCGGCGCGGGCGGCGGCTGCGGCTGCAACTGAGGAGTCCCCGGTGCCCGGATACAAGCTGAACATCCCTGCCCTGCTGCGCGCCACCGCGACGCTCGCGCTGGCGGCATCGGCAGCGGGCATCGCCCCCGCCAGCGCCGGCACCCTGCCGGACGACCGCGCCGACCTCATGTACCACCGCTACGACGGCGGTGGCGTGACCATCGACGGCCCGTCACTGCTGGTGCGCAAGAAATTCCAGGAGAAGTACGCGGTCAACGCCAGCTACTACGTCGACCTGGTGTCCAGCGCGTCGATCGACGTCGTGACCACCGCCAGCCCCTATGCGGAGAAGCGCAAGCAGTACGGGGTCGGGGCCGAGTACCTGCGCGGCAAGACCACCTACTCGCTGGACTACTCCAACAGCCGCGAGAACGACTACGACGCCGACACCGCCAGCGCCTCGATCAGCCAGGACATGTTCGGCGACCTGACCACGCTCCGGCTCACTTTCGCACGCGGCTGGGACACAGTGCGGAGGCGCGGCGACACGGGATTTGCCAGGGCCCTCGACCGGCGCGTGTACGGCGTGGACCTGTCGCAGGTCGCGACGAGCAGCCTGATCCTCGGCCTGTCGTGGGAGGCGTTCACGGAAGAGGGCTTTCTCAACAACCCCTACCGGTCGGTACGCTTCCTCGACGAGGGTTCCAGCGTCGGCTATTCCTACGAGCCGGAACGCTATCCCGGCACGCGCACCGGCAATGCCGTCGGCCTGCGCGCCCGCCAGTTCCTGCCGTGGCGCGCTGCCCTGCAGGGCGACTACCGCTGGTACACGGACACCTGGGACGTGCGCGCGCACACCTTCGAACTCGCCTATACCCAGCCGTGGCGCACGAACTGGACCTTCGACGTTCATTACCGCTACTACACGCAGCTGGGCGCCGAGTTCTACAGCGACCTGTTCCCGCGCGCCGACTACGCCAATTTCATCGGGCGCGACAAGGAACTGTCGACTTTCGCGAGCAACACGCTGGGCTTCGGGGTGGCCTACGAATTCAGGTGGTCGCGCCTGCCCTGGCTGGCGCGCGCCTCGGTTAACCTGAAGTACGACCGCATGGAGTACGACTACGCGGATTTCCGCGACGTGCGCGTCACCACCGCCGCACCCGGCACCGAGCCGTTGTACGGCTTCGGCGCCAACGTCGTGCAGGTCTTCGTCTCCGGCTGGTTCTGAACGACCGCCGCTAGGGCGGCGCGAGGCCCTGCGAGTACAGCACCCTGCCCTCGCGCGTGACGAGCACTGCCTCGTAGCCCGTCATCTTCGCGATGAGCGCAAGGCCGCGCTCGGGGCCGAGCACGAACACCGCGGT
>JADZCS010000082.1 GCA_020851435.1 Gammaproteobacteria bacterium | reverse complement strand
GCGTCGTCGAGCGAGGTGCAGACGTCGGTGATGCGCAGCTCCAGCGTCGGGAAGCGGCCGCTGGGACGCAGGTCCCACCAGATCTTCGACGTGTCGACGATCAGGCCGTTCTTGAGCAGCACGCCCAGGTTGCGCTGCAGCTCGGCCCAGCTGTGGAAGCGCTCGGGCAGGCCCGCGCGCGGCAGCGCCGAGAGCATGTTGCAGCGGAAGCTCTTGAAGCCGGTGTCGGTGCCGTCGAAGAACGGCGACGAGGTCGACAGCGCGAGCAGGTGCGGCAGGAAATACGCGAGCTGGTTGATCAGGTCGAGGCGCAGTTCCTCGTCCTCGATGCCGACGTGCACGTGCATGCCGCACACGAGCATGTGCCGCCGCGCCGCCTGCACCTCCTCGGCCATCGAGACGTAGCGTTCCTTCTCGGTCGGCTTCTGGTCCATGGCGCGCGCGAAGGGGTGCGTGCCGGCCGCCACCGGCGCGCGGTCATACTCGCTGGCGACGTCGATCAGCGTGCGCCGCAGCTGGCGCAGGTCCTCGCGCGCCTCGGCCGCGGTGTGCGCCACGCGCGTGGTCGCCTCGATCTGCGAGCGCAGGAACTCGGGGCACAGCCGGCCCTCGGTGCGCTGGGCGCAGTCCTGCAGCAGCGCCGACGGCGGGTCGTCGTCGAGTGCGCCCGTGCGGGTGTTGACCAGGAGGTATTCCTCCTCGATCCCAAGGGTAAAGGCGGGCTCACGAACGGCCATGATGGAGCGCTCCGGTACAGGTCGGGCATGTTACCAAGGCCGTGGCCTCGGACTCGATGATTGGGTGGGCGGCTGCAGGGGAAAGCCCGCGGGGTCGGCCAGCAGCGGCCGCAGGGCCCTGGACAGCAGGTCGACCCAGCGCTGGATGCCCGCCGGGTCGAGCAACTGGTCCTGGCGCACCTCGATGCCCACGTGCGCGAAGCCGTGGGTCTCGGCGTGGTGGTCGATGGTGTGGTCGCCCGCGCGCCGGCCCGAATAGGGCTCGTTGTCGCCGACCACCAGCCCCGGCTCGCGGCGCAGGCCTTCCAGCAGCGGCGCGGCCAGGCGATCGTCGGTGTCCCACAGGATGCCCACGTGCCAGGGACGGTCGACCCCCGCGGACCGCAGGCGCGGCGTGAAGCTGTGCACCGCGACGACGGCCGGCGTCACGCCGGCGCGCTGCATCCGGGCGATCTGCGCCTCGATCGCCTGGTGGTAGGGCTCGTAGCAGTGCTCGATGCGCCAGCGCCGGGCCTCTTCAGTGAGGGCGGCGTTGCCGGGGATGGGGATACCGTCGCTGACCTCGATGAAGGCGCTCGGCTCGTCCAGGTGCCGGTTGCAGTCCACCACCAGCCGCGACCAGGCCGCCAGCACCGCCGGCGCGCCCAGCGCCCCGGCCAGGCCCTCCGTCAGGGCCGCCGCGCCGATGTCCCAGGCGATGTGTTCGTGGGTAAGGGCCTCCGGGAGGCCCAGCGTGCCCAGATGGGCCGGAATCGCCCGGCTGGCGTGGTCGCAGACCAGCAGCAGCGGCGCCGGGCCGTCAGGGTTCAGCAGTGGGTGCATAGCCGGAGCTTAGAGGGGTCAGACCCCTCTTGTACCCTCCTTGTACCCCCCTTGTACCCCTACGCCCCGCACAGGGCATGCGGGAACTCACTGAGGGGCGCCGGCCTGGCGATGTAATAGCCCTGGGCATAGGTGACGCCCAGGGTCTTGAGGGTCTCGAACACCTCGGCGCTCTCGACGCGCTCGGCGATGGTCTGGATGCCCATGGACCGGCCGACCTGGGCGATGGCCTCGACCATGCTGCGATCGATCGCGTCGTGGGCGACGCTGTGCACGAACTGGCCGTCGATCTTGAGGTAGTGCACGGGCAGCGTGCGCAGGTAGTTGAAGCTCGACAGGCCGCTGCCGAAGTCGTCCAGCGACATCAGGCAGCCGCGGCTCGTCAGCTCGCGCATCACGTGGCTCGCGCTCGCGAGGTTGGTGATCGCCGCGGTCTCGGTGATCTCGAAGCACAGCACGCCCGGCGTCGGCTCGTGCTCTTCCAGCCGCTCGATGAGGTACTGCAGGAAGCCCGGGTCGGACAGCGAGGTGCCCGACAGGTTGATCGCGATCGTGTACTCGGCCTTCTCGACGTCGCGGCGCGAGGGCACCATCTTCTCGAGCACCTGGTCGACGACCCAGCGGTCGAGCACGGGCATGACGTTGTAGCGCTCGGCGGCCGGGATGAACTCGTTGGGCATCACGAGCTTGCCCTCCTCGTCCTTGAGGCGCATCAGCAGCTCGTAGTGCGGCAGCAGCGTGCCGGTGACATCGGCGACCGGCACGATCGGCTGGAACACCAGCTCCAGGCGGCTTTCCTCGCTGGCGCGCGTCAGGCGGCTCACCCACTGCATCTCGCGGTGACGGTTGCCGTGTTCCTCGCGGTCGTAGGCATGCACGCGGTTGCGCCCGCCGTCCTTGGCGGAATAGCAGGCCATGTCCGCCGCCGACAGCAGCGAGGCGATGCCGTCGGTCTCGGAACTGATCTCGACGATGCCGATGCTGGCGCCCACCTGGAGCTGGTTGCCCTCCCAGTTGAAGCGGAAGTCGCGGATCGCCTGGCGCAGGGAGTCGGCGATGCGCATGCCGCGCTCCGCCGCGCAGGACGTCAGCAGGATGCCGAACTCGTCGCCGCCGAGGCGCGCGAGCACGTCGGCCGCGCGCACCCGCGTCTGCAGCAGGCCCGTGACCTGGCGCAGCAGCTGGTCGCCGGCCGCGTGGCCGCAGGTGTCGTTGACCACCTTGAAGTTGTCGAGGTCGACATAGACCAGCGCGTGGCGCACGGTCGGGTCCTGCCGCGCAGATTCCAGCGCGACGCTCAGGCGATTCTCGAACTCGCGGCGGTTGATCAGCCCGGTCAGCGCGTCGTGGCTGGCCTGGTAGGACAGCAGCCGGCGCATGCGGCGCTCGCGGCTGACGTCGTGGAACACCATGACCGCGCCGGCCACCAGTCCCTGGCGGTCGCGGATCGGCGACGCGGTCGCCTGGATCGCGATCTCGTCGTCGTGGCTGTTGATCAGCGTCGTGCCGTCGGCCAGCGCCACCGCGCTGCCCTCGCGCATGCAGCGCGCCACCGGGTCCTCGACGCCCAGCGCGGATTCCTCGAGCACCAGCCGCACCACGCGCGACACCGGCTGGCCGGCAGCCTGCGCGGCCGTCAGCTGGGTCAGCGACTCGGCGACCGGGTTCATGTAGTCGATGAGGCCCTCGCGGTCGGTCGTGATCACGGCGTCGGCGATCGACTGCAGCGTGACCTGCGCGCGCTCCTTCTCGTCGAACAGGCGCTGCTCGGCGCGGCGGCGCTCGGTGATGTTGTTGATCGTGCCCTCGAAGCCCGTCACGCGGCCGCGCCCGTCGCGCATCGCGCGCGCGCTGTCGCTGACCGTGATCACGCTGCCGTCGCGGCGGCGCAGCTCGTATTCCAGCGCGACCACCTCGCCGTCGCGCAGCACGCGCTCGATCAGCCGCAAGCGCGCCTCCGGGTCGACGTACAGCGACACCGTGGATCCCGCGTCGCGCATCTGCTCGAAGCTCTGGTAACCGAGCATCGTGTACAGCGCGGGGTTGGCCGACAGCAGCTTGCCGTCGAGCGTCACCTGGTAGACGCCCTCGACGACGTTCTCGAACAGGCCGCGGTAACGCGCCTCGCTCTCGCGCACGGCGTCCTCGGCGCGGCGCCGCTCGATCGCGATGCGCGACAGCTGCGTCATGCGCGACATGAGGCCGTGGTCGCGGCGGCTCGGCAGGCCCGTGCGCTTCAGGTAGACGGCGAAGGTGCCCAGCAGGCTGCCGTCGGCGCCGCGGATCGGCGTCGACCAGCAGGCGCGCAGGCCGCAGCGCAGCGCCGCTTCGCGGCGGTATTCCCAGTACGGGTCCTTCTCGATGTCCGGGACGATGATCTGGCGGTTGAGCGCGATTGCCGAGGCGCAGGAGCCGTAACGGATGTCGGCGTGCACCTCGTCCATCTGCGCCACGTACTCGCGCGGCAGCCGCGGGCCCGCCGCATGCAGCAGCGCCTGGCGCTCGGCGTCGTAGAGCCGCACGCAGCACAGCGCCTGCGGCACCTGCTGCTCGATGACCTCGGTGATCGCCTCGAGCGCGCCCACCAGCGTGCCGTTCGACGCGATTCGCTCGAACACCCGGCGCTCGCCCTGGGCCAGCAGTTCGCCGCGCTTGCGGTCGGTGATGTCGATGATGCTCGCGCGCAGGAAGCGGCCCGTCGAGCTCGGCAGCCGCACGAGGCGCACTTCGCAGGGGATGTCGCGGCCGTCGCCGTCTCGGTGCAGCCACTCGAAGGTGGGCGTTCCGCCCGCGAGCGCCGCCTCGACGTGCCCGCGCACGACGCCGAAGGACAGCGTGCCGTCGGCCTGCACCGGCGCGCTGACCTGCTCGGGCCCGCACTCCAGCAGCCGCTCGCGCGGCATCTTGAAGAAGCCGACCGCGTTCTCGTTGCAGTCCGTGAACTTCTGCTGGTCGACGTCGATGACGACCACAGCCTCGGGCGCGTTCTCGACCAGCACCTTGTAGCGGGCCTCGCTGTCGCGCAGCGCCAGCTCGGATTTGGAGCGCTCCGCCGTGTCGCGGACGCAGACGATGAATGAGGTGCGACCGCCGAGCTGTACCTCGCTGACCAGCACTTCGGCCGGCAAGAGGCCGTCCCGCTGCGCCAGCGCGAACGTCTGGAATGCGGACGCATCGGGACGGCCACCGCCGTCGCCGATCGCCAGAGCCTCGAGTGCCTCGGAAATGCCGCGATCGACGGCCAGTTGCGGCAGCAGCGTCTCCAGGCCCTTGCCGAGCATGTCCCGCTCCTGCACCTGGAAGAACCGCTCCGCCGTGCGATTCATGCTCTCTATGCGGCCGCTGGAGTCGCAGGAGACGATGCCATCCTTGACGTGATCGAGGATCGCCTGCAGCCGGAATACGTGGTCACGCGCAGCCTGTTCCACCGACATGCCGAGCGGAAGGTCGCGACCGTCCTGTGCCGGCTTCGGGAAACGCAGGACCCGGTTCGAGTCCTCAGGGCTGGTGGACATCCGACCTCACCATGGCGCGATCCGTGGCGCCATTGAACGTAATGTGGGATCGATGGTAGGGATTTGCCCTCCAGGCCAGCGTGACCCACGTCGCGTTTGTGGCCGGAAGCGTGGGAATTGCTTCACAAACAGGAGGGGTCAGACCCCTCTTCGCCCCCTCTAGGCTCCCGCTTGCCTCCCCCTTGACCCCCGCCTGGCCACCGCCCCTTCCCTCGCCTATCTGGCGATTCCCGCCCGTTTCCCACGCCCACATCCGCCCCGCGCCGCGCCACCCTCTGGGCCATCAGCGGCAATCATCACGGAGCGCCAGCCATGCCCCGCAAACCACGTTGCGACTTCCCAGGCGCCGTCCACCACGTCGTCTCGCGCGGCGTGCGACGGCGCGAAATCTATCGCAGCGTCGCCGACCGCCTGCACTGGCTGAACACGCTCGGCGAGGCCTGCGACCTGCACGAACTGACGTGCTACGCCTACTGCATGATGGACAATCACTACCACCTGCTGGTGGCGAGCCACGCCGGCAAGCTGTCGCGCGGCATCCAGTTGCTGAACAGCCACTACGCGCAGCACTTCAACGCCGCGCACGAATACGTGGGCCACGTGTTCCAGCGGCGGTTTCATTCGGAAGTGGTCGACCGCGACGCCTACCTGCTGGAGGCGATCCGCTACGTGCTGCTCAACCCCGTGCGCGCACAGATGGTCGAGCACCCCGGCCAGTGGCGCTGGAGCAGCTTCGCGGAAACGATAGGGGAAGTCCCGTCGCCGCCCTGGCTCGCCACGGACAAGGTCCATGGATTCCTGGGCTTGACTGAGGAAAGCGCGGAAAAGGACCTGACCCGCTTTCTGCTGGCGGGTCTAGGTACACAAGAGGGGGTCAAGGGGGGCGCAAGGGGTACGCAAGAGGGGTCTGACCCCTAGTTAACGTTCCGAGCGCTTCCGATCGCCTTCCTTCAGCACGCGCTTGCGCAGCCGGATGGAATGCGGCGTGACCTCGACGAGCTCGTCGTCGGCTATGAACTCCATCGCCTGCTCCAGCGAGAAGCGGATCGGCGGCGACAGGATCAGCGCGTCGTCCTTGCCGGCGGCGCGGATGTTGGTCAGCTGCTTGGCCTTGAGCGGGTTCACGACCATGTCGTCGTCGCGGCTGTTGAGGCCGATGACCTGGCCCTCGTAGACCTCTTCGCCGTGGCCGATGAACAGCTTCGAGCGCTCCTGCAGCTTGAACAGCGAATAGGCCAGCGCCGTGCCCTGCCCGTTCGAGATCAGCACGCCCGACATGCGCGGGGCGATTTCCTTGTCGACGCGCGGGCCGAACTTGTCGAACACGTGGTACATGAGGCCCGTACCGCTGGTCATCGTGCGGAACTCGGTCTGGAAACCGATGAGGCCGCGCGACGGGATGCGGTAGTCGAGGCGCACGCGGCCCTTGCCGTCCGGCACCATGTTCTCGAGCGCG
Organism: Gammaproteobacteria bacterium; assembly: GCA_020851435.1. GTDB lineage: Bacteria > Pseudomonadota > Gammaproteobacteria > Steroidobacterales > Steroidobacteraceae > JADZCS01. Next base: position 12,148 of record JADZCS010000082.1, on the reverse strand, counting down.
CCCGAGCGCTCGCCGAGCGCCTGCATCACCGCGCCCTGCGCCGTGTCCTCGACGTCGATCGTGAGGTTTTCCCAGGGCTCGCAGCTCACGCCGTCGACGTCCTTGATCACCACGCGCGGCCGCGACACGGCCAGCTCGTAGCCTTCGCGGCGCATGTTCTCGATCAGCACGCCGAGGTGCATCTCGCCGCGGCCGAAGACGATGAACTTGTCCGGGTCTTCCGTGTCCTCGACGCGCAGCGCGACGTTCGAGAGCATCTCGCGCTGCAGGCGCTCGCGCACCTGGCGGCTGGTGACGTACTTGCCTTCCTTGCCGAAGAAGGGCGAGTTGTTGGTCTCGAAGGTCATGCTGATGGTCGGTTCGTCGACGACCAGCGGCTTCAGCGCCTCGATGTGGGTCGGGTCGCACAGCGTGTCGGAGATCTTCGGCTCGGGGATGCCCGAGAACGCGACGATGTCGCCGGCCGAGGCCGAGTCGACTTCGATGCGGTCGAGGCCGAGGAAGCCCAGCACCTGGCCGATGCGCTCCTGGCGCACGTTGCCGTTGCGGTCGACGACCGCGACCGGCATGTTCTTGCGGATCGTGCCGCGCTTGATGCGGCCGATGCCGATCGAGCCGACGTAGTTCGAGTAGTCGAGCTGCGACACCTGCAGCTGCAGCGCGCCCTCGGAATCCACGTTCGGCGCCGGGCAGCGGTCGACGATCGTCTCGAACAGCACGGTCATGTCCGTGCCCATGCGGTGCGGATCATGGCCCGAGATGCCCTGGATCGCCGAGGCGTACACCACCGGGAAGTCCAGCTGGTGCTCGGTCGCGCCCAGGCGGTCGAACAGGTCGAAGGTCTGGTTGAGCACCCACTCAGGACGGGCCTCGGGGCGGTCGACCTTGTTGATCACCACGATCGGCGACAGGCCGTGGCCGAAAGCCTTCTGCGTGACGAAGCGCGTCTGCGGCATCGGGCCGTCGACGGCGTCGACCAGCAGCAGCACGCAGTCGACCATCGACAGCACGCGCTCGACCTCGCCGCCGAAGTCGGCGTGTCCAGGGGTGTCGACGATGTTGATGCGGAAGTCGCGCCAGCGGATCGCCGTGTTCTTGGCGAGGATCGTGATGCCGCGCTCGCGCTCCAGGTCGTTGGAGTCCATGACGCGTTCGACGACGGCCTTGCGGGCGTCGAAGGTGCCGGACTGGCGCAGCAGCTGGTCGACCAGCGTGGTCTTGCCATGGTCGACGTGGGCAATGATGGCGATGTTGCGAAGCTTGTGGATCACGATGGGGTACCAGGGCCGGGCAGGTGAGCCCGCCATTGTACCCGCAATTTGCTCCCGATTGTTTATTTTTCAACCATTTAGGCTGTGGTGCTGGTGCAGGTGCCAGGCACCTGCACCACCTGCACCAACCTCGCCGCGGCTCACCGCGGCTTCGAGTCGGTCTCGGCCTTCATCGGCTCGACGAGCTGGCCCTTGGCGTCGCGTTCGGTGCGCGCGGCCTTGGCGGCAGGCTGCACGGTGACCGGGCCCTTGGCCGGCAGCATCACGCTGACCCGCCTCGACTGGCGGTCGTTGCCGTTGACCATCGTGAGCATCGCGCTGAGCTTCAGCGAGCCGCCCGAGCTGGGCGTGACGTTGACCGTCACGTCCAGTGGCTTGCCGGCGGTGATCGCCAGCCGCTGCGAGCCCGTCGGCGACACGATCGTGAGCCCCGGCCCCGCCGAGAACGACACTTCGACGTACTGCGCCGCTGCGCCCGGCAGCACGCGCACGGCCACCTCGGCCGGCACGCCCGACATCAGCGCAGTACGCGGCGTGAAGCGCGCGCTCACGGCCGCATGCGGCTTGCCGATGAAATGCTCGTTGGCAACGTCCGCGCTCAAAGAAGGCACCGCGGCCAGCAGCATCGCGATCGCGGCAAAGGAAGTCATGTAAGGCTTGTTCATCACTGCACCTTGACCGTGATCGGCGTGCGCAACGAGGTGGGAGCCGTCGTCGTACAGGCATCGCCCAGGTTGCTGCAGTCGTAGACCTCGAGCGTGTACTCCGCGGCCTGCACCGCGCAGCTGGATTGCTCGACGCCGTCTGCCGCCGGCGGGTTGAAGCCCGTGCAGGCCACGACGCCGCGGCGATAGAGCACGAAGTCGATGTCCGAGTTCGGCGGCCCGGTCGCGGAGATCGTGTAGGTCCCCGACGCCGGGAAGTTGATGCGCACGTAGCGGCGCGCGCCCAGCCGGTTGTAAGAGTAGGTCGGCGCAGCGTCCGGGAAATTGTTGCTGCTCACGACGCCCACGCCCGATCCCAGCTGCGCCCAGCTCGGCTCGTAGAACATCGGCAGCACGTCGGCCGATGCCGCGGCAGCCGCGGTGTTGGTCTCACCCGCGCCCCACTCGCCCGAGCCCGAGATCTGCTCGCCGGTCATCAACGCCGTCAGCGCCGCTGACGAGGCCGGGTTGTTCGCCGCGAGCCCCGCGAACATCACGTAGATGCTGCCCATCGACGTGGTGTTCCTGATGTTGCTGGTCATCACGCTGTGGATGGGCGAAAAGCCCAGCGCGAGCGCGTCGTCATTCGCACCGTCGAACACGTCCCAGATCAATTGCGCGACCGAACCCTCGTTGAAGGCGCCCTCGAACGAGTCCGACGGCGGCGAGTCGGCTTCCATATCGAACGAGTAGACGTTGTTCGGCGGTGCGCTGACGAACGTGTCGCTGTAGGTCGAGTTGTTGAGCACCATGCCCGAGAACACGTTGCCCCAGCCCTCTGAGAACGCCAGGCGGATGTCCGACTTGTCGCCCAGCGCGTGCGAGCCGCCCATGCTGTCGCTGCGCGACAGCGCGTCCTCGTAGTAATGCCCGAACTCGTGGGCGATGACCGAGAGGTCGAACTCGTCCGTGTCGTCGGTCGCGTCACCAAGCACGTAGATGCCCGGCGGCGTGGCCGGGCAGGTGCCGGCGGCCGGAATCTGCGCGCCGAGGAAAAACGTCGTGCCGATGTCGCCCGTCACCGGGTTCGGATTGCCGCTGCAGGCCGCCGTGGTGGTGGCGGTGTTGGCCGTGCTCCAGTGCACGTTCATTGCGCTCAGCGCAACCGTCGGCTGCGCGCCGATCAGCAGTTCCTTCGCGTTGTACAGCATGTCGATGATCGCGAACGGCGCCGAGGCGCGTGTGCCCGTGATCGTGGTGCCGTTGGTGCCCGTGCGGCCGAGCGGCGCGGTCAGGTTCACCGTGATCGTCGCGCCGGCCGGCGTCTGCGTCGTGCTGTCGAGCACGTACAGCGCATCGCTGGCCGTGTTGTCGAGCACGCGGAAATCAAAGCTCGGCGTACCGGTCTTGACCAGCTCCGCCTTCGCGCGCACGCGGAAGCTCGCCGGGACCGGGCTCACCTCGACCGTGTAGTTGCCGCTGGCGTCGGCCTTGGTGGTGCCCAGCACCGTGCTGCCCGCCGCGCCATTGAGGATCTCGACCGTGACGCCGCGCGCGTTGCGCGTCTCGGTGTTCGTGTAGTCGAGGCCCGACGCCGTGGTGGTCGGGCGCACGTAGGCGATCTTGCCCGACACCGTCAAGCTGGTCGGCGCGGTCACGGTCACGGTCGCGTTCTGCGGCGCGCTGCTGCCGCCCGCGCCGGTGCAGGTAATCGTGAAGGTCGTGGTCGCGGTCAGCGCCGCCGAGGTCTGCGTGCCAGTGGTCGCCTTCGCGCCCGCCCAACCCGCCGCGCCGTTGGTGGCCGTGCACGACGTCGCGTTGGTCGACGACCAGGTCAGCAAAGTGGTGCCGCCCGAGGCGACCGACGTCGGATTGGCCGACAGCGTCGCGGTCGCCGCCGGCGGCGGAGCCACCGACACCGTGGCCGTTGCACTCTGGGCGGTCGTGCCGCCGATGCCCGTGCAGCTCAGGGTAAAGGTGGTGTTGGTCGTGAGCGCGGGCGAGGTCTCGGTGCCCGAGGTCGCCTTCGCTCCCGTCCATCCGTTCGAGGCCGTGCATGAGGTCGCGTTGGTCGACGACCACGTGATCGCCGTCGTGCTGCCGCTGGTGACCGAGGTCGGGTTGACGCTGATCGACACCGTCGGCGCCGGCACGACCGTGACCGTCGCACTTTGCGTGACGCTGCTGCCGCCCGCGTTCGCGCAGGTCAGCGAGTAGGTGCCGGTCGCGTTGACCGTGACCGTCTCGGTGCCGCCGCCGACAGCCTTGCTGCCGCTCCAGGCGCCGCTGGCCGTGCAGGAGGTGGGGGTGTTGGTCGCGGACCAGGAGATGACGCTCGACGCGCCCGCCGCGAGCGAAGTCGGGTTGGCGCTGATCGTGACGACGGGCACCGGGGTCGCCGCAGCCACCGTTACCGTGACGCTCTGCGAAGCGGTCGCACCGGCCGAGTTGCTGCAGGTCAGCGTGAAGGTCGTGTTGGCGGTGAGCGCCGGGGAAGACTCCGTGCCCGAGGTCGCGCGCGATCCGGTCCAGCCGCCCGAGGCCGTGCACGAGGCCGCGTTGGTCGATGACCACGTCAGGGCCGTCGAAGCACCAGAGGACACCGTTGTCGGACTGGCAGAAAGGGAGACCGTCGGCGCTGGCGTCGGCGTCGTACCGCCGTCCCCACCCCCGCCACCGCAGGCCGCGAGGGTCAGGGAAGCCGCGAGCGGCGCGAACTTGATGAGATTGGCGAGGCTTGAGCCACGCGAGAGGGAGTGAAACATTTCAGTTCCATGGCGGCGTCAGGGGGGAGCCGCAGTGCCTGTTGAAACGCTACCACAAACCGGTGAAAAGCACCGTGCGGTGCCACAGAGGGGTCAGACCCCTCTTGACCCCCTCTTGACCCCCGCTTGTGTACCGGTGCCACAGAGGTACGCAAGCGGGGGTCGAGAGGGGTCTGACCCCTCTAAATCGTAATCGCCGGCTGCTCCAGCGCATCCCGCTGCTCGGCCAGTGCCTGGAGGTGTTCCTCCCAGTACCGCGGCTCGCCGAACCACGGGAACGCGCGCGGGAATGCGGGGTCGTGCCAACGCCGCGCCAGCCAGGCGGCGTAGTGGATCATGCGCAACGCGCGCAGCGGTTCGATCAGCACCAGTTCCTGCTCGTCGAAGCGGTTGAACTGCTGGTAACCCTCGACCATGTCGGCGAGTTGCGCGCGCATCTCCTCGCGGTTGCCGGCGAGCAGCATCCAGATGTCCTGGATCGCGGGACCGGTCATGCAGTCGTCCAGGTCCACGAAGTGCGGGCCCTCGGGCGTCCACAACACGTTGTTGCGATGGCAGTCGCCGTGGATACGCAGGTAGCGGAACATGCCGCCCCACTCGAAGCGCTGCTCGATGATCGCGAGCATCTCGTCGGTGAGTTCCTCGTACGAGCGCGCGACGTAGTCCGGCATGAGTTCGGCGTCGAGCAGGTAGTTGACCGCGTCGTAGCCGAGCCAGTCGATGCCCAGCCGCGGCCTGTGCTGGAAGCGGCCCGCCGCGCCGACCGCGTGAATGCGGCCCAGGAAGCGCCCCATCCACTTGCGGTCGTCCGAGCTGCCCAGCTCCGGCCACTGCCCGCCGCGGCGCGGGTAAACGGCGTAGCGGAAGTGCTGCGGCGGCGACGCGAAGGGCTGCGGAAGGATGTTGGTCTCGGTGAGGTCCGGATCCGGCGTGGCCCCTGCCTCGCTTTCGACTGTGAGCAGGGTCTTGTCACCGAAAACCAGCGGCGCGACCACGGGAATCTCGGCCGCCGCCAGTTCGAGCGCGAAGGCGTGCTCCTCGAGGATGCTCTCGTCCGTCCAGCGGCCCGGGCGGTAGAACTTGACGACCACCGGCTCGCCGTCCTCGATGCCCACCTGGAACACCCGGTTCTCGTAGCTGCCCAGCGCCAGCACCCGGCCGTCCGAATAGCCGCCCGTCGCCTGCTCCACCGCCGCCACGACCAGGTCGGGCGACAGCCCCTCGAACGGGCGCTCCACAGGTTCCTCGAAATCGTCGTCAGTCATGTGCGCACTGTATCATCGGAGGGGTCAGACCCCTCTTGTGTACCGGGTCTGACCCGGTACATAAGAGGTACACAAGCAGTACGCAAGAGGGGTCTGACCCCTCCTACTTCAAGGCACCATGCCCAAAATTCTAGTCACCGGCGCCGCCGGCTACATCGGCAGTCACGTCGCCCGCCAGCTCGGCGAGCGCGGCGAAGACCTCGTGATCCTCGACAACCTCTCGACGGGCTTCCGCTCGGCGGTCCTGTACGGCGACCTGGTGATCGGCGACACCGGCGACCGCGACCTGGTCGCGCGCGTGCTGGCCGACAACGACATCGACACGGTGCTGCACTTCGCGGCGCACATCGTCGTGCCCGAGTCGGTCGCCAACCCGCTCAAGTACTACCGCAACAACACGTCCAACACCCGCAACCTGCTCGAGTGCTGCGTCGAGGCGGGCGTGAAGCACATGATCTTCTCGTCCACCGCCGCCGTGTACGGCATCCCCGCCGAGGGCGCCGCGAGCGAGGACACCCCGACCGCGCCGATCAACCCCTACGGCTGGTCCAAGCTCATGAGCGAGCAGATGCTCAAGGACGTCTCCGCCGCCACGCCGCTGCGCCACGTCGCGCTGCGCTACTTCAACGTCGCCGGCGCCGACCCCGGCGGCCGCATCGGCCAGTCCACGCCCGAGGCCACTCATCTGTTGAAGGTCGCCTGCGAGGCCGTCGTCGGCAAGCGCCCCGGCCTCAGCGTGTTCGGCACCGACTACGCCACGCCCGACGGCACCTGCATCCGCGACTACATCCACGTCGAGGACCTCGCCGCCGCGCACCTCAAGGCGCTCGATCACCTGCGCGCCGGCGGCATATCTGCCACCCTCAACTGCGGCTACGGCAAGGGCTTCTCCGTGCGCGAGATGCTCCGCATGGTCGAAAAGGTCGCAGGCATGAAGCTCGACGTCGCCGAAGGCCCCCGCCGCGCCGGCGATCCCCCCGAACTGATCGCCCGCGCCGAGCGCATCCGCGAGCAGCTAGGCTGGCAGCCCGCCCACGACGACCTCGAGCACATCGTGCGCACCGCCCTCGACTGGGAACGCCGCCTGTTGCGGCAGCCGATGGTGTAGCGGGGTGGTCAAGAGGGGTCTGACCCCTCTTGACCCCCTCTTGACCCCCTCTTGACCCCCTCTCTGCCCCCCGTCAACCCCATGCCCTTCTCCCCCCGCCCAAGATCGCTGTCCGGCCTCATCATCCTCGGGCTCGTGCTCGTGGCGGTGCCGCTGACGGCGGCGGTCGTCCACGGCGCGCTGGGGCTGCGGCGCATCACCAGCGAGACCGACCACCTGGTGCGCGAGAGCGTGGCGGCGACGCGGGACAACCAGGCGCTTCAGCAGCACCTGGTGGCGATGGAGCGCTCGGCCAACCTGTACCTGCTGCTGGACGACCCGCGCGTCGCCGAGGCCTACAACCAGAACGACGCGGCCTTCATGCGCACGCTGCAGTCCCTGGCGACGCTGGATCCGGAACTCTCGGACCGGGCCGCCCTCGAAAAGCTCGAGACCTCGTCGGTCAGCACGCGCTCGGCCCTGCTCGCGCCCGAGGCCACCGCCGCCGAACGCATGGCCAACGTCGCCGCCCAGTTCGACAGGATGACCCAGGAAGCAGCGGCGCTCGCCAGGACCACCAACGCGACCGTCGACCAGCGCCTGCGCGTCCTCGAGGCCGACGCCGACAATACCCAGCGCCAGCTGGTCTGGACGCTGGCCGCGCTGATACCCGCCACGCTCGCGATGGCCGGGTTCTTCGTGTTCCTGATCCTGCGACCATTGCGCCAGCTCGACACCGCGATCTCCGAGCTGGGGCGCGGCACCTTCACGCACCCCGTGTCGGTCAAGGGTCCGACCGACCTCGAGGCCCTCGGCCGTCAGCTCGAATGGCTGCGCCAGCGCCTCATCGACATCGCCGAGGAACGCGACCGATTCCTGCGCCACATGTCGCACGAACTCAAGACGCCGCTCGCCAACCTGCGCGAGGGCACCGACCTGCTGCTGGAGGGCGCCGTCGGCACGCTCGACGAGCCGAAGCGCGAGGTCGCCGGCATCCTGCGCGACAACGCGCTCAAGCTGCAGCGCCTGATCGAGAACCTGCTGTCGTTCAGCGCCTGGCAGTCGCAGGCCGTCGGGCTCGACCTCAGCGAGTTCCCGCTCAAGGCGCTGGTCCGGCAGGTCGTCGATGCCCAGCGCCTCGCGCTGGTCGCGCGCCGCATCAAGCTCGACCTGCAGCTGCCGGACCTGGAACTCCAGGCCGATCGCGGCAAGCTCAAGCTCGTGCTCGACAACCTGCTCTCCAACGCCCTCAAGTTCACGCCGCGCAGCGGCACCATCCACCTGCACGCGCGCACCAAGGGCGTCAATGTCGTGATCGACTTCGCGGACACCGGCCCCGGCATCCCCGAACATGACCGCCAGCATCTGTTCGAGGCGTTTTATACTGGCGACGCGCCGCAGTCCGGGCCGCTCAAGGGAACCGGGATCGGCCTGTCCGTCGTGCTCGAGTTCGTGCAGGCCCACCGCGGCCGCATCGAGCTGCGCGACGGCCAGTTCCCCGGCGCGCACTTCCAGATCACGCTGCCCCTGCGGCAGCCCAGTTCACCGGAGTCGGCACGTGAGGCTTGAGTCGCGGCGCGAAGGGTGCCAAGAGGTACACAAGAGGGGTCTGACCCCTCTTGTGTACCTGCTTGTGTACCTCTGTGCCTCCTCCCTGCTCGCCGGCTGCGACTCGATGTCCAAACTGCAGTGGCCGACCAGCGCCCCCAATTCGCCCGCCCCGACCGCGGCCCCCACCGACGCCCAGCTGGTCGCCGACTACCTCGCCACGCTGGACAACCTCGCGCGCGCCACGCCGGCCGCGCAGGCCGAGCTCGCCGACAACGCCCGCCGCGCCGCGGTGATCGCGCCCACAACGCCCGCGCGCGTGCGCTGGGCGCTGATCCTGGCCGCCCCCGGTCACGCCAACTCCGATCCGATCGGCGCCCGCACCCTCCTCGGCGAACTGCTGGCCGCGCCCGAGCGCCTGCAGCCGGGCGAGCGCGCGCTCGCAGTGATCATGCTGCGCGAGGTCAACGCCCGGCTGGCGCTGACCAGCGAGGCCGGCACCTTGCGCCAGACAGCCGCCAACGCGCAGACCGAACGCGAGCGCGCCGCGGCCCAGGCCCGCCGCCTGCAGTCCGACAACGAACGTCTTCGCGAAGAACTCGAGAAGGCCCGCGCCAAGCTCGCCGCCATCGCCGAGCTCGAGCGCACTATGCTGGAACGCAAGCAGCCCTAGGCCGCCCCTCCGACTCAACTCACCGTCCACCGCAGCGTGGCAAACGGCACGCGGCTGGTGATCCGCGCCCGGCACTCGCGCCTCCGCGAGGGGTCCAGCAGCACATTGCAGTCTGACGCACTGACCGCCGAGGGCACCCGCACGCCGATCGGCCGCGGCCGGCCCGCGGGCCAGCGCGCCACGGCATCGAGAAACTCCCGGCCGATGACGCGGCTGTCGTCGGCCACCGGTCGCGCATTCCAGTTGGCCGGCAGCACGATGCCGAGCTCGTCCAGTGACACGATCGCGTCGTCCGGCACTTCGATGGTCGCCACCAGCACCTGCTCGATCGACTCCCAGCCCGGCCGCACCGCCACCTCCAGGATGGCCAGCGCCTCCACCTCCGCAGCGTAGAGAATCTCGGTGGACAGGTCGTTGAAGCGCCAGCCCCTCGGCCCGCTGATCGACCCGCTGCTGTCGAGCGGATCGAACGTTCGCACCCCGCCGCGCAGCGCACGCGCGCGAAAAACTCTCACACCGGCCCGCCTTCCGCGTGGGCCTGGAGTTCCGCGACGACCAGTTGCTCACCCTCGGCCGTCTTGAGCAGGTCGCGCGGCACCGCCCCGCCCAGCGCGAAGTTGGGCGTCAGCAGCCAGGTCCGGGCCGCCGGCAGCGAAGCGAAGGCATCGCCCGCCATCGACAGCACCCGGCCGATTCGCAGCGCGATCTCCCCCTCGGCCGAGGACAAGCGCGCGCCCAGCCGTGCCCGCGCCGTCTTCGCGCTGACGTCGAACAACGGCAGCGCGTCCTTCAGCGAATCGAACGCCATCGCCGCCGCAATGAACAGCGCCTCGCCCGGCAAGCCCTCGACCAGGTGCCGGTGCACGTCCCTCTGCCCGCGCAAGGCCCTGGCCGGCCGGCGCTTGAGCGCATCGAGCAGCCGCGCGACGTCGTCCCACAGCACCGCCAGGTTCACGTTGCCCGGGCCATGCAGCGCCTGGTGCAGCTCACGGCTGCGAAACAGCTCCAGCACCACCTGGTCGATCGCCGAGCGGAACTCGCCGAAGGGCCGCCCGCCGCCGAGGCCGGTACGAACGGGCAGGCTACGGGCAGTCGCGACGCTGACCATGGATATTTCCCTTTGTGGAACGGCAGTTATACCCCCCATGACATAGCCCCGGCAAACCCGGATGCCATCCTCGCACCCTCACCTCCAAAAAAGGTCCCGGCATATCGAGTGTCTTCATCGAGAAACAGCGCTGCTATTCCTGGCCGCTCTTCCCGCCTTCCTCATACCTCACCAGCACATAATCCCGGTCCGCCTTCTCGTGCCGCATGCGCACCAGCACGCGGTCCTCGCCGTACAGCCAGATGTCGAGCGTCCCCCCCAGCCGGTAGTGCGTGGTCTCGAATTCCCCGGCCGGCACCTTGATCTTCTCCACGCCCACCCGCGCCATCGGCAGCTCACGCCACTTGCCGCGGATCGGCTTGCCCAGGTCGGCCGTCGCCTCCAGTTCGAAGGCGCGCGCGCGGGACACCGGCGCATCGAGCTCCCACAGGTGCCAGCCATCGGCCGCGATCGGGTGCGTGCCCATCGACACGCGCTCCGGTACCGTCGTCTCCTCGCGCCACTCGCCGAACGCCCCGTGACTCGCCAGCGACAGCTGCGGTCCCTGCAGCCACAGGTTCACCGAGCCCTTGTACTTGCCGTCGTTCCAGTAGCTCGCATACGCGTCGACCGGCCGGAACGACTGCTCGCCGCGCATCAGCACCGTGAACTGCGCGCTGCGCGCCCGCAGGCCCTGCCACATCAGCATCGTGCGCGATCCGTCCGCCTGCACCGTGTGGCGGAACCGCTCCCAGCCGCGCTCGCGGCCGTCGGCGATCGTGCGATACGAATACTCGCCCTCGTGCCAGCGCAGCACGCTGTTGTTCGCGCTCGGCGCGGCCAAGGGCGTCACTGCCGGCGAAACCGCCCCGCGATCCCGCCCCGTCCCAAACCGCGCCAGCACGTATTCGAGGTCCAGCGCCGGCCACTCGAACTTCACCAGCACGCGATCCGGCCCCGTGACCCACACGGTCGCGCCCGCCCCCGCGTACACCTCGCAGTCGAACCGTCCCGCCGGCACCTCGATCGGCTCGCTGCGCACACGGCGCCAGTCCGCCGGCTGCAGCCGCGCCGCCGCCGGCATCGTGAGGTCCGGCCCCGCGTCGAAGTTGACCATCGCCGCCGGCTGTTGCGACTCCACGTGCCAGGCATGCCAGCCGTCGCCCGCCAGCGGATGCGTCGCGAACGACACCGCCTCCGGCACCGTCAGGCGCTGCGTCGCCAGGCCGCCGTCCGGCGTGCGCACCGTTCCCGCCAGAGCCGTCCCGTCGAGCCGGAAATTCGCCGCGCCCTTGAAACGCCCGTCGCTCCAGTAGACGTACTGCGTCTCCAGCGGCCGGAAGCGCGCGTCCACGCGCAGCACGGCGTGGATCTGCCCGTGCTTCGCGAACAGGTCGTTCCACATGATCAGCGTGCGCGTGCCGTCCGGGTGCGCGATCAGCTCGAAGCGCTCGCTGCCGCGCGGCGTGCGCGCCTTGATCGTGCGATAGAGATATTCGCCGTGGCTCAGCCGCTCGAACGAGGCGTTCGGCCCCAGGTTGTCCGGCACCACCGGCATCTGCGACTGCGCCGGCCCCGGCGCGAGCAACGACCAGCCCAACAGGCCGGCCACCAGCATCCCTCTGAGCATGGCGCATCCCCTCCCTGGGATCGTCGGTGGCCAACGCTACCACCCTGCCGGCAACTGTCGCAAAACGGCAACCCCCCGGATACTGGCGCCCGCCCCCGCGGAGTATCCTTGCCTTATGTCTCCCCCCCGCCACCCCGGCAAGGTCCTGCTGGTCGACGACGACCCGGGACTCCTGCGC
>JADZCS010000081.1 GCA_020851435.1 Gammaproteobacteria bacterium | reverse complement strand
GCCCTGCTCGTCTCGGGAGTAGGCTTCGTCCTGTGCATCCTGCTGCTGTTGAGCATGGGGCGCTATCCTGTGTGGGCCGACGAACGCGCGTGATGCAGAAATGAATCCCCTCAGGCACTTGATCTTCAGCGGACTGCTGTCCCTGGCCAGCGCAGGGGCGCTTGCGGGCGAACGCACCGCAGGCCCGCTCGACGGCGCGGAAAACTCTTTCCTCGACTACCTGGACGCCGGCAGTGCCGTGGCGTACATCGAGTCCAGCAAGACCCAGAGCTTCCAGGGCAGGGGCCTCGTTGCCTGGAAGGCGATCCTTCAGGATCGCCGCAAGCAACTGGACGCGGACCTTGCCCGCATCGAGCCCGGCAAGCTGGCAGCTGATGACGAGCGCGCCATGGCGGCCCTGGGCAAGTCGCTCGCCGCCCTGGAAGACAGCGATTCGACCGATGGTGACCGCCAGCAGGCCTGCTCGGACGCCGAGCGCCGCGACCTCGACCTGGGCGCCATGCGTACGGCGCTGGTGAGTTGCTTCTCCCTGTACGGCAACCAGCTCCGTTTCGAGGCGAGCACGATCGACCGCGGCACGGCGCTGCAGCTGCTGCACGTGATCGACGAACCGTCTCGGCGCAAGGCGCTGTTCGACGCGTTCGTGCCGCTCTGGACGGCGCTCAACGGCCGCAACGAACCCGACAGCCCGTATCGCCGCATGATCGCGATGGCGGCGGCCGACGCGGCCCGGCGCGGATCCGAGATCGATGCCGCGGCGCGTGCGATCGGCGTTGCGACCGCGGACGTCGAACGCTGGCTCGTCCAGGTGCTGGAGACCTGGCGCGATGCAAGCCCGCGGCAAGCGGTAGAGCCCTGGGACTACCGCTACCAGAACAGCGTTGCCAACAGGCAGCTGCAGCAGAAACTCCCGGCGGCCACCCTCATGCCGGCAAACGCGCGCTTCTATCGCGATCTCGGCGCTGACCTGCAGGCGCTTGGCGTGGTTTTCGACCTCGCGCCGCGCGCGGACAAATCGCCGCTGGCCTATACGGACTTCCTGGCGCGGGGCCGGCTTCGGGACGGCGCATGGCAGCGCCCGGTCGCGAGGGTCGTGGGCACCTATCCCACGGGCGGTTTGTTTTCGCTCAACGAGCTCGTGCACGAGAGTGGCCATGCCGTGCACATCAGCGCCATCCACGCCCGGCCCGCATACATGGACTGGCCGGACACGCTGTTCACGGAGGCATTCGCGGACGTTCCCTCCTGGAGCGTCCACGAGCCCGCCTGGCAACGCCGCTACCTGGGCGCAGAGGTTGCCGAGGCCGTGTCGCTGCGAGCCCTGTTCAGCGACGTCATGCTCGACGTGGCGTGGTCCCTGTTCGAGATGCGCATGCTCCGCGATCCCGGCGCAGACCCGAACAGCGTATGGACGGACATCACGAGCCGCTACCTGCACATCGTCCCGCACCCGGAGGTACCGTGGTGGGCCATGCGCGTGCAACTTGCGGGCAATCCGGGCTACATGGTCAATTACGGTCTCGGCGCGGTACTGACGGCCGAGATGCGCGCGCGCACGATCGAGGCGATCGGCCCCTTCGATGCCGGCAATCCGAAGTGGTACGGCTGGCTCAGCGCGGAACTTCTCCGGTTCGGCTCCGAGCGCGACACGCGATCGCTGATGAGCGGGCTGCTGGGCCGGCCGGTCTCGCCGGCGGCGCTGCTGCGTCAGCTCGAGCGATGCAGGCTGCCCGACTGACGGGACAAGGACGGCGCGTCACCTCTCCAGGGCCAGCGCCAGGCCCTGCCCCACCCCGACGCACAGCGTGACCAGCGCGCGGCGACCGCCGCTGCGCTCCAGTTGTCTTATCGCGGTCAGCGCCAGGCGCGCGCCGCTCGCACCGAGCGGGTGTCCGAGCGCGATCGCACCGCCGTTGGGATTCACCTGCGGAGCGTCGTCCGGCAGCCCGAGCGCCCTGGTGACCGCGAGTACCTGTGCCGCAAATGCCTCGTTGATCTCGATCACGTCGAAGTCCTCGAGGCCCAGCCGCAGGCGGGCCAGCAGCTTGCGCGTCGCACCCACCGGGCCGATGCCCATGACGCGCGGCGGCACGCCGAAGGCAGCCATCCCCAGCACGCGCGCGCGTGGCGTCAGCGCAGAGCGCCTCGCGGCCGATTCGGACGCGACCAGCAGTGCACAGGCGCCATCGTTGATGCCGGACGCATTTCCGGCCGTGATGCTGGTGCCCTCGCCCAGCAGCGGCGCCAGCGAGGCGAGGCGAGCCAGCGTCGTGTTCGGCCGCGGCTGCTCGTCGGCCGGGACGACGGTGTCCGGACCGGTACGAACCTCGGTCAGTTCGCCTGCGAAGAAGCCCTCGGCAATTGCACGCCCCGCACGTTGCTGTGAGCGCAGCGCATACGAGTCCTGGTCCTCGCGCGAGATGCCATGCTCGCGCGCCAGGTTCTCCGCCGTCTGCGCCATCGCGTCGACGCCGTACAGCTGCCGCATGCGTGGGTTGACGAAGCGCCAGCCCAGCGTGGTGTCCTCGAGCTTCTGCTCGCGCGAGTGCGCAGCGTCGGCCTTGCCGAGCACGTAGGGCGCGCGGCTCATGCTTTCGATGCCGCCGGCGATCACCAGCTCGGCTTCGCCGAGCGCGCAGGCGCGCGCTGCCTGGCCGACCGCCTCGAGGCCGGAGGCGCACAGGCGGTTCAAGGTCACGCCGGGTACCGACGGCGGCAGGCCCGCGAGCAGCGCGGCCATGCGCGCGACGTTGCGGTTGTCCTCGCCTGCCTGGTTCGCACAGCCCAGCTGCACCTCGTCGATGGCCGCCAGGTCGAGACCCGGATGGCGGGCCAGCAGGCTCTGGATCGCCAGCGCGGCGAGGTCGTCGGTACGGATGGCGGACAGGCCACCGCCGAAACGTCCGAACGGGGTCCGGATTCCATCGCAAATCCAGGCGTGGGTAGGTTTCACAGGGACACCGGTTCAAGGATGTTGGAGGGCAGGCAGCGTTCGACCGCAGCAGAGGCGGCGCGCAGCTCGGGCAGCACGTCGCGCAGGGCGTGCTGCGCCGCGTCGGGGTGGTACGGCATGCTCGCGTTCAGGGCGGCCACTACACGGCCATCGCGGTCGCGCACGGGCACCGCGATGGAGCAGAGTCCCAGCTCGAGTTCCTGTTCGACATACGCATAACCCTGCGTGCCCACGTCGCGGACGATCCGGCGCAGGCGACGCAGGTCAGTGACGGTGTGCGGCGTGTTGCGCAGCGGCTGGCAGTCCGCGAGCCAGGCCTCCAGCGACGCCGGCGGGAGGCTGGCGAGAAGCACTCGCCCCATCGAGGTTGCATACGCGGGCAGGCGCGCGCCGACGCCGAGGGCGACGGTCATCACGCGGCGGACCGGGACGCGCAGCACGTACACGATCGACTGGCCGTCCAGCACCGCCATGGAGCAGCTGTGGTTCAGGCGCTGCGCCAGCTGCTCGATCAGCGGCTGCGCGAGGTCGTTCAGCTTGAGCGAGCCGAGGCAGCCGAAGCCGAGTTCCAGCACGCGCGGACTCAGCGCGTACTCGCGACCCACGGCACGCACGTAGCCCAGGTGCGCGAGCGTGAGCATCAGGCGTCGCACCGCGGCCCGCGACAGGCCCGTGCGCGACGCGATACCCGCGAGGCCCAGCGTCGGATGATCCACGTCGAAGGCGGCGAGAACGGCCAGTCCGCGGGCCAGCGACTGCACGTAGTCGCGGCTCTGCTCGAATGCGGGTGGCGACACGGTCTTGCGCGGCCTGGTCATTTGACGCGGAGCTTAGTCATTTGTACGATGGTGCGCAATGCGTACCGCTGTGCGGTATTCGCACAACCAGTCCGGACACGGGCCCGGCGGGGGAAGTCGTGAGCGCCGAGCGGAATTCGGTCCTGCACAGCTGGTGCATGCAGTCGCAGTGGGATGCGCCGACCGTGGTCGGCGGCGCCGGCGCGCGCCTGCACCTGGAGGACGGCCGCTCGATCCTCGACATGAGCAGCCTCGCCGAGTGCAGCAACCTCGGCCACCAGCATCCGCGGGTCGTCGCGGCGATCCGCGCACAGGCGGAGCAACTCTGCTTCGTGACGAGCTCCTGGGGCGCGCGCCCGCGCGCGGAACTCGCCGATCGCCTGCTCGAGCTCGCCGGGTTCGAAGACGGCCGGGTGTTCTTCACGCTGGGCGGCGCCGATGCCAACGAGCACGCCGTCAAGATCCTGCGCCAGGCCCTGGGGCGGCCGCGGGGCATCGTCGTGGCACGCGACCGCTCGTACCATGGCTCGACGCACCTCGCGATGGCGCTCTCGGGCGACACCCGCACGCAGGCGCTCGTCGATCCGGACGCGATGCGCGTCAGCCACGTCGAGCCGCCCTACGCCTACCGCTGCCCCTTCGGCAGCGGGAACGACGCGGAGTGTGGGGAGCGCGCGGCCGCCGCGATCGCCGAGCGCATCGACCACCTGGGACGCGATCAGGTCGCCGCGGTGATCGTCGAGCCCAATGCCGGCTCGAACGGCATCGTCGCGCCCGACAGCTACTGGCCAGCGGTCCGCCGCCACACGGCCGACCGTGGCATCCCCCTGATCGCGGACGAGGTCATGAGCGCGTTTGGCCGCTGCGGCGAGTGGTTCGCCTGGCAGCGCCACGGCGAGGCAGGCAGGCCCGACGTCATCACGCTGGCCAAGGGCCTCACCGGCGCCACCGTGCCGCTCGGCGCGGTCATCCTGTCGGGCGATATCGCCGCGCGCCTCGAGAACCAGGTGCTCGACACCGGCCTGACCTACTGCGGACACCCGCTGGCCTGCGCGGCCGGCGTGGCCGCGATCGCCGCATACGAGGACGAGCGCCTCATCGAGCGCTCGCGGCGCCTCGGGTCGACCCTTCGGCAGGCACTCGACCGCCTCGCCGAGCGCCACCCGGTCATCGGCGACGTACGGGGCGGGCATGGCCTGTTCGCGGTGCTCGAACTCGTCACCGACCGCGTGTCCCGCCAGCCGCTTGCGCCCTGGCCGCAGACGCCGCCGCCGCTCAAGGCGCTGCTCGCCGCGGCCATGGCCGAAGGCGTTTCCTTCGGTTCGCGTGGCAACCTGCTGCTGCTCGCCCCGCCGCTCGTGATCGAGGAACAGGACCTCGCCGCGGCGCTGGCCCTGCTCGATCGGCTGCTCGCGAAATTCTTCCCCATCGACTGAACCAGCCGGGCCACGCACATGGACTTCCGCCTCACCTACGCGACGATGTTCGACCCGCCCGAAGCGATGCACGAACGCTTCGACGCCGCGCTCGCCGCGGTGCGCTCGCGCCTCGGCATTCGACAGGAACTGTTCATCGCGGGCAGGGACGTCGGCGCGCGCCGTTACGTTCGGCGCTTCAGCCCCATCGACGATGCCGTGCACCTCGGCGACTTCCCGGTGGCGGACCGCGACGATGTCGAGACTGCGATGCGTGCGGCCCGCGCTGCCTTCCCCGCCTGGCGCGCCACTCCGCCTGCTGAGCGCGCCCGACTGATGCGCCGCGTCGCGGACCTCATGGAGCAGCGCGTTTACGAGATCGCCGCGGCGCTCGCGCTCGAGGTTGGCAAGAACCGCATGGAGGCGCTCGGCGAGGCGCAGGAAACCGTGGATTTCTTCCGCCACTACGCCGACGACTTCGAGGGCAACGGCGGCTACGAACATGCGTTGCCCGACGATCCGCTGCCGGGCATCGTGTCGCGCAACCGCAGCGTGACGAGGCCGTACGGCGTCTGGGTCGTCATAGCGCCGTTCAACTTCCCCCTGGCGCTGGCGGGCGGACCTGCGGCTGCCGCGCTCGTGACCGGCAACACCGTGGTCATGAAGGGCGCCAGCGACACTCCCTGGGCGGGTCGCCTGCTGGCGGACTGCATCCGCGATGCGGGCCTGCCGCCCGGCGTGTTCAGCTACCTGGCGGGACCAGGTCGCGAGATCGGCGAGGCGCTCACGACGCACGCAGCGACGGCCGGAATCACCTTCACGGGCTCGGCCGACGTCGGCACCCAGTTGCTGCGGCAGATGGCCGGCGGCGCATGGCCGCGCCCCTGCATCGCGGAGATGGGTGGCAAGAATCCCTGCATCGTGACGGCCCGGGCGAATCTGGACGACGCCGCTGCCGGCATCGTTCGCTCGGCCTACGGCATGGGCGGACAGAAATGTTCCGCAATGTCGCGCCTGTACGTTGACCGCGCAGTGGCGGACGAGCTGGTGGAGCGGCTGTGTGCCCAGGTCGCGGCCATCCGCATCGGCGATCCGTGCCGGCGCGAGTTCTGGCTGGGGCCCGTCATCAACCAGGGCGCTGCCGACCATTACGAGCGTTACGTCCGCGGCCTCGGCAGCGGCGGCGCGCGCTTGGTCGCGGGCGGCCGACGGCTGGTCGACGGCGACCTGCGCCGCGGCCACTACGTCGAGCCGGTACTGGCCGAGGCGCCGACCTCGCACGCCCTGTGGCAGCACGAGATGTTCCTGCCCATCCTGATGCTGCACCGGGTGACGGATCGCGAAGAGGCGATGCGACTGGCCAACGACTCGGACCTCGGCCTCACCGCGGGCTTTTACGGTGGCGAAGACGAGGTTCCGTGGTTCCACGAGCACATCGAGGCTGGCGTCACCTACGCGAACCGGCGCCAGGGTGCGACCACCGGTGCCTGGCCCGGCTACCAGCCCTTCGGCGGCTGGAAAGGCTCGGGATCCACCGGCAAGGGCATCGCGTCCTTCTACTATCTCGCGCAGTACCTGCGCGAGCAGTCGCGCACCGTCGTGGAGCCCGGCCCGTGAAGCTCATGACGCTGCCGGAGGCGATCGAACGCCACGTAAGGGACGGCGCCTGCGTGGCGCTGGAGGGATTCACGCACCTGATCCCGTTCGCCGCAGGCCACGAGATCATCCGCCAGGGCCGGCGAGGCCTGCACCTGGTGCGCATGACGCCCGACCTCATCTACGACCAGATGATCGGCGCGGGCTGCGCGAGCCGGCTCACGTTCTCCTGGGGCGGCAATCCAGGCGTCGGCTCGCTGCACCGGCTGCGCGACGCGGTCGAACACGCCTGGCCAGTGCCGCTGGCGATCGACGAACACACGCACGCCGGCATGGCCGCGGCCTATTGCGCGGGCGCGGCGCGCCTGCCCTTCGGCGTACTGCGCGGCTACCTCGGCACCGACCTGACCGCGGCGAACCCCGTGATCCGCAGCGTCGAATGCCCCTTCACGGGCGAGCGCCTGGCCGCGGTGCCGGCGATCAACCCAGACGTTACGATCCTGCACGCACAGCGCGCGGACCGGCAGGGCAACGTTTCGATCCACGGCATCCTGGGCGCGCAGCGCGAGGCTGCGCTCGCGGCGCGCGCGCTCGTCGTCACCGTCGAGGAGATCGTCGACGCGCTTCCGCCGGCCATGAACGGCGTGGTGCTGCCGCACTGGGTGGTGAGCGCGGTCGTGCACTGCCCGGGCGGCGCCTACCCGTCCTACGTCCAGGACGTCTACGCGCGCGACAACGGCTTCTACCAGCGCTGGGACGCCATCGCCCGCGATCGCGACGGCTTCCGCGCCTGGATGGACAGGCACGTGCTCGGCAGCCCCGACCACGCCAGCTTCCTGGCGAGCCTCGGAGCGGCGGCATGAGCGACTGGACGCGCGACGAGATGATGACCGTTGCCGCGTCGCGGCTGCTGTGGAACGGCTGCGTATGCTTCGTCGGGATCGGCCTGCCGAGTGCTGCCTGCAACCTCGCCCGGCTCACGCACGCGCCGGACATCGTGCTGGTCTACGAGTCCGGCACGCTGGGCACGCGCCCCGAGGTACTGCCGCTGTCCATCGGCGACGGCGAACTCGCTGACACGGCGGCCTGCGTGGTGCCGCTGCCCGAGATCTTCAGCTACTTCCTGCAGGCCGGCCGCGTGGACGTGGGATTCCTGGGCGCGGCGCAGCTCGACCGCCACGGCAACCTGAACAGTACGGTGATCGGCCCCTACGATGCGCCCGGCACCCGCCTGCCCGGAGCGGGCGGGGCCACCGAGATCGCGGCACACGCGCGGCAGACCTTCGTCATGCTCAAGGCGACGCCGCGCAGCCTGGTCGCGAAACTCGATTTCCAGACCAGCGCCGGATTCCTCGACGGCCACGGCGCGCGCGCACGGACCACCATGCAGGGCGGCGGGCCGCGCGCGGTGATCACCGATTTCGGCATGCTGACGCCCGAACCTGGCAGCGACGAGCTGCAGCTGAGCGCCCTGTTCCCCGGCGTCAACGCAGACGAGGCACGTGCGGCCGTCGGCTGGCCGCTCAAGGTCGCCGGCACGGTCGAGGCCATGGAGCCGCCGACCGCGCCCGAACTCGAGACCCTTCGCGCGCTGCACGCGCGCACCCACGAGGCGCACAGGCGCCCCGTGCGCATTCCCGCCTGAGGCGGGATCCGTCCATCAGGAGCCCATCTTGCGCAACCAGCACATCAGGACCGAACTTCCAGGGCCGCTCGCCCGCGCCATGATCGCGCGCGACGTCAAGGTCGCCTCGCCGAGCTACCCGCGCGACTACCCGTTCGCCATGTCGCACGGACGCGGCACCGAAGCCTGGGACGTCGACGGCAACCGCTTCCTGGACTTCGCGGCCGGCATCGCGGTCTGTGCCACGGGCCATGCCCATCCCCAGGTGGTCGACGCCATCAAGGAGGCTGCCGGCAAGTTCCTGCACATCTCCAGCGACTACTGGCACGAGAACATGGTCGCGCTGGGCGAACGCCTCGCCGAGGTCGCGCCGATGCGCGAGCCCGTGATGAGCTTCCTGTGCCAGTCCGGCACGGAGTCGGTCGAGGGCGCGATCAAGCTGGCGCGCTACGTGACCGGCCGGCCGCGTTTCATCGGCTTCCTCGGCGGGTTCCACGGCCGCACCATGGGGTCGCTGTCGTTCACCTCGAGCAAGTACACGCAGCAGAAGGGCTTTGCGCCGACGATGCCCGGCGTCACCCACGTCCCCTACCCCAACACCTATCGGCCGTTGTTCGCCGGCAGCGACCAGGGCAAGGCCGTGCTCGACTACATCCGCATGCTGTTCGAGCGCAACGTGCCGCCGTCGGAGGTCGCCGCGATCCTGGTCGAGCCGATCCAGGGCGAGGGCGGCTACCTCGTGCCGCCCGATGGCTTCCTCGCCGGCCTGCGCGCGATCTGCGACGAGCACGGCATCCTGCTGATCTTCGACGAGGTGCAGTCCGGCGTCGGCCGCACCGGCAGGATGTACGCCTGCGAGCACTGGGGCGTCGAGCCCGACATCCTCACCAGCGCCAAGGGCCTCGGTTCAGGCCTGCCGATCGGCGCCATCATCGCGAAGCGTAAGTGGATGGAGCAGTGGAAGCGCGGAGCCCACGGCAACACCTACGGCGGCAACCCGCTGAGCTGCGCGGCGGCCCTCGCCACGCTCGACCTCGTGAAGAACGGGCTCGCCGCCAACGCCGAGCGTGTGGGCGCGTATTTCATGGAGCGCCTGCGCGAGATGCAGCGCGACTATCCCTGCATCGGCGAGGTTCGCGGCAAGGGCCTCATGATCGGCATGGAACTCATCGAGCCAGACGCCGACAGAACGCCGGCGCGCAAGCTGTGCGACGACCTCGTGACGCGCGGCTACCAGAACGGACTGATCCTGTTGTCCTGCGGCACCAGCACGCTGCGCTTCATGCCGCCGCTGTCCGTGACCGAGGCCGAGGTCGACGAGGCCGTGGGCCTGCTGCGCATAGCGCTCAGCGAGGCGTTGAACCCTTGACCGCACGGCCATATTGCCTGAGCAGGCGCACGAGCTCGGCGTGTGGCAGGGCCTTGGCGTAATGCCCCTCGTTGCCCTGCATGTCCCTGGCGGCGACCATCGCATTGACGATCGCCTCCTCGGTCGCCTGCACGGTGGCGTTGAACAGGGCGTCGATATCCCCATTGCCGAGGGACGCGGACTGGGACAGCGGTTCGTCGCCGAACGCCTTTGCATTGGCCGTCGAGAACGCGATGAAGATGTCGCCCGAGCCGTTGCCGGCGAAGCTGCCCATGCGCCCGAGCCCCAGCGTGGCGCGCCGCGCGATGCGCTTCAGCTGGTGCGGCAGGAGTGGTGCGTCGGTGCCGATGACGATGATGATGGAACCCGTCTCCGCGGCCTTCGGGTCGGGCTCGCTGTAGACACGGTCGTTGCGGATGTGCTGGCCGACCGGAACGCCCGCGATGCGCAGCGTGTCGCGCAGGCCGTAGTTGGCCTGGACGAGCACGCCGAGCATGTAAGGCGCGTCAGCGATCGTGACGCGCCGCGAAGCCGTGCCGATGCCGCACTTGAACTCGTGGCAGATCATGCCGGTGCCGCCGCCGACGTTGCCTTCCGCCACGGGCCCGGTGGCCGCGGTGTCGAGCGCGCGATCGACATGCTGCGGCCGCACGTGGAAACCGTTGATGTCGTTGAGGTGACCGTCCCAGGTCTCCGCGACGATGGGCAGCGACCACCAGTATCCCGAGGTGTCCGCGCCGCCCGCCCGCACGCGCCAGGCGATCACCGCGTCGCGCACCACGCCCACGCTATGCGTGTTGGTGATCATGACCGGGCCCTCGAGCTGCCCGGACTCCTCGAGCCAGGCCGTGCCGGTCATCTCGCCGTTGCCGTTCAGCGCGAACCAGGCGCCGTACACGTTGGTGTCGAGCGTGCCGCGCCCGCGTGGCAGGATCGCCGTGACGCCGGTGCGGACCTTGCGGCCGTCGGCGAGATCCTCGTTGAGCGTCACCTGCCCTACCGTGACACCGGCCACGTCGGTGATCGCATTGAGCGGACCGGGCATGCCTTCGAACGGCACGCCGAGATCGCGGGCACGCGGAGCATCCGCGGCGGCGGACGCGGCAACGAGGCAGGCGAGCAGTACGGGCAGCGCGCGAGTCATGACGAAGCTCCTGCGACGGGCCGGGCGGCGGATGGCACACTGCGACTTTACCGGACCGCGCGACGCGCGGCTCCCTGATCGACAGCCAGGCGAGGCGACATGCAGGCTCGAAAGGAACTCGGCTTCTGGATGTGCACGGCGCTCGTGATCGGCAACACGATCGGCATCGGCATCTTCATGCTGCCCGCGTCGCTCGCGCCCTATGGTTTCAACGCCATGATCGGCTGGGGCATCACGGTCGTCGGCATGACCGTGCTCGCACGGGTGTTCGCCCAGCTGGCGCGCGAGTTCCCCGCGGCGGACGGCCCCTACGCCTACATCGAGGCGACGAGCGGCCGCCTGCCCGCGTTCATCTCGATCTGGTGCTACTGGGTGTCCGCCTGGATCACCAATGCCGCGATCGCGATCGGCGTGGTGGCCTACCTCGGCAAGGTCCTGCCGGTCCTCGATGCCGTCCCGGCGGCGGCACAGGCCGTGAGCATCATCTGGCTGGTCGTCGCCGTGAACCTGCTCGGCGTGCGCATGAGCGGCGGAGTCCAGGTGATCACGACCGCACTCAAGCTGCTGCCGATGGCGGCGATCATCCTGCTCGGCGCCTGGCTGCTCGTGACGGAGCCCGCGTCCTATGCCGCCCACCCGCCCACGACGCCGCTCACGCTGGAAGGACTGATGGCGGCCTCGACGATCGCGCTGTTCGCGATGCTCGGCATCGAGTCGGCCGCGGTGCCGGCCGGGCGCGTGCACGACCCTGCACGCACCATTCCTCGCGCGACGATGGTCGGCACACTGCTGACGGCCGCCATCTACATCGCCGTCTCGTCCATGGCGCTGCTGCTGATCCCGCAGCTGGAACTGGCGCAGTCGAGCGCGCCGTTTGCCGACCTGCTCGATCGCTTCATGGGCGCGGGCAACGGGCGCGTGCTGGCCCTGTTCGTGGTCATCAGCGGTCTAGGGGCGCTGAATGGCTGGACGCTGCTCGTGGGCGAACTGACGGCGTCGATGGCACGGCACGGATCCCTGCCCGGGTCGCTCGAGCGCGTCAATGCGCGCGGCGCGCCGGGCACGGCGCTGGTCATCACCGGCCTGCTCGCGACGGCGATGGTGCTCATGAACTACAGCAAGTCGCTGGTCGACGGCTTCACGTTCCTGACACTGATCGTGACGGCCGCCAACCTGCCCTTGTACCTGTTCTGTGCCGCGGCGCTGGTCGTGCTGTGGCGCCGTGGCGCCCGCCGGCTGCCCACGCAACTCCTCGTGCTGGGACTGCTCGGCAGCGCTTACTCGGTGTTTGCCCTGGTAGGCCTCGGCAAGGAGCCGTTCCTGTGGGGGCTCGTGCTGGGGGCCGTGGGCCTGCCGATCTACTTCGCCGTGCGTCGCGGACGCGCTGCGGTTGCACCCGCAGCGATGCTGGCGCTGGCCGCCCTGCTGATCGGCGGCGTCGCGACTCCGGGCAAGGCCGTCGCCGGACAGGCTGCGTCCGCCCCGTCGACCATTCCCGATTTCACTGCCGACGGGCGCAGCACCGTGGCGCAGCTGTCGAGCCGCTTCCGCACGCTGTCCTCGGACCACGGCTGGCAGGCAGAAACCATCTTCGCCTACCCGGATGAGAACGACCTGCGGATCAATGCCTGGAGGACGGCGCACAAGGGCGAGGCGCTGTGGATCATCTCGGGCATCCACGGCGAGGAACCCGCCGGGCCGAATGCCATCGCGCGCAATCTCGCCAGCGTGGCCAGCCTCGCCGCCGCCGGCGTGCCCGTCGTGCTGATCCCGCTCGCCAACCCCAGGGCCTACCGCAACAACTGGCGCTACCCCAACACGGCCGAGCGGGACTGGCGCAAGGGCGGCGGATACAGCGTCGGCGATTCGGAGCACCTGCTGCCGGACCTGGAGAACGGCGCCGGGCCACGGGCCGCGGCCGCGCCGGGCCCCGAGACGAAGGCATTCACGGACTTCGTGCTGCGCCTGGCGCAGGCGTACCCGCCACGGCTGGTGCTGGACTTGCACGAGGACGAACTGTCCACCGAGGGCGGCTACATCTATTCCCAGGGAAGCCATTCCGGCAGCGACCCGGTGGGTGCCGAGATCATCCGCGTGCTGCAGGCCGCCGGCATCCCGATCCGCCTGTCCGGCAGGACGCGCTTCGACGAACCGATCGCCGAGGGCGTGATCAGCCGCGATGACAAGGGGCAGCCGATCCGTGATGGCTCGGTAGATGAATTGCTCGCGTCCACCGAGGTCTTCGTCGGCGGCAGGAAGGTGCCAGGCCCGGCCGCGCCAACGGTGATCGTCGTCGAGACGCCCGCCTTCGCCGGCTCGAAATTCGAGTTGCGCGTCGCGGCACAAGGCGCGGTGGTGCAGCGCCTGCGCGAACTGTGGCGCCTGGGCGCGAAAAGACCGTGAGCGGCAGGCTGCCGCCGCTCAGAGGGTCTTGAAGGCGCTGATGTAGTAGTAGCCCCAGCAGTCCGCCAGGTTGCGCGCCGACTTGGGATCCTTCTTCGCCAGCGCCTTGCAGGCGGCCACGCCATACACGTCGGGCCCACCGCCAACCGGTTCGTCGTCGGTTCCCAGGAACTTGTGGCTGAGCTCGTGGATCATCGTCTGCGCTATGCCTTCGTACGGGCAGGGCTCGTCAAAGGGCTTCTGGTACAGGATCACGCGCACGCCGCCGCCCGTGTGATTGCCGGCACTCCATACGTAGCCGTAGGTCCCGTTCGAATTCGTCTCGTCTACGGTGGCCCCGAGCGGGTCAACCTGCTTGTCGATGTAGTGAATCTCGTAGCTCTTGCGCCGCACGAAGGTGATCGGCCGCGTGCGCAGCGCCAGGTCGAACAGCTTCGCGCGCTTGCGCAGCTCCTTGCGGGCGGCATCGTCGGCGGCGCCGAACCAGGTCTCGAAGTGCGCCGGTACGGCAAAGAACGAGCCGGCCCGCAGGCCGACAGCCCGCTCGTTGCAGGCCAGCACGTCGTTCCAGCCGCGCACGCCGGCTGCCAGCTCCCCCTCGCTCAAGCCTTCGAAAGAAACATTCGAGTGCGCGGGGTGCCGCACGATCTTGCGCAGCATCTTGCTTGGAAACTTTGCAGGCTTCAGTTTCTTGCGATCGAAAAACATCTTTCCGATCTTGACGCTTCTGCTGAAGTTGGCCGGCCTGTCCATGCGCGCGATGTGACTCTTCGCGGCAGCCAGCGTCGCCTTGCCGACCATTTCCTTCGGGTTGGCATCCCAGCCTTCCTGATCCTCGACCAGTCCAGTGAGCAGGTCGGTCACCGCGTCGTTCGTGTTGAAGCGGTAACTGGATGACGTGACGTCCTTGCCGGCCTTCTCTTCCTCGGTCATCCACGCCATTACCGCAGCATGGAGCGCGTTGAACCTCAAGGCGCCGGGGCTGACGGTGTACTCCTTCAGGGTCCTGTCTACAGCCAGGAGCCACGGACCGCGCGGCCCGGCCCGGCTGCGCCGCAACCATTCCTCGTAGAACATGACCGCCATTGCACCCTCCCTGGTGTCCATGAACGCAAGGCTGACAGACAGCACCCCGCCGTCCTGCGGGGCTGGATCCAATCGTACACGGCCCGTCACTCCTGGGGCGTACCCGGCTCCGGTTCCGGTTGCGAGGGCTCCGGCGTCGGCACGTCGGGCAGGTCGATGGTGGACTGGGGCACGGTATCCAGCGGCTCCACGCCACGCACTTCGATCGGCGGGCCGCTGTCGGGCTCGGGGACGATCGGCGGCACCGGCACCGGCGGCCTCGGGAGCAACGGCGCATCCGCAGCGCAGCTCGTGCCCACCCGCGCCTCGCGACGGAATTCGTCCTGCAGCAGCGGCGCCAGCACCGTCAGGATCTGCGTGGGAAGCGCACTGGTGAACTGGTAATTGGCTGCCTCGGGGCCCTGCACGTAGGCCGTCAGCGTTCCAAAGTGCCGGTCACCGACGAAGAACACGAAGGTGCCCGAGCGGCTCACGACTCTGGATGAGAGCAGCACGCCGCCGCGGCCGTAGGTCTCGAAGCGGTGATCGCCGGTGCCGGTCTTGCCACCAACCAGCAGGGGCGTGCCGTCCCGGGCGGTGAACACGCCGTTCACGCGCCGCCCCGTTCCGCCATCGACGACGCCAGCAAGCGCTCGCCGGGCCGCCCGCGCCACCTCGGCGGGCAGCACCCGCGTGGCCTTTTCCGGCTGCAGCGCGAAGTGCGTCTCGAAGGGCGTGCCGACCGCCAGGTCGAGCGCGTCGATGCGCAAGGTCGGCTGGCGCATGCCGTCGTTGACCAGGATACCCATGAGTTCCGCCAGCGCCGCCGGCCGGTCACCGGAACTCCCCAGCGCCGTGGCGTAGGACGGAGACAAGGCCCCGAACGGATAGCCGAGGCGTTGCCACGACTTGTGGATCTGCATGAACGCCTCGAGTTCGACCAGCGCGCGGATGCGAAGGTCCTGGGCGCCCTTGTGGCGAGTCCGGAAAAGCCAGCCGTAGACGGCCTGGCGTTCCTCGCGACTCGCATCGACGATGTCCTTGAGGCTGGCCGCCGGCTGCGCGCGAAGGTAAGCGACCAGCCACAACTCCAGCGGGTGAACGCCGGCGATGTAACCGCGGTCGGCAAGGCTGAAGCGCTGGACGGAGTAGTCCTTGTACAGCTTCGTCATCATCGGCTCGGGGATGACGGCCTCCGGCAGGCTGGCGCGCATGAACGCCGCGAACTCTGCGGCGCTCGCGGCAGGCCGCAAGGACCGGAACACCGTCGCCAGCCGACGCGGCGTCGGGTGCACGCCCTGCAGCAGCAGCGCCTCCGCCTCTGCAGCAGGGCGGCCCCGGTACTTGCGATAGAAGCCCGCCAGCAGCTCGCGGCCCTCGCGGTCGGCGAAGCGCGCCAGGTAGTCGCGGCGACGCGGATCGCCGACATCTTCGAGCAGCGCCGCGCCGGCGCCCGGCAGCGCCGACATCGTGTGGTAGACGATGTCGCGCATCAGCCGGATGAACACCAGGTTGACCGAGCGCTGCAGTGCCTCGCGAATCGTCGGCGTCAGCGGGTCGTCATCCTTGTCGAAATTCTCGAAGGTCAGCCAGGTACCGCCGGTGAAGAACGCTTCCCTGGGGCTTGCCGCATAGCGCCGTTCGAGGGATGCCTCGAGCATGGCGTCGAGTCCGCGTGCCTCGGCAGGCGCCGTGATGAAATAGTCGACGGCCCAGCGACCGATCGCGTCGCGCTCGGCGATCTCCACCGCCTGCAGCTGCTCCGGCGTGAGCGGTTCCAGGCGGGCATGCAGCTGCGCGACGATCTCGAGGTAGCTGACGAGCGTGCGCAGCTTGGCGGTCGAGCCCAGGTCGAGCTTCGTGCCCTCGTTGACGTCAAAGGGCTGGTCGAGCGTGTCGACCTGCAGCCGCACCACGTTGGCGGACGGCGTGCGTTCGAACAGCGTGAAGCTGTAGGTCACTCGCGCCGGATCGGAACCGGCCAGCAGGCGCTCCGCCATGAGGCCCGCGGCCTCCGCCGGCCCCCGTTGACCCAGCGACTGCAGCCGCTGCGTCACGCTCGCCTGCAGGCGGGCATCGAGCGTGCTCGAGGCATCGAGATCGAGGCGATCGAGTTCGTACAGGCTGCGCGCGCCCAGCAGCGCGGCGACCTGGTTACGCACGGTGGTCGCCGCCTTGCGGGTGACGAAGGACTCGCGCGGCGGTGGCACGTTGCCCTTGCGACGGACCAGCGCCTGGGGCAGCGCCGCATCGCGCAGCGCCGGCGGGATCACGCCGCCATCGGCCATGAGGCCGAGGAACACGTCGGTCAGAAGGGAGAGGTCGGCGAGGTCGCCGGCCAGGTAGCCCGACGGCCTCCGCTGGGCGATCAGCAGTGAGAGCGCCTGCTTGAAGGCCAGCGCGCGCTCCTTCGGCGGCGCGGCCGGGTCCTGCGTGAGCCGGTTGAACTCGGCGAAATCGCGGCCGTACCAGACCCACAGGCCGTCGCCGATGCCGTTGACCTCGCCGAATCCGGGCGAGGCAGCCAGTGGAACCGTGTTGAGGTAATCGACCACGAGCCGCCGACGCGCCGCCGTGGTGTCCGGGCCATCGAGGTAGGCGCGCAGCGAGGCCGAGACCATCTGCCGAAGCTTTTCCTCGCCCGAGTCGGTTCGGCCTTCGGGGGAGTGCCGATACTTCTCGATCTGTGTCGCCAGCGTGCTGCCGCCCGAGGTCTGCTGGCGCCTGCCCAGTCGATGTTCCACCTGCTGCAGGCCGGCACGGATGAAGCGGTCCCACTCGACCGCCGGGTTCTTCGTCGGCTCGCGGTTGGACAACAGTTCCCGGTTCTCGATGAACAGCAGGCTGTCGACCAGCAGCCGCGGAACCGCGTCGAAGCCTGCGTAGGCCCGCTCCGGGTAGCGGACGCTGTAGAGCGCGCCACCCGCGCAATCGCGAACCGTCAGCCCGGCGCCGGCCTTTTCGCGGAAGGGTACGAACAGGCCCTGGTCGATGACCTGCGTCATGCGCGGCGACATGCGCGCCTGGGACTTCACTTCGAATCCGCGCTGGACGAGGCGCTCCTGAAAGCCGGGCAGCCCGACGTAACCCATTCGTTCGTCGAACGGGCCGTAACTCGGAAAGCGGATCGAGGGGCTGGCGCCGGGACCGAGTTCGTAGGTCATCTCGCGACCGAGTGCGCTCAGGTAGCGCGCCTGCAGTCGTGAGGTTTCCATCTCGTAGACGACCAGCGCGCCGGCGACCAGCAGCACCAGCAGGAGCAGGCCGAACAGGGACCAGAGCAGCGTGCGCCACCAGGCCCTGCGCCCCGAAGGTTTGGTCAAGGGTTCAGACATGGATGGCACTAGTCTAGCGGAACGCCGCCACGCCCTGAGCGTCGGCTGTCGCGAACTGGAGACCTGGCGTGTGCGTCAGGTGAGGCGCGCGATCAGGTCGGCAGCAGTGGGAAATACCGTCACCAAAACTCCTTCCAGTCGAGGCTGCGCCCGGTGTCAGGCCCGTTCCCTGGCAAGATCGTAAAAGAGCGTTCCCTCATAGAATGCCCTGATCCTGGCCACGCTCACGGCTGGCACGGTGCGACCAGCCTCGACGGCGCGGGTATCGGCTGCGAGCGCGAGCAGCAACTGCCATTCCGCCATCGCCGTGACGTAGCCGGCAAGCCCCTCGCGGTTGGCGGCGATCATTCGGGCGAGGTCGACCGAGGTCAGGGCCTTGCCGCCATCGACGTCGAGCCTGGCCCAACGGCCGAATATCTTACCGAAGCGCCTGGCGTCGAACCTGCCCTTATTGTTGAGGATGCCGGTGTCGCCCTCGTGGATTCCCTTCTGGACCTTGTCGACGTCGATGTTCATCGCCAGCAGGGAACCACGCGTCTGCAGGCTCAGGGCTGCGACGATGGTCAGCGCCGCGGCCTCCGCCAGGCCTGCCGGCATTCCCAGCGCCCTCAGTCCGCGCGTGCACTCCCCGAGGCCGACACCGCGATCGCCATCGTCGTCGAAGAAGGACGCATGCCTCTGCAGCGCGGTGTCGGCCGGGCGGCTGCGTGCCTTCAAGGTGCGTGGCAGGACGCCGACCGGTCGCTGAAGTCGCCGTGCCATCCGGAATCTCCCTTGAACAGCGAGTCTTGCTGGAGGCGCAGTGAAGCAGCTTCGCCCCGAATCGTCTGTACGCTGACGAACCGGCAGGCAACCCGCTTGTGAGGCGCCCGAGCCACTGCGTAGACTGCCAGGGCTGCCTTTCCACCATGGGGACCCTGCTCGTGAAACACATGAACTTCCCGTGCGGCCGCGCCGTAGCCGGCGTAGCGCTGGCCGGATTCTGGAGCCTCGCCGCCCTCGCCCAGTCGGCCACACCCGTGCTGGTACAGCCGGATGGCAGCTACGCGACAGTGCCGCTCGAGAAGGACGTGGTGGTGGTCAAGGTCGTCCAGAACGCTCCGATCAACCTGCAGAAGGCCCCTTCCATGAAGGAAGGCCTGGCGACCAACGTCGAGCGCATGACCCACTGGATCAACCGCGCCTGCAAGGAAGGCAAGAAGCCCGACTTCATCCTGTTCAACGAGTTTCCGCTGACCGGCTATTCCGCCGGCACGCGCGAAGAGAAGCTGAAGTTCACGATCCGCATCCCCGGCCCTGAAACGGCGCGCATCGGTGAACTGGCGAAGGCCTGCGACACCTACGTGGTCTTCGGCAGCTACGCGACGGACCCCGACTGGCCGGGACACATCCTGAGCCTGAACACCGTCATCGGCCGCGACGGCAAGGTGAAGAAGGCCTTCTGGAAGACCCGCAACGTGATCCGTTTCATGGCGGAAGAAACCCCCACCACCACGCTGGAGAACGTACGGGACCGCTTCCGCGCCAAGTACGGCATCGAGGAGGAGTTCCCGGTGCTGCGGACCGAGTACGGCAACATCGCCGTCAGCACCGTGCAGGTCGATCCATTCACCTTCGCCGCCTACGCGATGCGCGGCGTCGAGATCATGCTGCGCACCTCGACGCTGTTCTCGAAGACCGACGTCCAGGCGGTCTCGTTCTACAACAACATGTACTCGGCGATGTCGAACATCACCTTCCCGCCCGAATCGGGGGTTCCCGCCCATTTCGGCGGCGGCTCGCTGATCGTGGACCCGAAGGGCCAGGTCATGGCCGAGGACCCGAGCAACAACGAGAGCTTCATCGAGGCCGAGATCCCGATCGCGGCGTTCCGCAAGGGCCGGCGCATCCCGCGTTACCCGCTGGAAGTCGTGAAGCCCGTGTTCGACCAGTACCGGCAGGAGATTCCGCTCAATCACCTGGACCTGCCGCCGGACAAGCTGCCGCAGACCAACAAGGACATGAAGGACCTGCTGGACAGCCAGAGCCGCTGGCTGAACTAGCGACGGTCATCAACCGCGCAAGGCAAGTCCCGTCCGAATCAGCATGTAGCCGGCCACGGCGAACACGACGCCGGCGAATATCTGCAACAGCAGTCGGCGCCGGCCGGCCAGGCGTGTCGCCAGCCAGACGCCGATTGCGCCGCCCAGGGCGCCACCGGCGATGAACCCTGTTGCCACACGCCACTCGACCAGGTCCGAGGCTGCGTAATTGGCCGCGGTCGTGAGTCCGAAGGCGGCCACCGAGAACAGCGAAGACCCGATCGCATTCAGGATCGGCATGCCGGCGCCAAGCATGATTCCCGGGACGATCAGGAATCCTCCGCCGATGCCGAAGAAGCCGGACAGCGCGCCCGTGACGAATCCGAACATCAGCAGGCGTGTCGCAATCGCGGGGTTCAGGCGCACATTCGGATCGCCGCCGTCCGACGGCGCACGCAGCATGGCGACCCCGACGGCCACCATGACCAGGGCGAACAGGAACAACAGCTTTTCACCGTCAACTGACTTTCCGAGCGTAGAGCCCGCCAGCGCGCCCACGACTCCTGCCGCCGCGAACGTCGCCGCACAGGGCCACTTGACGTTGCCCCTGCGCCAATGACCTGCAAGATTGACGATGGCATTGACGCCGACCGCCAGCGCACTCGTGCCGATGGCGACGTGCGGGTCCTCGATGCCGACCACGTAAAGCAGGAGCGGGACCGCCAGGATCGACCCGCCACCCCCGATCAGGCCGAGCGAGAAGCCCACTGCGGATCCGCAGAGGACGGTCAGCAGGATCTGCATGGTGGCCGGCGCATGTCGGTCCTGCTGCGAGGGAACCTGCTCATTGAAGATCCTTCACGACCTGTGCAGCCAGGTGTTTCAGGCCCGCTGACAGCTGCCCGGCCAGCAGCGCGGCCCCGTCCGGACCACACCACTCGTCTGTCGGCCGCGGCGCAGGACGCTCTGGCACGCGACGTTCGTACAGCGGCGAACGCGCTGTGTGCGGATTCCGGGCCGGCAGCCCCGGCGAATACAGGAGCAGGCCGTGGTAGTCGAGGCGTCCGCCCTCGACAGTCTCAACTCGAACGTCCAGCGCGAGTTCCAGCCCCAGCTGCTGCGGACCGCTCTCGCGAAGGCGGACGATCGGCAGCGACGCCGTCAGCCGATGACTGGCGCCCTCCGGCGCGCTTGCCAGGGCGGAGGACAGTTCGGCAGCAAGATCGAGGCCCGCAAACGCTGCTGAAAGCCTTTCCATGCAGGGCTGCAGGTCGGCGGCACGCTTGTCCGCCTGTCTCTCGCCTGAGGCCTGCTGGAGCAACTCGCCCCCGATCGCCAGCAGGTTGTACAAGGCGAAGGCCTGGCCGGTGCCGTGAAGCGTTGCCCAGGGCGTCAGTTCGGCGCCCGTGAATGCCGCTGCTACCTGTGACACGGCACGCGCCGTTATCGGGAGCCTGCCGGGTCCTGGGACGACGACGCCGGGCCTTCTTGCCCCAAGCGGCACGAGCGCCAGGGTCTGGACGGACAGGCCGGGCAGGGACGACGCCGCGAGTTCGCTGGCCGCCCGCTGATCGTCGCTCGCGTCGACCTCGCCGCAGGAGTCGAGCAGGCTGCCGAACAGGCCGCGCCCGCCCTTGCAGGCCACTGAGAGCGAACCGAGATAGACGACCTCCGCGTCAGCGGGAACCTGGAACCAGAATCCCTGCAGCGGCCGGAAGTCGGGCGGCGGATTCCTGAACACGAAGGACGTCAGCTCCGGGGAGTAGAAGCCGCCGCGGCCTGGCGTGAACTCGTACTGCGTCAGCCGGCCATACCGGGCACTGCCGGCGTCATAGGCCGTGGCGGGCGGGTTCTGCTCCACCCCTGGCGGAAGGACCAGCAGGTAATAGAGGCCCGGCGACAGCACGAGGTAGCGCCAGCCTTCGTCAGCTGCTGCTGCCGAGAGCGAGGCAGGAAACACCTGCTTCGGCGCATCGAGGGCGTCGAGGCTCGCGATGTAAAACCGCAGCAGCTTGTTGCCGTCGTACTCGCGTGCCGCGGACACGCGCTTCCCGTCGATGCTGGCGCTCGCCTGGAACAGGACGATGGCGCGCTGGTGCTCGCGCACCTGGGCGATTTCAGTCGTGGTTGGAGGTTTCGCCTTGAGCGAGGCGGCGTGTGCGGGGAGTGCATTGACCAGCAACAGCACCGTCGACAAGGCCGACAACAGCGTCTTGATGCCCATGGACATATTTGACTGCGGAACTGCCTGTGCGATCGACTGGGTAATCCACGGGGCAGTCAATCCTGGGCTTGCGGCCATTCGCTGGACCCGCAACTCCGACCAGGACTAGAGTAGGGACAACAGTGATTTCGCCGCGCTGCACGCGGCGGCGCACATCCTCGTGGAGGACCCGCACATGACGAGCCGCAGCGAATTCCGCCTTGCCCTGTCCTGCTTCGCCCTGCTCATCGCCGGCTGCTCGTCGCCGTCCGGCCCGACGGAACAGACACCCACCGCTGCACCGGCCCCGGCGCCCGAGGCTGCGCTCAGCCAGCCCGCCCCGGTCGAGGCCGAACCGGTTGTCGCGGCGGCCACGGAAGAGGTCAGCACGCCCGCGGCCGAGCCAGTCCCTGAGGTCGCCACGCCGGCGCCAGCAGTCCCGGCAGCACCGCCGGCGCCGGTCCCGGCCCCGAAGGCGACACAGCCGCCCAGGCTGACGCCGCCGAGCGCTCCGCCAGCCAAGGCACCGATAGCCCAGCCTGCAGCGCCGGTTGCCGCCGCCCCGCCGGCAGCACCAGCAGCAGCCCCCGCCCAGGCGACGCCCGCCGCTCCCGCTCCCGCTCCGGCTGCCACGGGTAGCAAGTCAGTGGTGGATCCAGGCGGAGCCATCGCCATGCCGGTGTCCAAGCCGGGACTCAAGCGCATCGGCGCCGACGTATGCGGCGAGTGCCACGACGTGCAGTTCGAGTCCTGGGCCAAGGACAAGCACGCGGCGCGCAAGCCGCCGCTCGATTGCGAGGACTGTCACGGCCCTGGCAGCGGGTACAAGTCCAAGTCGGTGATGAAGGACCCGGACAAGGCACGCGCCGCCGGACTGGTCATCCCCGACAAGGCCTTCTGCTCGCAGTGCCACAAGACCGGGGTCAACGACGCGTTCCTCAAGAAAGCCCACGCCCACGAGGAGTAGGCCCGGGCCATCGCGGGCGCCGGACCTGCCGGGGGTCGCCAACTCCCGGCGCCCTCGGTTTACGCGTATATACAGTCTTTTGGCTTAATGGATAAAAGACTTAACTATTATGCCCCGCGACCCCCTCCTCACCGCCAACATCGACGACAGCATCGTCCTGACGTTGTTCGACATCGCCAACGAACTGGGAAAGCTCGGCGAGCGGGCGTCGTCGAAGACCGGGCTCACGACCCAGCAGTCGCTGACGCTGCTGCAGATCGCGGGCGATCCCAACTTCGCGACGCCGAGGGACTGCCCGGCGCGCATCGGCCCGGGGATCATGGCTTCCGAGATCGCGCGCGCCCGTGGCTTCTCGCGCGCCAACGTCAGCATGCTGGTGGCACAGTTGCTGCGCATGGGCCTGGTCAGCCAGACCGAACAGCCGGACGACCGCCGCCGGAAACTCCTGACGGTCACGGATGCCGGCCGCGCTGCCGTGGCCGACATCAAGCTGGCCCGCCGGGAGGCGAACCAGAACCTTTTCGCGAGCCTCTCGCAGGAAGAACGCAAGCAACTGCTGCGTTCCCTGCGAGCCTGCCTCGAACGCCTGTGGCTGGTGGATCGCTCGGGCGTACCGGAAGATCGCATGAACACAGTGGTTGATCACGATCGTCGGAAGGTAGCGACATGAACCTATCACTCCTGCTCTGGGGCATTCCGCAGGCGATGCGCGCTGCCGCAAAGATCTATCCCGAGTACGCAGCGCGCCTGAAGGAACGCAACCTGGTTGCGCAGTTCCGGCTGCGGGACAAGCCCGAGGGCCGCTGGATCAGGCTGCAGGACGGCAAGGTCAGCAGCGGCAAGGGCATCCACGCGAAGCCCGACCTGGACGTTCACTTCAAGAACAAGGCGATCGCCGAGAAGTTCCTGACGCCGCCGTTCGACATGCTGATGCGCATCGACGCCGCGAAGAACTTCAAGATCGGCCTCGATGGCCCGGACGAGCTCGCCGTGTGGTTCATGGCGACGCTCGCCCGCATGGAGACGCTGACCTGGAAGGCCGGCATCGACATGGGCGACGGCGTCACGCGCTACTGCAACGCCACGAATGGCG
>JADZCS010000080.1 GCA_020851435.1 Gammaproteobacteria bacterium | reverse complement strand
GCTGGTAGGGCGCATGGATCGCGCCGGTCGGGCAGGCCGGCAGGCAGGCGGTGCAGCTGCCGCAGTGGTCGGTGGCGGGCTCGTCGACCGGCAGCGGCAGGTCGGTGAACAGTTCGCCGAGCACGAATTCCGAGCCTGCCTTCGCGTTGATGAGGTTGGTGTGCTTGCCGATCCAGCCCAGCCCGGCGTTGCGCGCGAGCGGCTTTTCCAGCACGGGCGCCGAGTCCACGAACGCGCGGTAGCCGAAGGGGCCGATGTCGGCGGCGATGCGGTCGGCCAGCTTCTGCAGCCGGGGCCGCAGGATGTGGTGATAGTCGCGGCCCAGCGCATAACGCGCGATGTAGGCGAGCGAGCCGTCGGTGAGCACCTGCTCGGCGCGCGCCCCGTCCGGTGCGAAGCAGTCCATGCGCACCGAGATCACGCGCAGCGTGCCCGGCAGCAGCTGCGCGGGCCGGCTGCGCTTTTCGCCATGGCGCGCCATGAAGTCCATCGCGCCGTGGTGGCCTGCCGCCAGCCACGCCGCGAGGCGCTGCTCGTCCCGGGCGAGGTCCACGCCGGCGACGCCGAGCTGCTGGAAGCCCAGTTCTTCCGCGTAAATCCGGCAGCGCTCCCGGAGTTCCCGCAGTTGCTCGACGGAAAGATCGTTGGGCATGGCCGCGGAAGTATAATGCGGCGATGAGCGCCACCCGCCCGCAAGCGTCCACGCCCGTCCTCGCCTACTCCGCGAGCGACGTACGGGCGATCGACAGCTGCGCGATCGAGCAGCACGGCATCCCCGGCATCGACCTCATGCGCCGCGCTGGCGCGGCCGCCCTCGCCGAGCTGCGCCGGCGCTGGCCCGAGGCCAGGCGCCTGCTCGTCGTCT
Source organism: Gammaproteobacteria bacterium (assembly GCA_020851435.1). Classification (GTDB taxonomy): domain Bacteria; phylum Pseudomonadota; class Gammaproteobacteria; order Steroidobacterales; family Steroidobacteraceae; genus JADZCS01. Next base: position 4,426 of record JADZCS010000080.1, on the reverse strand, counting down.
GCGGCAATGGCAACAACGGCGGCGACGGCTACGTCGTCGGCCAGCTCGCGCGCGAAGCCGGGCTCGAGTCGATCGCGGCTGCGCTGCAGGATCCCGCGGGACTCACCGGCGATGCCGCACGCGCGGCGGCGGCCTATGTGGCGGCGGGCGGGGCGATCGTGGCCTTCGACCCGGGCCTGCTGGCAGGCGCCGACGTGGTCGTCGACGCGCTGCTGGGCACGGGCCTGGCGCGCGAAGTGGAAGGGCCGATGCGCGGCTGTATCGAGGCGATCAACGCCGCGTCGCGGCCAGTGCTGGCGATCGACGTGCCCTCGGGCCTCGACGCCGATACCGGCGCCGTGCACGGCGTGGCGGTGCGCGCCGGCGTGACGGTCACCTTCGTCGCGCGGAAGGTGGGTCTCTACCTGGGCGAGAGCCGCGCCTGTGCCGGCGACATCGTGTTCGACGACCTCGGCATTCCGGCCGCCTGCGCCGCGACGGTGCGCGCGGTGGCCGCGCTCATGGACGCGCAACTCGTCAGGCGCGCGCTGCCGCCGCGCGGTCGCCTCACGCACAAGGGCCAGCTCGGCCACGTGCTCGTGATCGGCGGGGGCGAGGGCATGCCCGGCGCGGTGCGGCTCGCCGCCGAGGCCGCGCTGCGCGCCGGCGCCGGCCTCGTGAGCGTGGCGACCCGGCCCGAAAACGTGTCGGCGATCGTCGGCGCGCGCCCCGAACTGATGGTCCACGGCATCGGCGATGAGTCCGAGGCCAGGGCCCTGCTGGCGCCCGCGGACGTTATTGCCATCGGGCCTGGCCTGGGCCAGACGCCCTGGGCGCGCGGCCTGCTCGAGATGGTGCTCGCCTCGGGCAAGCCCGTGATCGCCGACGCCGACGCGCTCAACCTGCTGGCGCAGTCGCCGTGGCGCTCGCCGCAGTGGGTCCTCACCCCGCATCCTGGCGAGGCCGCGCGCCTGCTGGGCGGCACCGTGGCTGCCGTGCAGGCCGACCGGCTGGGCGCGGCGCGCGCGCTCGCCGACCGTTACGGCGGCGTGGTCGTGCTCAAGGGCGCTGGATCGCTGGTGCTGCGCCAGGGCGGCTGGCCCTGGATCTGCGACCGCGGCAATCCCGGCATGGCCGGCGCCGGCATGGGCGACGTGCTCACCGGCCTGATCGCCGGCCTGGCCGCGCAGTGCCGCGACCTCGAGCTCGCCGCCGCCGCCGCCGTGTTCGCGCACGCGAGCGCCGGCGACCTCGCCGCCGCCGGCGGCCAGGTCGGCGTGCTCGCGGGCGAACTGTTCGGCCCGCTGCGCGCATGCCTCAACGATCCTCTCTGAACCTGCTCGCGGCCGACCCCGACGCCACCGGGCTCCTGGGCCAGTGCCTGGCGCGCACGCTGCCGCCGCCGGCCGATGCGGCGCGCGTGCTGACGCTGGGCGGCGAACTGGGCGCGGGCAAGACCACGCTGGCACGCGCGCTGCTGCGCGAGCTGGGCGTGACCGGCACGGTCAAGAGTCCCACCTACACCCTGGTTGAGCCCTACCAGGTGGCCGGAAACGACGTCTATCACCTCGACCTGTACCGCCTCGAAGGCGCGGACGAGCTCGAGGCCCTGGGCTGGCGCGACTGGCTCGACGCGGCGGCGTTCCTCATGGTCGAGTGGCCGGAGCGCGCGGGTCCGCTGCTGCTGGCGCCGGACCTCGATTGCCGTCTCACGACCCTGGGCGACGGCCGGGCCATCGCGCTCAGCGCGGCCACGCCCCGCGGCGAGGCCTGGCTCGGACGCCTGGCAGCCTCGATCCCCGTCTCGGGGCACTCTTTGCGACATGCCTGAGAAATCGCGCGTATGTCCATGAAACGCTTGAGTTATCGTTCAGGTGGCGTTACAGTCTGAGCTAACTTCCCGGTGGGGAACGCCATCCGAATGCCCGGCTTCCGCGACCTGAGCCTGCGATTCCTTGCCCTCGCCTGGGCAGCGCTGGCGGCCCCGTGCGCGCTGTCCGCCGCAGCCGTCGACGTGCGCGACGTTCGCGTCTGGGCCAGCCCCGATTCGACCCGCGTGGTATTCGACCTGTCTGGAACCGCCGAACACACCTTGTTCGCGCTGCAGAATCCCGATCGCGTCGTGGTCGACATCGCCGCCGGTCGTTTCGACGCGGCCAGCCTGAAGCTTCCCGCCGGCCAGGGCTTCGTGCGCAACCTGCGCCTCGCCGAGCGCGAGGGCGGCGTGCTGCGCGTGGTGTTCGACCTCAATCAAAAGGTCGGCGCCAAGAGCTTCGTCACGCCGCCGAACGAGACCTACGGCTACCGCCTGGTCGTGGACCTCGCGACGGCGGAACCGCCCAAGCCGGTCAAGGCCGCGCACGCGCCCCAGGGCATGCGCGATCTCGTGATCGCCGTCGACGCCGGCCACGGCGGCGAGGACCCGGGCGCCATCGGCAAGAAGGGCACGCGCGAGAAGGACGTCACGCTGGCGATCGCGCGGCGACTGGTCGAGCGCATCGACGCCGAGCCTGGCATGCGCGCGGTGCTGATCCGCGACGGCGATTACTTCGTGCCGCTGCCCGAGCGCAGCCGGCGCGCGCGGCGCCACAGCGCCGACCTGTTCATCTCGATCCACGCCGATGCCTTCGTGAACCGCTCGGTCCGCGGCTCCTCGGTGTACGTGCTGTCGGCGCGCGGCGCGACCAGCGAGGCCTCGCGCTGGCTGGCGGCGCGTGAAAACGCGGCCGACCTGGTCGGCGGCGTGTCTCTGGACGACAAGGACGACGTGCTGGCCTCGGTGCTGCTCGACCTGTCGCAGAACGCCAGCATCAGCGCCAGCCTCGACGCCGCGGGCAGCGTGCTCGCGCAGCTAGACCGCATCGGCGAGCTCAAGCGCACCGAGGTGCAGCAGGCCGGCTTCATCGTGCTCAAGGCGCCGGACATCCCTTCCATGCTCATCGAGACGGCGTTCATCTCGAACCCGGACGAGGAGCGGCGCCTCAAGGATCCCGATCACCAGCTGGCGCTGGCGCAGGCCATCCAGGCCGGCGTGCGCGGCTACTTCTACGCCAACCCGCCGCCCGGCACGCGCGTGGCCATGCTCGCGGCGCGCGAACGCGGCCAGTCGCTGCGGCACGTGGTGGAATCGGGCGAGACGCTGGCGGGCGTGGCCGGCCGTTATGCGGTGAGCGTCGAGTCGCTCAAGCGCGCCAATCGCCTCGACGGCGAGCAGCTCTCCGCCGGCACCGTGCTGGCGATCCCGGGCAGCTGAGCGTCCCCAGCCTGGGGGGCTGCCGGGCCGCTACAATGCCCGGATGGCCATTCGCGTCCTTCCCGACCAGCTCGTCAACCAGATCGCCGCCGGCGAGGTTGTCGAGCGCCCGGCTTCCGTGGTCAAGGAACTGGTCGAGAACGCGCTCGACGCCGGCGCCCGCCGCGTGGTCGTCGACGCAGAGCGCGGCGGCGTGCAGCTGCTGCGCGTGCGTGACGACGGCTGCGGCATCGCGCGCGACGAGCTGTCCGTCGCGCTGGCGCGGCACGCCACCAGCAAGATCGCCAGCCTCGACGACCTCGAGAACCTCGGCTCGCTGGGGTTCCGCGGCGAGGCGCTGCCGTCGATCGCCTCGGTCGCGCGCCTCAAGCTCGCCTCGCGCGCGCAGGGCGCCGCTCAGGCTTTCGAGCTCGAGGTCGAGGACGGCGTGATCGGCGGGCCGCAGCCCGCGGCGCACCCGCAGGGCACCACGGTCGAGGTGCGCGACCTGTTCTTCAACGTGCCGGCGCGGCGCAAGTTCGTGCGCAGCGAGTCCACCGAGTTCCAGCACATCCAGCGCACGCTTGCGCGGCTCGCGCTGTCGCGTTTCGACGCCGGGTTCACGCTCACGCACAACCGGCGCGAGCTGTTCGCGCTGCCGCCCGCGCCCGACCGGCTCGCGCGCGAGCAGCGCGTCGCGCGCCTGGTCGGCGCCGAGTTCATGAACCACGCCGTGTTCGTCGAGCACGAGTCGCAGGGTTTCCGGCTGCACGGCTGGCTGGGCTTGCCGACCTTCGCCAGGGCCCAGCCCGACCAGCAGTACCTGTTCATCAACGGCCGCATGGTGCGCGATCGCTTCCTCGCCAACGCCGTGCGGCTCGGCTACCAGGACGTGCTGTACGGCGGGCGTCATCCCGCCTACGTGCTGTATCTCGAGCTGGATCCCGCCGGCGTCGACGTCAACGCGCACCCGCAAAAGCTTGAGGTGCGTTTCCGCGACGGCCGCGCCGTCCACGACTTCGCGTTCCGCAGCGTTGAGCGCGCACTCGCCGCGACGGCGCCGCGCAGCGACTTCGGCGGGTCGGCGCCTTCGCCGGCCGGTCCCTCGCAGGGCACCCCGGCCACGGGGCACGCCTGGGCGTGGCAGGGCGCCGCGGCGCGCCTGCCGCTCGCCGAGCCCGGCATCGGCGGCGCCGGCGTTGCCTGGACGGACTT
>JADZCS010000079.1 GCA_020851435.1 Gammaproteobacteria bacterium | reverse complement strand
TGCCGCCTTCGGTTACGCTGTCGATCACGACCAGCTTCCGCTTTCAACGGCAACGAAGGCCAGGCTCACCGAGCTCGTGACGAGGTTCGACGAGTCGATCGACTGGAACCACCCGACCGAGCGCGGCCCGCGCTGGACGGAGGCTGCCGAGAAGGACTTCCTCGAAGGCGCTGATCTCGCGCTTCAGAGGCTCATGGATGAACTGGAACCGGCCGATTTTGAGATAGTTGCTGAACACCGCTCAGCAGGCGCCCATCAATGACCCGCAGGCCCGCCCATGCTCCTTTACATCCTTGACCTCGCAGGCGTGGCAGTATTTGCCGCGAGCGGCGTCCTGGCGTCGCGCGATCGCGACCTCGACCTGCTCGGGGTCATCGTGGTCGCGGCGATCACGGCCATCGGCGGCGGCACGCTTCGCGACCTGCTGCTGGATCGCCACCCGATGTTCTGGATCACCGACGTCTGGTACCTCGTCGTGATCATCGCGGCCGCCATGCTGACGGTCGCGTACGTGCGTGTGTGGCCACCACCGAAAGTGACTCTCCTCGTCGCGGATGCGCTGGGTCTGGCGCTGTTCGCGCTGGCCGGCGCCCAGCTTGCCGAGGCGGCGAATTGCCCGCCGCTCATTGTGGTGCTCATGGGCACGATGACGGGCGTCACCGGCGGCGTGCTCAGGGACGTCATCACGGCGCAGGTGCCGCTGATCCTGCGGCGCGAGATCTATGCGACTGCCGCCATCGTGGGCATCGCGGCGTACCTCGCGCTGACCGCGCTGGGGCTGCCGCGTGATGCGGCGTTCTGGGTCGGAATGATCGTGGTGGCGACGATGCGGCTGATCGCGATCCGCCGGGACCTGCACCTGCCGGTCTTCCGCAAGTCCTAGCCAAACCCGGTGCTAGGATAGGGGAGTCGCGTCGCAGGAGAGTCACGCATGATCCATCGCCGGCTCGCCCCGCTGTGCATGTCGCTGGGCCTTTGCCTCGGCCTGGTGGCATCGCCCCTTGCATCCGCCGCCCACGGCAAGTACGACCTCAAGGTCCAGCTCGAGACCCTGATGAAGTGGTGGCCGGGCGAGTACGACAACCACGAGCAGATCGTGCGCCAGTCGGGCGGCGGGCTCTCGCCCCTGACCGACCGGCCGTTCTATCGCGTGCACTCGCGCTATGAGCGCGTCGTCGGCTCGCCGCTGGGCGAGAACGTGCTGTCGGTGGTCGACTATCGCGACGACGATCCCGCCAAAGTCCTTCGGGCGCGTACCTATGTGCTCAGCGTCGACGAGGCGGCCGGCGCGCTGCGCCTGACGCAGTACGCGCCAAAGACCGCCGGTTCCAGTGAACTCGTTCCGCTCAGCCCATCCTGCGACCTGCTCATGCAGTTCGTCGGCGCGCAGTTCGAAGGCAGCGTGTCGCCAAAGGCCTGCAAGGTCGATGGCAAGCCGGTCGAGTTCGGCCTCGTCGTCGGCCCGCGCTTCACCTGGTTCCGCGAGCAGCCCGGCCATGCCTGGTTCGAGCAGGCCCGCGCACGCCGCTTCACCTGCATCGTCCAGGACAGCGCTGACGGCGACATGCGCAAGACCAAATTCCTCAAGACGATCCGGCTGCACGACCAGGGCGGGGAGGCCGACATCGCCTGGCCCGACGGCAGGACGCTCACGTTCACTATCCACTCCCGCGCCTTCACCTCGCCGCCTGACCGCGAATACCCGCTGTTCCGCATCCACGAGAAGGGCAAGGACGTCCCGATCGCGTACGCCTACGCCGTCGACGACGCGGGTCGCTTCGGCCTGAACCTCGGCTGGTTCTACACCCGCTGCTACGCCGAAGGCGAGGACATGGGCATGGACGCGGCCTACAAGTAGGCGAGGTCGCCAATGCTCCATCACCTGTCGCTGGGCGTCGTGCAGATCGAGCGTGCGGTCGTGTTCTACGACGTCGTATTGAGGCCGCTGGGCTACGTCCGGGTCTGGTCGGACCTGCGGCCCGGGGAGCAGGGCCAGGCGGTCGGGTACGGCGCGCCAGGCGGTGACGACGAACTCGCGCTCAAGCAGGTTTCGGCCGGGATAGGGGCCGCGATGCCCGGGTTCCACCTTGCCTTTTCCGCTGAAACCCACGAGGCTGTGGTCGCGTTCCACGCGGCTGCGCTGCTGGCAGGCGCAAGGGACAACGGTGCGCCGGGGCTTCGGGAGCGCTATGGGCCCGACTACTTCGCCGCCTTCGTCATCGACCCCGAGGGCTATCACCTCGAGGCTGTGTGCAAGCCTTGAAGTGTGGCTCGTGAACTGCTTTTTGCATTTTCCGTCTCAATCCAGGAAGGAGTCCCCATGAGAAGAATCATCGTGATCGTTGCCGCCCTTGCCTTCGGCCCCCAGGCGCTGGCTGCCAAGCCCTGCGAGGAACTCAAGACCGAGATCGCGGCCAAGATCGACGCCAACGGCGTCAAGGCATATGAGCTCGAGATCGTGGCGAACGACCAGGTGGGCGACAAGAAGGTTGTCGGCAGCTGCGACGGCGGCACGAAGAAAATTCTCTACACGCGGAAGTAGGGTCTGGTCGGTGCTCGGCGCGACGGCAGCTCATCTGCGCCTATAACTAAAGCAAGCCCCGGGGAGGGCACATGAGTAATCCTGCTCCCGTCGAACTGAGGTCGGCGCCCTGGCACCTGTGGCTGGTTGGCGTGCTCGCGGTGCTCTGGAACAGCGTCGGGGCACTCGACTACGTGATGACACAGACCCGCAACGCTTCCTACATGAGCTCGTTTACGCCGGAGCAACTGGAGTACTTCTACGGATTTCCGGCGTGGCTCGTAGCCGCCTGGGCAGTGAGCGTGTGGGGCGGGGTGCTCGGATCGGTGCTGCTCCTGCTGCGCAGGCGCTGGGCCGTGACGGTATTCGGCGTGTCGCTGGCGACCATGGTGATCACTTATATCCACAACTACCTGCTGACCGACGGCTTCCGGATCATGGGCGGTGCTGGAGCCATGGCTTTCAGCACGGTGATCTTCGTCATCGGCGTGGCGCTGCTGTTGTACGCCCGGCGCGTCGCCCGGCTCGGCGTGCTGCGCTAGGCGCCCGGGGAGTCGCGGGTCATGAACCGGCAGGGCCGCGCAATGCCCCCCCGTACCCCGTGGCTGGTGGGGGCCTCCTTCGTACTGCTGGCGCTGCTCGTGTGGTCTGGCCTCGCCCCCTACGACCGCGCGACCTGGCTCATGGAAGTGATCCCGGTGATGATCGCGCTTCCCGTGCTGTGGTTCACTTACGGGAAGCATCCGCTCACGACGCTGCTTTACGTCTGCATCTTCCTGCACGCCTGCGTGCTCATGATGGGCGGCGCTTTCACCTATGCGAGGGTTCCGCTCGGATTCGAGATCGCCGAGCTGCTCGACCTCCAGCGCAACCCGTACGACAAGATCGGCCACTTCTTCCAGGGCTTCGTGCCCGCGCTGGTCGCGCGCGAGATCTTCGTGCGTGGGCAGTACGTGCGCGGCCCGAAGATGCTGGGCTTCCTCGTCATCTGTGTCGTGCTCGCGATCAGCGCCACCTACGAACTCATCGAGTGGGGCGCGGCACTGGCGCTTGGCCAGGGCGCCGACGAGTTCCTGGGCACACAGGGCGATCCCTGGGATACGCAGTCGGACATGTTCCTGGCGCTGATCGGCTCCGTCACCGCCCTCGTTGCGTTCTCCCGCGTGCACGACCGCCAACTCAAGTCATGTTGAGCCTGCAGTCCTTTCGCGCAGCCGACCTTGTCGAACTGATGAGCTGGTTTCCGGACCAGGCAAGCTGCCGCGTCTGGGGCGGTCCTGCGTTCCGCCATCCGTTCACCTTGGACAGCTTCCGCGAAGACTCGAAAGTCGATCAGCTCGCGTCATGGTCGCTGGTCGATGGGGACAGCAGGCTCTGTGCCTTCGGGCAACACTACGAGCGGCTTGGGCGCTGCCACCTCGGGCGCCTGGCGGTTGCGCCCACCCTGCGTGGCCAGGGCATCGGCCGGGCCCTGGTGCGAGAGATCGCCAGGCGCGGGCTTGCGGAACTCGGGGCCGACAGCTGCTCGCTGTTCGTGCTTCCCGGCAACGAACGCGCGCAGCGCCTGTACGCTCGTCTCGGCTTCGAGGTGCAGGCCTATCCCGAGCCCGCCGCGGCGTTCGAGGGCTGTACCTACATGGTCGCGCCGCGTCCGGACTTCGGGGACTGACCCATGCGAACCGGTAACTTGTTTCTCGATGCCGATCCGCCGCAGGAGGGCGAGCGATTCGAGGCGATCCTGGCCCTCCGCGACCTGGTCATCGAGCGAATCGTGAGCTCGGCCAAGGCAAGCCCTCGCGAGTACGTTCAGCCGCAGGACGAATGGGTGTTGCTCGTTCGCGGCGAGGCGACG
>JADZCS010000078.1 GCA_020851435.1 Gammaproteobacteria bacterium | reverse complement strand
TCCTCGACGAGCCGACGGCGGGCGTGGACGTGGAACTGCGCCGCGACCTCTGGGGCATGGTGCGCGCGCTGCGCGACGGCGGCACGACCATCATCCTGACCACGCACTACATCGAGGAAGCCGAGGAGCTCGCCGACCGCATCGGCGTCATCGACCAGGGCCGCATCGTGCTGGTAGAGGACAAGGCAGCCCTGATGCAGAAGCTGGGCAAGCGGCGCCTGACGCTGCAGCTGCCCGCGCCGCTCGCGGCGATCCCGAACGGCCTGGAGCGCTTCGCGCTGGAGCTGGCCGCCGAGGGCCACGAGCTCGTCTACACCTTCGACGCCAGCGAGGGCGGCACGGGCATGGCCGCGCTGCTGCGCCGGCTCGGCGAGCTGGGCATCGAGTTCCGCGACCTGCACTCGGAGCAGAGCTCGCTGGAGGAAATCTTCGTCAGCCTGGTGCAGAGGCGCACATGAACGTCCAGGGCGTACTCGCCATCTACCAGTCCGAAATGCTGCGCTGGTTCCGCACGCTGATGCAGAGCATCCTCTCGCCGGTCATCTCGACCTCGCTGTACTTCGTGGTGTTCGGCGCGGCGATCGGCTCGCGCATGGTGCAGATCGACGGCGTCTCCTATGGCGCCTACATCGTGCCCGGACTGATCATGCTGGCCGCGCTCACCGAGAGCGTGTCCAACGCCTCCTTCGGCATCTACATCCAGAAATACTCCGGCACGATCTACGAGATCCTGTCCTCGCCGCTGTCGCCCTTCGAGGTGGTGCTCGGCTTCGTGGGCGCGGCGGCGACCAAGTCCGTGCTGCTGGGCTTCGTGATCCTGGCCACGGCCTGGCTGTTCGTCGACTTCACGATCCTGCACCCGCTGTGGATGGTCGGCTTCCTGGCGCTGACCTCGATCGCGTTCTGCCTGCTGGGTTTCATCATCGGCATCTGGGCCGACGGCTGGGAGAAGCTCTCGATCATCCCGGTTCTCATCATCACGCCGCTGTCCTTCCTGGGCGGCGCGTTCTATTCGCTGTCGATGCTGCCGCCTACCTGGCAGAAGATCGCGCTGGTCAACCCGGTCGTCTACCTCATGAGCGGCTTCCGCTGGAGTTTCTACGGCACCGCCGACGTCGGCGTGGGTACGAGCCTCGCGGTGATCTGCGCCTTCCTCGTGGCGGCGCTGACCCTGATCGCCTGGATGTTCCGCACCGGCTACAAGCTTCGCGCCTGAAGGAGGATGCAGTCATGGCCATCGATACCCTTGGCGCCTGGCACCGGGTGGCCGAAGCGCGCGACGCACGCGGAATCCCGGCCCTGCTCGCCGAGGACGTGGTGTTCCACTCGCCCGTGGTCCACACGCCGCAGCGTGGCCGGCACATCACCACGATGTACCTGGCCGCCGCCTTCCAGGTGCTGGGCAACGCCTCGTTCCGCTACGTGCGCGAGGTGATCGGCGAACGGGACGCCGTGCTCGAGTTCGAGACCGAGCTCGACGGCATCCTCGTCAACGGCGTGGACATGATCCGCTGGAACGACGACGGGCTGATCACGGACTTCAAGGTCATGGTGCGGCCGCTCAAGGCGGTTAATGCAGTGCACCAGAAAATGGCGGACATGCTGCAGGCCCTGCAGAAGCCGGCCGGGGGCTAGACGTCTCGTTAGGGTGCTTTCCCTATCTCTGGGCGGCATGCTCCCCTGTCATAGTTTCGCCTTCTGCCCAAGGAAGACCCCATGAAACACGTCGACTACGCCCTGGAAGGGAACGTGGCGGTGCTCGCCTTCGCGAACCCCCCAGTCAACAGCCTCGGCTTCGCCCTGCGCCGTGACCTCGTCGAGGGACTGGAGCGCGCGATCGCCGACCCGGCCGCCAAGGCGATCGTGCTGATCGGCGCCAAGGGAACGTTCTCGGCCGGCGCCGACATCAAGGAATTCGTCACCGGCGAGATCGCCCGCGCGCCGTCGCTGTGGCACATGATCACGGCCATCGAGATGAGCCCGAAGCCCGTGGTCGCCGCGATCGAGGGCCTGGCCCTGGGCGGCGGCCTGGAGCTGGCGCTCGCCTGCCACTTCCGCGTGGCGCACAAGGACGCGAAGGTCGGCCTGCCTGAAGTGAAGCTGGGCCTGCTGCCCGGCGCGGGCGGCACGCAGCGCCTGCCGCGCATCATCGGCGTCGAGGGCGCGCTCAACGTCATGCTCGGCGGCACGCCGCTGCCGATAGCCCTGTTCGCGAAGAGCCCGCTGTTCGACCGCGTGGCGGACGCGGACCTGCGCGCCGCCGCCGTCGCATTCGCCAGCGAGGCCGCCGCCAAGGGCGAGCTGCCGCTGATCCGCAACATCCGGATCCGCGAGCCCAACATCGAGGCGCTGTGCCAGTTCGCGCGCAACACCGCGCGCACGGCCTTCGCCAAGTACCCGGCCCCGCTCGCCATCGTCGAGTGCGTGTACGCAGCCGCGACGAAGAAGTTCGACGACGGCATGGCCGAGGAAGCGAAGCAGTTCAGGGCCCTGGTCGAGGGACCGGAGTCCGCAGCGCTGCGCCACATCTTCTTCGGCGAGCGCGCCGCCAACCGCATCGCGGACGTGCCGGACGACACGCCGCTGCGCGACATCCGCTCGGTCGCCGTGATCGGCGGCGGCATGATGGGCACCGGCATCGCGATCTGCTGCCTCAATGCAGGCCTGCCCACCCACCTGCTCGAGGTGTCGCAGGACGCGCTCGACCGCGGCGTCGCGCGCGTGCGCGAGAACTACGAGGGCCAGGTCAAGAAGGGCAAGATGAAGCCCGACAAGGCCGCCGAGCGCGTTGCGCTGCTCAAGCCGACTCTGTCCTACGACGACATCGGCGGCGACGACATCGTCATCGAGGCCGTGTTCGAGGACATGGGCGTCAAGGAACAGGTGTTCCGCAAGCTCGACCAGGTCATGAAGCCCGGCGCGATCCTTGCCACCAACACCTCGATGCTGGACATCAACCACATCGCGGCCTTCACGCGCCGCCCGGCCGACGTGATCGGCACGCACTTCTTCAGCCCGGCCCAGGTCATGAAGCTGTTGGAAGTGGTGCGCGGCGCGAAGACCGCCAAGGACGTGCTCGCGACGACCATGAAACTCGCCAAGGCGCTCAAGAAGACCGCCGTGGTCTCGGGCGTGTGCGACGGCTTCATCGGCAACCGCATGATCGAGCAGTACTCGCGGCAGGCCATGTTCCTGCTCGAGGAAGGCGCGAGCGTGCAGCAGGTCGACGCGGCCGTCGAGAAGTTCGGCTTCATGATGGGCCCGTTCCGCATGAGCGACCTCGCCGGCAACGATATCGGCGCGCACATCCGCAAGCGCCGCTACGTCGAGACGCCGTCGGTGATCTATTCGAAGGTCGCCGACAAGCTGTGCGACCTGGGCCGCTTCGGCCAGAAGACCAGCGCGGGCTGGTACGACTACAAGCCCGGCGACCGCACGGCCTACCCCTCGTCCGTGGTGGACGAGCTGGTGGCGGCGCACCGCGCGTCGATCGGCGTGAAGACGCGCAAGATCGATGACCGCGAAATCGTCGACCGGCTCGTCTACGCGCTGGTCAACGAGGGCGCGGCGATCCTCGAGGAAGGCATCGCTCAGCGCGCCTCCGACATCGACATGGTGTACCTGATGGGCTACGGATTCCCGATCTATCGCGGCGGCCCGATGCTCTACGCCGACACGGTCGGGCTGTACGCCGTCGTTCAGCGCATGCGGCAGTTCGCCGCCAATCCGCACGGCGATCCGGCTGCCTGGAAGCCTTCCCCCCTGCTCGCGCGCCTCGCGGCCGCGGGTGGCACGTTCAACGCCAACACTGGAGGTGCCGCATGAGCACCGAGGCCGTCATCGTCTCCACGGCGCGCACCGCGCTGGCGAAGTCCTGGAAGGGTTCCTTCAACATGACGCACGGCGCCACCCTCGGTGGCCACGTCGTCAAGGCCGCGATCGAGCGCGCCGGCATCGAGGCCGTCGACGTCGAGGACGTGATCATGGGCTGCGCGCTGCCCGAGGGCGCCACCGGCAACAACATTGCGCGGCAGATCGCGCTGGCGGCCGGGTGTCCGGCCAGCGTGTCGGGCCTGACCGTCAACCGCTTCTGCTCGTCGGGCCTGCAGTCGATCGCGCTTGCCTCGCAGCGCATCATCGCCGGCGAGGGCTCGGTGTATGTCGCGGGCGGCCTGGAGGCCATCTCCTGCGTGCAGGGCGAGATCAACCAGCACATGCTCAAGGACCCGGTCCTCAACGTCAAAAAGCCCGAGATCTACCTCTCGATGCTCGAGACGGCCGAGATCGTCGCGAAGCGCTACGGCATCTCGCGCGAGGCGATGGACCACTACGGCGCGCGCAGCCAGCAGCGCGCTGGCGTCGCGCAGGCAGCCGGGCATTTCCGCGAGGAGATCGCGCCGATCACGGTCACCATGGCCGGCATCGACAAGGCGACCAGCGCGCTGTACACGAAGCAGGTCACGGTGTCCGAGGACGAGGGCCTGCGCCCCGATACCACCTACGAGGCCGTGGCCAAGCTGAAGTCCGCGATGCCGGGCGGCCTGATCGCCGCGGGCAACGCCAGCCAGTTCTCCGACGGCGCCGGCGCCTGCGTGGTGATGAGCGCGGCCGAGGCGGCGAAGCGCGGCATCAAGCCGCTGGGCATCTTCCGCGGCTTCGCGGTGGCGGGCTGCGAGCCCGACGAGATGGGCATCGGCCCGGTGTTCGCCGTGCCCAAGCTGCTCGCGCGCGCGGGGCTCAAGGTCGAGGACATCGGCCTGTGGGAGCTCAACGAGGCCTTCGCCGTGCAGGTGATCTATTGCCGCGACAAGCTGGGCATTCCCGATGACCGGCTCAACGTCGACGGCGGCGCAATCGCGGTCGGCCATCCCTACGGCATGAGCGGCCAGCGCCTCACCGGCCACGCGCTCATCGCCGGCAAGCGTCTCGGCGCGAAGTACGTCGTCGTGACCATGTGCATCGGCGGCGGCATGGGCGCCGCGGGCCTGTTCGAAGTGGTCTGATCACAGTGGGGCGGCAGCCATGACCCTGGCCTGCCGCCCCCGCTGTGGCGCCTGCTGCACCGCGCCATCCATCACGAGCCCTATCCCGGGCATGCCCGGCGGCAAGCCCGCCGGCGTGCGCTGCGTGCAGCTCACGGATGACAATCGCTGCGCTCTTTTCGGCCGCCCAGAGCGGCCGGCGTTCTGCGCCAGCCTCAAGCCCAGCGCGGACATGTGCGGCGACTCGCGTGAACACGCCATCACCTGGCTGGCGAATCTCGAGCGCCTGACCGCGCCACGTTAGAAATCCGCCTGCGGTTATTTCGGCTAGACTCCGCCTTCCGGCGTAACAACCATAGGCGATCTAGATGGTCGGGGCCATGTTTGGCCGACCAGAAATAGTGAACCCAGGAGCAATGGACATGCGTCAGATCACCCGTCACCAGCCTATCGGCCAGACACTCGGCCTCTCGATCTGCGCCGTGCTGTCCGCAGCCATGCTGGTCGCACCGGCAGCCAGGGCCGACGGCGATGCCGGCCAGCTCGACAAGGCCAAGGCCGAGAAGGTGTTCTCGAACAAGGCGGCGTATTCACCGTACGCCGGACGCAACTTCCCGACCCGGCCGTTCTTCGGCGACACGCACCTGCACACTTCGTTCTCGATGGACGCCGGCGCTGCGGGCGCTCGCGTCGATCCGGACGGCGCCTACCGGCTCGCCAAGGGCGAGGAGATCATGGCGTCGAGCAAGCAGCCCGTGAAACTGTCGCGGCCGCTCGACTTCCTGGTGGTGGCCGATCACTCGGACGGCTTCGGTTTCTTCCCGATGCTCATGAGTGGTGACCCGGCGCTGCTCGCCACCGAGCAGGGCCGCCGCTGGTACGACCAGATCAACGGCGGCCAGGGCGCCGCCGCCACGCTCGACATCGTGCAGTCCTTCAGCCAGAACAATCTGCCCAAGGGCTTCCCGTTCCCGGGCACACCGGGCTATCGCACGGCCTGGGAGCAGGTGATCAAGGCGGCCGAGACGCACAACGACCCGGGCCGCTTCACGGCCTTCATCGGCTTCGAGTGGACCTCGAACACCGGCGGCAACAACCAGCACCGCAACGTGATCTTCCGCGGCGACGGCTCCATGGCCCGCCGCGTCGAACCCTACACCACGCTCAAGCCGCTGGGCAGTGACAACCCCGTGGACCTGTGGAAGTGGATGGAGATGGCGCAGGACAAGACGGGCAGCGAGCTGCTCGCGATCGCGCACAACGGCAACCTCAGCAACGGCGCGATGTTCCCGATCATCGAGTCCTACGGCAGGAAGATCGACAAGACCTACGTGGAAACGCGTGCGAAGTGGGAACGCCTGTACGAGGTCACGCAGATGAAGGGCGACGGCGAAACGCACCCCTTCCTGTCGCCCAACGACGAGTTCGCGAACTTCGAGCGCTGGGACAAAGCCAATCTCGCCGTGCTCGTGAAGCACGAGGACAACATGTTCGAGGGCGAGTACGCCCGCGCGGCGCTCAAGAACGGGCTCAGGCTCGAAGCGCAGTTCGGCACCAACCCGTACAAGTTCGGCCTGATCGGCAGCACCGATTCCCACACCGGGCTGACCACCGCGGAAGAGGACAACTTCTTCGGCAAGATCTCGGCGGGCGAACCAAGTGCCGAACGCCTGCACGGCGTGTTTATGGATGCGCCGAAGATCGGCGTCCGGATCATGGACTGGGAAGTGTCTTCCTCCGGCTACGCTGCGGTCTGGGCGACCGAGAACACCCGCGAGGCGATCTTCGACGCGATGCAGCGCCGCGAGACCTATGCGACGACCGGCTCGCGCATGATCGTGCGTTTCTTCGGCGGCTGGGACTTCAAGCCTGAAGACGCCGCCAACCGCATGCCGGCATCGATCGGCTACCGCAAGGGCGTGCCGATGGGTGGCGACCTCAACGCCGCGCCCGCCGGCCGGTCGCCGACCTTCCTGGTCGCGGCCATGAAGGACCCGATCGGCGCCAACCTCGACCGCATCCAGGTCGTGAAGGGCTGGATGGACGCCGACGGCAAACTGCAGGAGAAGGTCTACGACGTGGCCTGGGCCGATGCCGACAAGCGCAAGCCCGGCAGGGACGGCAAGCTACCGCCGGTGGGCAGCACCGTGGACGTGGCCAATGCGACCTGGACCAACACCATCGGCGATCCGGAGCTGATCAGGGTGTGGAAGGACCCGAGCTTCGACGCGAAGCAGAGCGCCTTCTACTATGTCCGCGTGCTCGAGATCCCGACGCCGCGCTGGACTGCGTACGACGCCAAGTACTTTGGCACCAAGCCGCTGCCCGGCACGACGATGACGCTGCAGGAGCGCGCCTATACTTCGCCGATCTGGTACACACCGGGCAAGTAAGGCAGGCGGATACATGACGGCTGAGCAAAAGCCAGGGGGCTCCGCCCTCTGGCGTGAACCCCTTCTGCACTTCCTGCTGATCGGAGCGGCGATCTTCCTGCTCTATCGCGTGCTGAACGGCGAGGGCGCCCCGGCGCCGCGCGAGATCGTGGTCACGCCCACGCACATCGCGGCCCTTAAGGAAGGCTTTTCGCGTACCTGGCTGCGGCAGCCCACGCCAGAGGAGCTGCGCGGACTCATCGACGAACACGTTCGCGAGGAGGTCTACTACCGCGAGGCGATTGCGATGGGCCTCGACCGCGACGACACCGTCGTGCGGCGCCGCCTGCGCCAGAAGATGGAGTTCCTCACCGAGGACGTCGCCAGCGCCGCCGCGCCCGGCGACGCCCAGCTCGAGGAATTCCTGCAGCGCAATCCCGACAAGTTCGCGACGCCATTGCTGACGAGCTTCGAGCAGGTCTACTTCAACGTCGGCCAGCGCGGCGAAGCAGCGCGCCGCGATGCTGCGCAACTGCTGAAGGCGCTACGGGCGGGGCAGGCGACGGCCGGGCCTGGAACCCTGGGCGACGCGACCCTGCTGCCGCCGGACATGACCGATGCGTCGCCCCGCGACGTTGAGAGCGTGCTGGGCGCCGGCTTCGTGACGCAGCTCGACCAGGCGCCGCTCGGGCAGTGGGCGGGGCCCTTCGAATCGGCCTATGGCCTTCACCTCGTGCGGGTCACCTCGCGCAAGGGCGGGGACAAGCCCGTGCTCGCGCAGGTTCGCCCGCTGGTCGAGCGCGAATGGCAGGCCGAGCAGGCGCACAGGCGGGCCGAGGAGTTCTTCCAGTCGCTGCTCGCCAAGTACGAAGTCCGCGTCGAGACGGGCGAGGCCGCCAAGCCGTGATGCGCGCGCTGCGGCTGCTGGTGCTGCTCGCGCTGTGCGCCTGGCACGTGGCGGCCCTGGCGCACGAGGTACGGCCCGGCTATCTCGAGATCCGCGAAGCCGCCGCGGACAGCTACGACATCGTCTGGAAAGTACCCGCCAAGGGCGAATACCGGCTGGGCCTCTATGTCCGGCTGCCCGAGGCCTGCAAGGGCGCGCCCTCGTCGGGCAATTTCGTGAGCTCAGCGTTCGTCGAGCGCTGGCGGGCGACCTGCGCCGGCGGCCTGGTTGGCCAGTCCATCGAGATCGACGGGCTCATGGCCACCCGCACGGACGTGCTGGTGCGCCTGCAGCGGCTCGACGGGACGGCGCAGACCGAGCGGCTCTCGCCGGAGCACCCGTCCTTCGAGGTGCTCGCCGTGCCCAGCCGATTGCAGGTCGCCGAGACCTACTTCTTGCTCGGCGTCGAGCACATCCTGAGCGGCGTCGATCACCTGCTGTTCGTACTGGTGCTGTTGTTCCTGGTGGGCAACTGGCGCCTGCTGATCGCCACCGTCACCGCGTTCACGGTCGCGCACAGCATCACGCTCGCGGCGGCCACGCTCGGTTACCTGCGCGTCGCACAGGCCCCCGTGGAGGCCGCGATCGCGCTGTCGGTGATGTTCGTCG
>JADZCS010000077.1 GCA_020851435.1 Gammaproteobacteria bacterium | reverse complement strand
GCGTCGCTGCGCTGCGCGCGGGCCGCGACCCGACCTGCGTGGCGCGCCTGGCCTCGGGCTGGGCCGTGCTGGGCGATCCGCAGGTGCTCGCGGGCTACTGCCTGCTGCTGCCGGACCCGGTCGTGCCTACGCTCAACGACCTCGACGGCGAGGCGCGGGCGCGCTTCCTCGGCGACATGGCGGCGCTGGGCGATGCCGTGCAGGCCGCCACGGGCGCGCTGCGCATCAACTACGCCATCTTCGGCAATCTGGAGCCGGCGCTGCACGCCCACGTGTTCCCGCGCTACGCGGACGAGCCGGCCGGCCTGCGCACGGCCCATCCCTGGGCCTATGACTGGGCCGCTTCGCCCGCCTTCGATGCAGACGCGCACGAGGCGCTGAGGGCGCGCATCCTTGCCGAACTGCAGCGCCTCGGCGCGGTGACCACCGACGGAGCCACACAGCCATGACCTTCGCCGATCACGCGCTGACCATGGCGCTGTACCACCGCTGGGCCTATGAGCGCCTGTACGAGCAGCTCGCCGCGCTCGACGACGATCGCTACCACGCCGACTGCGGGCTGTTCTTCAAGTCGATCCATGCGACGCTCGACCACCTGCTGCTCGTCGACCGGCTGTGGCGCGGGCGCATGTGCGGCAAGCCCTATGCCGTGGCGAGCCTGGACGAGCCGCAGGAGCCGGACCGGGCTCGGCTCGAGGCCGCGATCCTCGCCGAGTGCGATGAGTGGATCGACTTCGCGCGCGCGGTCCCGGAGCAGCGCTACGCGACCGACCTCACGTTCCACCGTGTCAACGGCGAGGCGATGACCATGCCCTTCGCCGAACTCGTGATGCACGTGTTCAATCACGGCACCCATCACCGGGGCCAGGTGACCGCGGCGATGACCGGCTTCGGGCTCGTCGCGCCGGTCATGGACCTCGCCTATTTCCTGCCCCATCGTGCAGCGCGCCTCGCGGCGCTCGACTAGAGGAAGCCTGCGATGAAGTTCCTGTGGATCGCGCTCGTCGTTACCGTGGCGGCGGTCATCGCCTTCGCACTCGGCCGGAGGAGCAAGAAATGACCAGCGTCATCGACCTGCGTTCCGACACCGTGACTCGGCCCACGCCGGCGATGCGCGCGGCGATGGCCGCGGCCGAGGTCGGCGACGACCAGTTCGGCGAGGACCCGACCATCAACGCCCTGCAGGAGCAGGTCGCCGAGCTGCTGGGCAAGGAAGCGGCCCTGTGGCTGCCTACGGGCACCATGGCCAACCAGCTCGCGCTGCTGACGCTCACGCACCCGGGCGACGACGTGATCGTCAGCCGCGAGAGCCACGCCGTGTGGCACGAGGCCGGCGCCTCGGGCGCCAACGCGCACGTGCAGTTCACCGAGGCTGGCGGGCGAGGTGGCTATACGCGCGCCGAGTTCCTGGCCGCGGTCAAGCCGGCCGGCCACATGCTCTATCCGGCGACGACGCTCGCCGAGATCGAGAACACCCACAACCGTGCCGGCGGCCTGGTCGTGCCCCACGAGGATGTGGAGGCCGTCTGTGCCGCGGCGCGCAGCGCCGGCATCGCCACCTACATGGACGGCGCCAGGCTCTGGAACGCGGCGATCGCCAGCGGCCGCACGCCGCGCGAGGTCGCCGGCCCGGTCGACGTGGTGTCGGGCTGCTTCTCCAAGGGCCTGGGCTCCCCAGCGGGCTCCATCCTCGCCGGACCGCGCGACGTCATCCACCGCGCGCTGCGCTGCCGGCGGCGCCTGGGCGGCGCCATGCGCCAGGTGGGCATCCTCGCCGCCGCGGCCCAGCACGCGCTTGCGCATCACTACGAGCGCCTGGCCGAGGACCACGCCAATGCGCGGCGCATGGCGGCGATCCTCGCGCAGTCGCCCCGCGTCCAGCTCGATCCCGCCAGCGTGCAGACCAACATCATCGTGTTCGGCCTGGCGCCCGAAGGTCCGGACGCCGCGGCGGTGCTCGAGGCTGCGAAGGCGCGCGGCGTGCTGGCCGTCGCCTTCGGTCCGCGCATCCTGCGCGTGGTCACGCATCTCGACGTCACGACCGCGCAGTGCGAACGCGCCGCGGAAGTCATCGCGGAGATCATCGGTGGCTGAGTTGCTGGAATCGATGAATCCGTCGCTGCTCGCGGAACTTCGTGATGCCATCCCGGCGCCGATCACGCGGCCCGAGGTCCTGCGCCTGGCGTTCCTGTCGGGCCTGCAGGCGGCCCTGCACGCGGGTGAGCCGATCGGCCTGCCGCCCGTCGTCGCCACGCTGGGACAGGCGCTGCGCACACTGCGCGTCGGAACGGGAAGCAGCGATGACTGGGGGCAATGGGAGCCCGTGATCTGCACCGCGGCGACCGCGGTCGAGGTCGCCATCGCCGAACTCGCGCGCCGCAACGGCGCGCCGGGCGCGCGGGTCGCGACTGCCTCCGGCTCGCGGCACTTCGTGGTGCAGCGGCTCAACCAGCCCATGGGCCATCACCTCGAGTCCCTGCGCAGCGCGCGGCTGCGCGCCGAGGACCTCGCGCGCACGCAGCAGGCCAGCGCAGAGACCGCGTACCCCGAACTGGGCGCCAGCGTCGTCGAGTCGACCGCGCTCACGGCGGACCTCGCGCGCTGGTGGGACGGACGCGGCCTGCAGGCCGTGATCAGCGCGACCGGGCAGATCAACTCGTGGTCAGCGGCGGTCGTCCATGCCGAACGCACGCACGCGGCGCTGCTGCGGACCCAGGAGCTCGTCGCGCTGCAGGTCGAGCGTCACGGCGACGCCTGAGAGGTCAGCACGCCGTCGCGCAGCCAGCGCGTGAGGCGGGTCAGGTCGTCGATCGGCGGCGAGCACTGCGGTCCCTGGCACACGTAGGCCACGACCTCGCCGCGCGGCACCTTGGCCGCGAGGGCCTCGGGCAGCCCCGATTCGTCGGCCGGGATCGCAAAGCACAGGCGCTTGGGTGCGTACAGCGAGGCCAGCGCATCGCGCCAGGTCGCGATGCGGCCCGCGTCGCCGCGCAGGATCACGATCTCGCCGGGCGCCAGGAACTCATCGAGCGCGTTGAGCGCGGTGGTGTGGCCCTGGGGCGCGCGCGTCATCGACGACCAGCCGCCGCGCAGGCAGCGCTCGGCCGCGTCCAGGTAGCGCGTCTCGCCCAGCAGCCAGCCCAGGCGGGCCAGCGCCAGCGCGGCGACGCCGTTGCCCGAGGGCATGGCCTCGTCGCCAAAGCCCTGGGGGCGATAGAGCGGCGTCTCGCTGCCCTCGGCCGTGAACCAGAAGCCACCGCGCTCGCGGTCCTCGAAGCGCTCCAGCAGCACGTCGGCCAGCGCGCGCGCGAAGGCCAGGTCCGCGCTGCGCCAGCGAGCCTGCATCAGCTCGATCAGCGCATCGAGCAGGAAGGCGTGGTCGTCGAGGTAGGCGGGGAAGCGCGCCTGCCCGTCCTTCCACGCGGCCATGAGCTGGCCGTCCCGCCAGCACTGCGTGCGGATGAAGTCCGCGGCCGCGGCCGCGGCGTCGACGAAGTCGGGCCGCTCCAGCGCGCGGCCGGCGATCGCCAGGCCGCGGATCATCAGGCCGTTCCAGGCCGT
>JADZCS010000076.1 GCA_020851435.1 Gammaproteobacteria bacterium | reverse complement strand
TACGGTGGCCTGTTCTACCGGCAACCCCGCTAACTTGTGATTCGTGAGAATCCGTCAGTCCGGAGGCTTTGCGTCCCCACCTTTCGGTGGGTTTGCCCTTGCTCTACGGGTGCTAGATTATGTGAACCCGCATTTGGGGTCCGTGAAGCGTTTCACGGTTTTGAAAGGTGGCCAGTTGGAGGGGGGGCCGCCGGTCGGCGGCCCACCCGGCAGGGTCATTTGACGAACTGCCACTCGCCGTCGCCCGTGCGACAGGCCATGCCGTCGGTGGCGCGCTTGCGGCCATCGCGGGTCTCGACCAGGTTGAACTGCCGGCAATCGCGGCCGTCGCGCTTCATCGTCGCGGTGGGTGTGACGGCCCAGTCCATGCGCCGCGACGGATCGGACCAGCGTACTGCCGTGCCATCGCTGCCCAGCTCGAGCGCGTGGCCGATGCAGGCACGATCGGCCTTGTCCAGGTCCTCGCCTATTTCCGCGCCGATCACCGCGCCCAGGATCGTGCCCACGATGATAGCGACCGTGCGGCCGTCACCGGACCCGACCGTGGAGCCGATGGCGCCGCCCACCACGGCACCCATCACCGCGCCGACTTCCTCGCGGTTGCAGCTGCCGTTGATCACGCCGTAATCGCTGGGCCACTGCCGGCCCTGGTAGCCGACGTAGTAGGGGTCGTTCTTCTTGCGCCAGCCGTGCGCCGGCGCGTGCGCGGGCGGGTCCGCGAACGCGGGCACTGCGACGGCGGTGCACCCCGCGAGCAGCAGGCTGGTTGCGATCCTTCGCATGGCCTTGTTCATGGCGTGCTCCCTGCTCAGTCCCGGATGAGTTCGGTCAGCTCGTAGTGAGTCTGCATGTAGCCGGCGACGCCGCCCTTGAGGAACAGGAACTCGCCGTCGGCGGTGCACCAGATGTCGTACGGCGGGTGCTCGATCGGCAGGCCGGGCGCCGACACGAACTGGAAGTGCAGCGCGTCGAAGGTGCCGGCCTTCACCGTGATGCGCTCCTCGCCGATGAACTGCATGAACATGCTGATCGAGAACAGCATCGGGCCGGTGGCGCCGCGGTGGTCGGGCGAGGACAGAAGGATCTGCTCGATCTTCTGCGGGCCGGGCTTCGTGCGGTCGTACAGGCGCAGGTGCCAGGCATCGCAGGCGATCGCGTGGTTCTGGAAGGTAACGAGCGGCGTGTCGATGTCCATGCGCTGCGTCACGCGGCCCTCGAGCTTCGTGTAGGTCTCGCACTCCGCATACTGCGGGTGGAAGCGGAACCAGCCGGTGCCCATGAAAGCGTCGCCTACGCTGATGCGCACGAAGCAGTCGGTCGGCACCCAGTCCTTGTCCAGCGAGTAGGTGATGTCGCGCATCACGCTCGGCCGGTCGTCGATCTCGCAGTGCGCGGTGCAGGTGCGGCTGCCGTCGGCGTGAGTGCTGATCCAGAAGTATTCCCGGCCGCGCTCCTGGTCCATGCGCTCGGGCTTCTTGCTGGTGTAGAGGACGGTGCCACGGACGTTGCGGTGGTCGCGCTGCAGGATCGGCTGGGACATGGTCAGCTTCCGGGTTGGGTGGTAGGGGGTGAGGCGAATGCTAACATTGGACGCTCACGGGAGGAGAGGGATGGCCGGGGACCAGGGCGTAATCCTCGACGGGCAGACGGCGGCCTGGATGGCCGCAGGCGTCGTCGTCACCGCCGCGTCGCGCGACGCCGCGCACCTGCCCTCGCTGGCCAGCGTGCTGGCCTGCCAGCCGCAGGCGGGGGGTGCGCGACTGCGCTTCGTGATCGGGCAGTCGGCGAACGAGGCCTTCCGCCGTGACCTCGCAGCCGGCGGTCCGCTCGCCATCGTGTTCTCGGAACCCACCACCTTCCGTACGCTGCAGGTCAAGGCGAGCGGGGCAGTTGCCGTCGCGGTGGACCCCGGCGACGCGGATCGTGTCCGGGCCCATGCCGTGGCCGAACGCGCGGAACTGGTCGCGACGCACAACTCCGAGTCCTTCGTCAGTTCGTTCCTCGACGTCGACACCGCCGACATCGCCGCGTACGAGTGCATCGTCGAGGAAATCTATTCGCAGACGCCGGGCCCCGGCGCCGGCGCGAGGGTGACGGCGTGACGGCCGTGCAGCTCGACGACATCCGCAACTCGCTCGAGGGCGCCGTGCCCTCGACGATCGTGACCTGCTCGCCCGAGGGCGTACCGAACATCACCTACACCTCGCAGGTCCACTACGTCGACGACTGCCACGTGGCGCTGTCGTTCCAGTTCTTCAACAAGACCCGCCGGAACGTGCTGGCCAGCAGGCGCGCGACCGTGCGCGTGATGGATCCAGACACGGCGGTCCAGCACATGCTGCGGCTCAGCTACCTGCGTACCGAGACCGAGGGGCCGCTGTTCGAGAGCATGAAGGCTCGCCTCGCGGGCATCGCCTCGCACGAGGGCATGTCGGCCGTGTTCCGCCTGCTCGGTTCCGACGTCTATCGCGTGGAGTCGATAGAGGCGGTGCCGGGCAAGGCGCCTTGCCCGCCGCCGAAGCGCTTCAACCGGCTCGCCGCCCTGCGCGTGCTGTCGACGCGCCTGGCGGGAAGCACGGATCTCGAGTCGCTGTGCGCCGCGCTCATGGATGGCATCCGTGAGCAGCTCGCGGTGACGCATGCCCGCCTGCTGATGCCCGCTGCCGACGGGCAGCGGCTCTATACGCTCGCCAGCGTCGGCTACGAGGAATCCGCGGTGGGCTCCGAGCTGCGCATCGGCGAGGGCGTGATCGGCACGGCTGCGCAGCAGCGCGTGCCCATCCGCATCACCTTCATGGCGCCCGAGTACCTCTACACGCGCGCGACGCGCGACCGCTATGCAGCCGATCCCGAGGGCGCGCCGCTGGGGCCGGAGATCCCGTTCCACGGCCTCGCCGAGGCGCGCAGCCAGCTCGCCGTGCCGATCTGCGCGGGCGCGCAGCTGGTGGGCGTGCTGTACGTCGAGAGTCCCGAATCCCGCCGCTTCGGTCACGAAGACGAGGACGCCCTGGTGACGCTCGCCGCGCAGCTCGGTCCGTCGATCCAGGCCCTGCAGTGTGCGGTCGAGGGCGCCGACGAACCAGCCGCGACGGCCGCGACGCAGGCCGAACCCCAGGGTGCGGCGGCGGAGGTCCGGCACTACGGCGCCGACGATTCCCTGTTCGTCGACGGCGACTACCTGATCAAGGGCGTCGCCGGCGCCATCGCCTGGAAGCTGCTGCGCGAGCACGCGGCCGGCCGGCGCAGGGACTTCACCAACCGCGAGCTGCGCCTCGATCCGGACATCCGCCTGCCCGAGCTCAGCGAGAACCTCGAGGCGCGCCTGATCCTGCTGCGCCGCCGCCTGGTCGAACGTTGCCCGTTCATCCGCATGCAGAAAACCGGGCGCGGCCGCTTCCGCCTGGAGGTGGAGCGGCCGCTGCGGCTCGAGCATGTCCAGTAGCCTTCACCGGCTGGCAGCGAACTTCGCCGGTTCCTGCGGCACGAACACGATGTAGGGCGTCGTGGGCGTCTTGCCGGGCGGCAGGGCGGCCGGCATGGCCGAGCCGGCGGGGCCGGCGCTGCGCAGGTAGGCGTAGATCGCCTTCAGGTCCGCGTCGGACATGTCACGCAGCCCGAACCACGGCATGGGCGGGCGCCGAGGGGCGCGCGCATAGGCGAGCCACTGTTCGGCGCTGGTGATGTTCTGCGCGCTGAGGCGCAGGTTGCTGGCGTAGCTCGTGCCCCAGGGGCCGTTGAAGCCGAGCGGAACGCCGCTGAGCCACTGGGCCTCGGGCACCTTGCCGCCTGACTGGGCATAGCCTGGCGTGTGGCAGTCGTTGCATCCGCCGATCTTGACCAGGTAGCGGCCGCGCTCGACGGCCGGGTCGTCTGCGCAGGCCGCGTGGGCGGTCAGCATGGCGAGGGTCAGCATCAGGCTCTTGAGTGTCGTGTTCATGTCGCTTCCTTCCCTGGGTCCTGCCACCGGGCTCGGCGGCTGCTGGGAAACAGGATGCGTCGAGCCCCTGCCGGCGTTTACTAAATGGCCGCTCGGGAATTGCTAAGAATCTGCTAACGCCGGCGGTCCCGACGCGGAACCGGGCTGCCGGCCCGGGGTCTGATGCTCAGCTGGCGCCCGGCCGGGGAGGCCGATTTGGTACCATGCACCCCTTACGCACTGGCGGCCTGCCACGGCTGCGGCCGCCCCGAGAGGAATTCCGATGCTGTCGACCTGGAACTTGCTGCGCCCCACGCGGGGCGCTTCGCTGGCCCTGACGCTCCTGCTCGCTGCCGCAGCCTCGCTGCTCGGCGGTTGCGGCAGCCAGACCGAGAGCCTGGCGATCACCGACCAGCCGGCCGACTTCACGGGCTTCGTCGGCGCTTCAAGCTACCTCGCGGTGGGCGCCAAGGGACCTGCGCCGCTGTCATTCCAGTGGCGCAGGAACGGCGTGGCCATCGAGGGCGCCACGCGCTCGACCTACGCGACGCCGGCGCTGACGCTGGCCAACTCCGGCGATGTCTACTCGGTCGTGGTGACCGGCGGCAAGAAGTCCGTGACCAGCAAGGACGCAAAGGTGACCGTCGTCGACGTACCGACGATCACCACCCAGCCCGTCGCGCAGACCGTCGCGCTGGGCGCGACGGCGACGTTCACGGTGGCCGCCACGGGCGGCGGCACGATTTCCTACCAGTGGCTCAGGAACGACCTGATCGTCAGCGGCGCTACGAGCGCGACCTACACCACGGCCGCCACCGTCGCCGCCGATGACGGTGCGGTCTACACCGTCGCGGTGGTCAACGGCGCGGGCGCCGTGTTCAGCAACCCTGTGACGCTCACGGTCACCAGCACGCCGTCGATCCTGTACCAGCCCGCGAGTCAGGTCACCACCGACGGGCGGGGCGCGACCTTCAGCGTCGTCGCGGTGGGCGGTGGCCTCAGCTACCAGTGGCGTCGCGGCACGACGCCGATCGACGGCGCGACGGGCGCGATCTACACGACACCTGCGATGACGCTCGCGGACTCCGGGGCCGCTTACTCGGTGGTGGTGACCAACCCGCGCGGCACGGTGACCAGCAGCGAGGTGACGCTCACGGTGGTGAGCCCTGCGGCGAGCGCGCCGCCCGCCCTGCCGGCGCAGGTCGGCGCCGGGCGTACGCTGGCTCCCGCCGAGGGCTTCGTGGTCGTGCGCAAGTCCAACGGCACGCTATGGTCCTGGGGCAACAACAACGACGGCCAGCGTGGCAACGGCACGACCAGCGTTCCCAACGAGGTGCCGGGCCAGGTCACGCTGCCCGCCGGCCGCACGGCCGTGCAGGTGTCCGTCGGCGCGCTGCACGTGCTGGCGCTGCTGGACAACGGCGACGTCTATGGCTGGGGCCGCAATTCGTCGGGCCAGCTCGGACTGGGCGACGCCATTTCCAGGCTCACGCCCACCAAGATCACGCTGCCGCTGCCTGCCGTGTATGTGTCGGCTGGCGGCGCCCATTCGCTGGCCATCCTCAATGACGGGACGGTCTACGCCTGGGGCCTCAACGACCTTGGCCAGCTCGGCAATGGCGGCCGCGTGAGCGCGCTGACACCGACCCAGGTTCCCGGCATCGCCAACGCGGTGTCCGCTGCCTCCGGCAACGACCACAACCTGGTGCTGTTGTCCGACGGGCGCGTGCTGGCCTTCGGCGCGAACGGCTCGGGCCAGCTGGGCACCGGCGACATACGCCTGCGGCGCAGCCCCGTCGAGATCGCGACGGGCGTGGTCCTGGTGCGCGCCGGCGCGGATATCTCCTCGGCGGTTACTGCCGGCCGGCTGCTGCTCGCCTGGGGCGAGAATTCCTCGGGGCAGCTCGGGTTCGGCACGGTGGTCACGACCGACGTCGTCTCGCCCTACGGCATCGCGACAAACGCGGTCGATGCATCGTCGGCCGATGCGCAGCTGCTGGTCGCCTACAGCGACGGCAGCGTGCGCGGCGCCGGCGCGAACGCATCGGGCGAGATCGGCGACGGCACCAAGACCGCGCGCAACGTGCTGACAGCCGCGACGGGCGTCGTCAACGCGATCACGGTTGCGGCCGGTGGCAAGGCCTACTCGCTGGCCCTGCTGGCCGATGGATCAATGTACGCCTGGGGCGACAACACCGCCGAGCAGCTCGCGAACACCACGCTGCCTGCCGCGGGCACCGCGACGCCGACGCTGGTGCCGGGGTTCGACGCGATTCCGTGATTGCGTAGCGCCATAAAGAAGGAGCCAGGCCTTGCGGCCTGGCCCCTTCTGCGTTTACTACGCGTGGAGTGCCCGAGGGGTCAGACCCCTCGGAGGGGTCTGACCCCTCCGCCCCATGAGACGTACCGGGGAACCCCTACCCCCTGAGACGTTTCAGCCCGCCGACACCCCTCCGGTGCCTTCAGAAGGCATTAACCCCGGTGAGCTCGCGCCCGATCGTGAGCTGGTGGATCGTCTCGGTGCCTTCGTAAGTGATCACGCTCTCGAGGTTGAGCGCGTGGCGGATCGGCACGTACTCCGCGCTTATGCCTGCACCGCCGAGCATGTCGCGCGCGTCGCGCGCGACTTCGATCGCGGCACGGCAGTTGTTCCACTTGGCCAGCGACACCTGGGACGGCGTCATCTTGCCGGCGTCCTTGAGGCGGCCGAGCTGCAGCGACATCAGCTGCGCGTTCGTGATCTTGCGCGCCATCTCGGCGAGGCGGATCTGGATGGCCTGGTTCGCGGCGAGCGGCCGGCCGAACAGGACGCGGTCCTTGGTGTAGTCGATCAGCTGCGCAAGGCAGGCCTGCGCGGCGCCGATGACGCCCCAGCTGATGCCGTAGCGCGCCTGGGTCAGGCAGGACAGCGGCGCCTTGAGGCCGCAGACGCTGCCCGGCAGCATGTTCTCGGCCGGAACCACCACGTCCTCGAAGAACAGCGCCCCGGTCGCCGAGGCGCGCAGCGAGAACTTGTTCTCGATCTCCGGCGTGGCGAGGCCCTTCGTGCCGCGCTCGACGATGAAGCCGCGAACACCCTCGTCGGTCATCGCCCACACTACGCACAGGTCGGCGATCGGCGCGTTGGTGATCCACATCTTGGAGCCGTTGATCACCCAGTCCGTGCCGCGGCGCTTGGCGTGGGTCTTCATGTTGGCCGGGTCGGAACCGCCGTGCGGCTCGGTTAGACCGAAGCAGCCGATCAGCTCGCCCGTGGCCATGCGCGGCAGGTACTTCTGCTTCTGCTCCTCGCTGCCGTAGGTGTAGATCGGGTACATGCACAGCGACGACTGCACCGAGACGAAGCTGCGGATGCCGGAGTCGCCGCGCTCGAGTTCCTGGCAGATCACGCCATACGAGACGGCGTTCATGCCTGCGCAGCCGTAACCCTCTATCGAACTGCCGAACAGCCCGAGCGCGGCGATCTCGCCGACCAGGTCGCGCGGGAAGGTGTGGTTCTCGAAGTGCTTCTGGATGACCGGGATGATCTTGTCGTCGACCAGCCGCGCGACCGAGTCCTGCACCATCTGCTCGTCTTCCGAGAGCATCGAGCGGACGTCGTACAGATCCATGGGGTTGAGCGGTGCGTAGGCCACGATTCAGTCTCCTGCAGGGGAGCCCCCGTGGGCGGGGGCGGTCATCAAAGGGTCGCTAATGATATCCGACTCGGGCGCCGGACTCAGTTCGGGGCTTGCGCAGGGGCGGCCGGCGCCTCGGCCGGGGCTTCCTCGGCGGGGGCCATGCCCAGGACCACCATCAGCTTCTGGGTCAGGGTCCTGGTGCCCAGGGCGTTGGCTACAGCCTGCTCATAATCGCCGGCAGCGAACTTCTCGTTCGCCGTCGCCCAGGCCTCCTTGGCCCGGGTCAGGGTCAGCGCGGCATCATCCAGCAGCGCCTTGTCCATGCCCTCGGGGAGCTTCTTCGTGGCCGACAGCTCGGCCAGCTTGGCCTCCACGGAGCTGACCATGCCCGGCACGGTGTCGGTGAGGCCCTTCCAGTCGCCCTTGAGCTTCTCGGCCAGCGTGGCCTTGGCTTCGGCGGCGTGGGTCGCCAGCGTCGAGGCGCGCTCCGGAACCTTCGCGATGGCATCCAGGGCCTCGGCATACTTGCCGGCCTTGATGGACTCGCGGGCGCGATCCAGGTCGGCCTTCACGGCCTTGTACTCGTCCGGCACGTACTTGACCGCGTCCTCATGCACCGCTGCGAGCGCGCTCTCCGCGGCGTCCACGGCCTTCTCAGCAGGCCCCTGCTGCGAACAGGCTGCCAGGGCGAGCAGGGCGAGGGCGGCGACGGCGCGGGACAACGGGGACATGGTGAACTCCGACTTCTTTAGGGAGGAAAGGGGCGTCAAGATACCCCAGGCGCCAGCAGGCCGTCGAACGATAGGAGGGGTCAGACCCCCCTTGTGTACCTCTGTGGCACCC
>JADZCS010000075.1 GCA_020851435.1 Gammaproteobacteria bacterium | reverse complement strand
CCAGCATCGCGTAGTACAGCGGGTCCAGGGGGCTCAGGCGCATCGCGAGGTCGACGTGGTCGCGGCCCTCGCGCCCGCTGCCGGCCAGCGCCTCCGTCCAGCCACGGGCATAGATGCCCTGCGCGTAGTTGGGGCTCAGCGACGTCGCGCGCTCGAGCCAGGTCAGGCCGCTGTCGAGGTCGCCCTCCAGCCAGAAGCTGCGCCCCATCGTGAAGTTGACGAACGGGTCGAGCGGGTCGAGGTCGAGTCCGCGCTGGGCGCATTCGCGGGCCAGCGAGATTTCGCCACGGATGTCGTCCGTCTGGCGCATGAAGGCGTTCTGGAAATGCACGAAGGACAGCCCGGCGTGCGCGCGTGCGAAGTCCGGGTCCCGCGCGACTGCGCGCCTGAACAGCGCTGCTGCCTGCGTGTTGTCCTGGCGGTTGAAGCGATACATGTGCTGCAGGCCGAGGTGGTAGGCCGCCCAAGCGTCCAGGTTGTCCGAGACCGTCAGGCGCGCCTGCGCAGCCTCGTGCAGCGGGATCTGTATCTCGAGCGCCGTGAGGATCTTCGAGCGGATCTCGGCGCGCACGGCGTGCACGTCGTCGATCGCGCCCGTGTAACGTTCGGCCCAGACGATCCCGCCATCGCGCGTATCGCAGAGCCGGGCCATCACGGCGAGCTGGCGGCCGCTCACCTCCAGCGTGCCGGTCAGGACGTAGCGCACGGCCAGTACGCGGCCGACTTCGGTGATATCCGGGTCCGCGGCCTCAAGCCGGAACGACGAGCCCCGGGCCGTGACGAACAACCAGCGCAGGCGAGCGAGCTCCGTGATCAGGTCGTGGGGCAGGGCGTCGGCGATCGTGGCGCCGGCGCCTGCGTTCCCGACCGGGCGAAAGCGCAGCACCGCGATCGAGGGCCGCGACGACGCATCAAGGGCGATACCCGGAGCCAGGGGCTGGGCGCCCGCGAGCAGCGAGACGGCGGTCGCCTCGGTCACGTCCGCCACGAACCGGAAGCCCTGGCCGTGGATCGTCCGGATGAATCGCTGGGCCTTGCCGTCGTCGCCCAGAGCCCTGCGCGCCGACTTCACCCGGCTGTCCAGCGCCGAGTCGCTGACGACCCGGCCGTCCCAGACCTTCTCGAACAACTCTTCCCTGGACACCAGCCGTTCGCGGTTTTCGACCAGGAAGGCGAGCAGCGCGAACACCTGCGGCTCTATCGGGCATGGCTGGCCCTCCGCGCGAAGTTCGACGCGGGCCAGGTCCAGTTCGAAGCCGCCGAACAGATAGGTCACGGCGTCGAGGATAGATCAGCCGGGACGCCGGCGCCCATCAAGCTCCAGGAAATCTCCATGCCGTCTCCAAGCGCCGGCCGACCGCAGTGCGTACAACGGGTTCAACCGCAGGCAGGGCGCCTGCGCGACCGACAAGGAGACCGACGTGAGACAGCCACTGACGGAGATGCCGACCCGCCTCGAGGCCGGCGGTGTCTGCATCCAGGCGCAGGACTGGGGTGACCTCAACGTTGCCCGCATCCGCTTTCCAAAGGGAGCGGACGCGACCCCTCTCCTGGAGGGCATGCCACAGAACCTCTGCCAGTGTCCGCACTGGGGCACTGTGGTCAAGGGGTCGATCAACGTGCGCTATGCCGATGGTCGCCAGGAACGGGTCAGCGCCGGCGACGCCTATTACTGGCCGCCTGGCCACACGGTCTGGGTCGACGAGGACTACGAGGCCGTCGAGTTCAGCCCAAGCGGACCCATGGGCGAAGTCATCCAGCACCTGAAGTTGAAACTCAGCAAGTGAAGGGAGAAATCACATGCCACTCGTGACGATCGACGTGATCAAGGGCGTGTTCACGCCCGAGCAGAAGCAGAAGCTGATCGAGAAGGTCACTGACGCCATGGTCGCCGTGGAAGGCGAGAACCTGCGGCCCGTGACCTGGGTACGTATCAACGAGTTCGAGAGCGGCGACTGGGCCATTGGCGGACAACGGCTCTCGGCCGGGGACGTGCAGGCGCTGGCGCTCGGAAAGGCCGCCTAGGCCAGGCCTGGTGGTGGCCGTCGCCTAATGAACCGGCGACGGCCCGTTCCGGCTACTCCTGCTTCACTGCCGGTTCCGGCTTCACGTACGGAACGCGCGTCGTCTGCGCCAGTTCGCCGTCGCGCTCGCCGCGCAGGAAGGCCCGGATGTCCCCCGCGACGAGTTCCGGTGCCTCGATATAGGGGTAGTGGCCGAGCTCGTCGTACTTGTGGACCATCGATGGCGCGCCCGTCAGCCAGTGCTCGAAGACGTCAGCCTCGAGATGCGACAGCGTGATGTTGCGCTTGCCCCAGAGGATAAGCGTCGGTGCCCGCACCTTCGACAGCACCGCCTGGGGGTCCAGCGAGCGGAACTGCTTCATCATCAGCAACCCGTCCCCGCCGATGCCGCTGCGGCGGTTCAGGTCGTACACCATCGTGACCACGGACTCCGGCGCTGGCTTGCCGCTGCCCATCTGCGAGTCCAGGCTTTCCTGCCAGTAGCTGCGCGGCTTGTACTTCGCCAGCAGCCAGCGTGACAGCGCGCTGCCGCGTGCGCGGTTCGGGTCGGTGGCCGCGCTGCGCGGCAGGCCGGCGTTGTTGATGAGCACGAGCCGCTCGACCTGTTCAGGCCAGCGCGCGGCGTACTGGAACGCAATCGTGCCACCCGAGGAAGTGCCGACCAGGCTGAAGCGCGGCACCTCAAGCGTCTGCATGAGGCCGTGCAGCAGTTGCAGGAAGTGCTCGGTGGAGTAATCCCCGCCGGGATCCGGGCCTGACAGTCCCACCAGCGGGAAATCCAGGCGGATCACGCGGAAGTCACGCGACAGGTCCGCGGCGGCGCCATCCCAGGCGCGCAGGTTCATGAACGACGGCGGCATCAGCACGACCACGGGGCCCTGGCCCTCGTCGACGTAGTGGATCGGCGTCTTGTCCACGGTCACGAATTTCGACGTGGGCAGCGCATAGCGCCGCGCGAGTTCCTGACGGTCGAGTTCGAGCGCCCCGCTCGAGGTCACCGCGAGCCACGCCACGCCGGCGGCCACCACCGCGACGACACTCAGGAGCAATGCTTTCGTAGCTGGACGCATCGTCATTCCCCTTGATATGACTTTTAGATCGGCGCGATAACTTTTTGAGTGACGGCCGATCTTGTAGAAGCACTCGAATCGTACATGATGCTGTTTCCAGTACGGCGTGGCCCGCGAGGTATTTGTGAGCAACACCGATTCCAGGCAGTTCACGCGCCGCGAGGCGCTCACTCTGGCCGCAGCTTCTCTGGGTGCGCTGGTCACGCCGTCCGTCCTGCGTTCGGTGGCGTATGCCCAGGGCGGGTCGGATCCGGACGTGATCGTCCTCGGGGCTGGCCTGTCCGGGCTCGGCACTGCGGCCATGCTGGAGGACGCCGGCCTGCGCGTGTGCGTGCTCGAGGGGCGTACGCGCGTGGGCGGCCGGGTCTTCACGCGCTTCGACCTGCCGGGCTACCCTGAACTGGGCGGCAACACCGCGAGCGCCGGCTATGGGCGCTGGCTCGACGCGGCCAGGCGCTGCAAGGTCGAGTTGGAAGACGTGTTGCCGCGCTTCAGGCGAAACGCGAGCCAGCTGCTGGTGCTCGACGGGAAGATCGTCTCCCCCGACGAATGGTTGCGCTCGCCGCGCAACGTGCTGCCCGAGCCTTACAAGGCTTTGATGCCCTGGGCTTACCTCCCGGCACGCTATCCGGCGCTGAGTCCCCTGAAGCCTTCGGACAACTGGTACGAGCCTTCGCATCGCGCGGACGATATCTCTCTGCACGACTTCCTGGTCAGCAAGGGCATCGATGAGCACGTCATCGACCTGACGTTCAACACAGTCCCCGCTTACGGCGATACGGCCCACGACATGGGCAACCTCATGTTCGCGTTCATCGACGCGTGGACGCGCACTGTGTCGACGTCATCCGGCAAGCCGGTCCTGTATGCGGCGAAGGGGGGTAACCAGCGCCTGCCGGAGGCCATGGCCGCCGCGCTGCGCGGCCCCGTTCGATTGGGCGCGCAAGCGGTTGCCATCGAGGCCGGCGCGTCGGGCGCCACCGTCACGCTGGCCACAGGCGAGCGCGTGAAGGCGCGGGCAGTGGTCAGTTCCCTGCCGTTTTCCGCGCTGCGCTACCTGCGCATCACGCCGGGACTGTCGGGCGTCCAGCACGAGGCGGTCCATCAGCTGGGCTACCAGAACATGACCCAGATGATCGTCGTGCCGCGCAAGCCGTTCTGGCTCGACGACGGGCTCGCACCGTCGATGTGGACCGATGGGCCGGCGGGCTGGATCACTGCCGAGCGCTTCGGCGCGACCGAGAATGATGTGTCGAGCTTCATGGTCTGGGGGCGCGGCCGCCGCGGCCTGCAATGGGACCGCATGGGGCCAAAGGCCGCAGGCGAGATGGTGTTGCGAGAGATCGAGCGCATCCGGCCGGCGGCCAAGGGGAAACTCGAGCTTGCGGCCGTGCACTCCTGGTCCCTCGATCCCTGGAACGTGGGCGACATGTCGGTCTTCAAGCCGGGCCAGGTCACGCGCTTCCTGCCAGCCATGGCCGCGCCGCATCAGCGCCTGTTCTTCTGCGGCGAGCACACCGCACTCGCGAATCGAGGCATGGAAGCAGCGCTCGAGTCAGCCGAGCGCGTCGCGATCGAAGTCCTGAACACACTGGAGTAGCTGGAATGCAAGTCATGCAACGTCTGCTATGGGCTCTCGCGGCAAGCGCTGCTCTCTCCGCGCCGGCACGGGCGGACGGGCCGGCAGAGCTGTGGCACGGCTTCGTCGCCGCGACGGACGGCGTGCCGCTGGCAGTGACCGACTGCGGGTCGGCGACGGCGCCCGGCGTGCTGCTGATCCACGGCTTCGGCCAGAGCTATCTGAGCTTCAAGGAGCAGTTCACGCCGGCCCTGTGCAGCCGCTTCCACCTCGTCGCGTTCGACCTGCGCGGCCACGGTGGCTCCGGCAAGCCCTGGGAACCTGCCGCCTACGCCACTCGCGAGCGCTGGGCCGACGACGTGAAGAGCGTGATCGAGGCACAGAAACTCGATCGCCCGCTGGTCGTGGGCTGGTCATTTGGCGGCACCGTCGCGGTGCATTACGTAGCGGTCCACGGGACCGGCAAGATCCGGGGGCTGATGCTGGTCGGCAGCGGCGGCGGGATCGTTCCGGCGGGATCGATGGCCGGCGGCGTCTCGCCTGAGCAGCTCGCGCGCTACGGCCGTGCCGCCGCGACCCCGGACATCCCCGGGCAGATCGAGGCGGCCGAGTGGTCCCAGAGCATCCTGGCTTACAAGACGCTGGCACCGGCGGACACGCGGCAGCTGGTGCAGGCCAGCCTGATGCTGCCGGCCTACGTGCGCGTCGCCATGAGAAGCATGCCCGTCGACAATGCGGGCCTCGAGGGCAAGCTGACGCTGCCGGTGCGCTTTGCGATCGGTGCCCACGATGCGACACGCAACGTCGACGCGCATCGGGCGCTGGCGGCAAAGCTGCCCCACGCGAGCGTGGTGGTGTTTGCCGATTCGGGCCATTCGCCATTCCTTGAAGAGCCGCAGGCCTTCAACAAGGAACTCATTTCCATGATGGAGGCACCTTAGCGTGCGCCTCGTGATCGCGCTCCTGGCCGGCACGATGAGTGTGTGGTCAGTCGCCGCAACCGCCCAGTCGGCCGCCGCCGTCGCGCCCTGCGAACCGACATCCGCTGGAACCATCAGCTACGACCAGATCGTGGCGAAGTACGCCGACGCCGACTCGAAGTTCGTCGTGCTGGAAGGCGCCGACGGAATCCGGGTCCACTACAAGGACCAGGGGTCCGGTCCCGCGGTGCTGCTGGTGCACAGTTCGGGCGGCGATCTCAAGGACTGGGATGTCTGGGCCCAGGTCCTGGGCAGGAATTATCGGGTAGTCCGGCTCGACCTGCCGGCCTTCGGCCTGACGGGGCCGGTACCCAGCGGCAACTACTCGATCGACCGTTACCTGATGCTGGTCGACAGCCTGATGGACCATCTCGGCATCGATCGATTCGCGATCGCGGGAGCCTCCTACGGCGGGCTCGTCGCCTTCCGCTATGCCGGCACACGCGTTGATCGGGTGACTGCCCTGATCCTTACGAACTCCGCAGGGATCGAGTACGGCGGCAAAGGCGGCACCACGGAGCGCGTTCGGAATCCCGCGGCGGTGTTCACGCCGCAGTTGAAGACGACGGCAATGATCAAGGACGGATTCTTGCGCTCGATCAACGATCCCGCCAAGGTGACTGCGGAAATGGTTCAGCGCAAGACCGATTACGCGAACGTCGTTGGTCGCGACCGTGAGGCCTTCATTGCGACGCAGATGTACGAGCGCGGCAACCCGCAGCGGGTGCTCGGCCATGTGCGGGCGCCGGCGATCGTGCTGTGGGGTGGCGGCAGCAAGCAGCTGTCGACAGACACGGCGCAGGCGTTCGTGGACGGGCTGAAGAACGCCCGGAGCGTCAAGAAGGTCATCTATGAAGGTGGCGGTCACTTCATGCACATCGAGCGCCCGGAGCAGACCGCCGCGGATGTAAAGGCGTTCCTCGACAGTCAGATCGGTGGCGCGAAGTGATGCGGCGTGAACTGAGGGGCGCGGTGCTTGCACTCGCCTTGACGGTCGCCACGCTGGCCGTCCCGTCGACGCCAGCGATGGCAGCGGACGCGCCGCTGCGGTTGACCCACGAGCAACTCGAGGCGAAGTACGCCGACAAGGACTCCCGCTTTGCGCTGATCGACGACGTGCGCCTGCACTACAAGGACCAGGGCCAGGGGCCCGCGATCCTGCTGATCCACGGGTCGATGGGCGACTTGTGGGACTGGGACGGCTGGGCGCGGGTGCTCGCGCTCCACCACCGTGTCGTGCGGCTCGACCTCCCGGGCTTTGGAATCAGTGGCGCCATCGGCAACGGGAACTACTCGATCGATCGATCCCTGTCGCTGATCGACGGCCTGATGGATGAGCTGGGAATCGAGCGGTTTGCGCTTGCCGGGGTCTCCTATGGCGGCCCCATCGCGTTTCGATATGCGGCGACACGAACCGGTCGCGTTACCGGACTGGTCATCATGAACTCGGCCGGCATCGAGTACGGCAAGCAGGCGGTCGACCCGAAGACCGGCGAGAAGAGCTACTACAAGGCCACCACCACCGGAGCAGTCACGCGGGAGTTCATCGCCAAGGGACTCCGTGCGTCGTTCTCGAACCCGGAGCTGGTGTCCGAGGCGATGCTCGATCGCAAATACGACGTCATGAACGCCGAGGGCCGCGCCGAGGAGGCCGCGATCATGATTCGCCAGTACGTTCGCGGCGATCCGCTGCGCGTACTCGCGCACGTGCGTGCGCCAGTGCTGGTGCTGTGGGGCGGGGCGGAGAAGGCACTTTCCCAGGAGACGGGCGATGCGTTCGCATCCGCCGTCAAGAATTCCCGCGCGGTGCGCAAGGTCGTGCAGCCGGGTGGCGGCCACACGATGCATGTCGACCTTGCGGAGCCGACTGCGCGGACCGTCGAGGCGTTCCTCACGGACCTCGTGAAGGATGAGCGTACGGAGTAATGGGAGCACGGGCCGGATGCCGGCCAGGAGACTGACCACGATGAAGACGTTCTGCACACCTGTCTTGCTGCTGGCTGGGGTCATGGGCCTTGCGCCGCTTGCTGCGTCCGCACAGGCGCCTGCGGCCGCTGCACCGTGCGAGCCCCAGTCCGCGGGAACGATCACGTACGACGAGAT
This sequence comes from Gammaproteobacteria bacterium, assembly GCA_020851435.1. Taxonomy (GTDB): domain Bacteria; phylum Pseudomonadota; class Gammaproteobacteria; order Steroidobacterales; family Steroidobacteraceae; genus JADZCS01. The sequence goes on along the minus strand of JADZCS010000075.1, from coordinate 16,681 downwards.
CGTTGCGAAGTACGCTGACGCGGACTCGAAGTTCGTCGTCCTGGAAGGGGCGGATGGTATCCGTGTTCACTACAAGGACCAGGGAGCCGGGCCGGCGATCCTGCTGGTGCACAGTTCGGTCGGTGACCTGAAGGACTGGGACGGCTGGGTGAAGGTGCTCAGCAAGAGTTACCGGGTCATCCGCCTGGACCTGCCGGCATTCGGTCTCACCGGCCCGGTGCCCAGCGGCAACTACTCGATCGACCGTTACCTGATGCTGGTCGACAGCCTGATGGATCACCTCGGGATCGAGCGCTTCGCGATCGCCGGCACCTCGTATGGCGGGCTCGTCGCGTTCCGTTACGCGGGCACCCGCGTGGACCGCGTGGCCGCACTGGTCCTGTCGAATTCCGCGGGCGTCGAATATGGCGGTCGTGGAGGCACCTCCGAACGCGCCCGCAATCCCGCAGCGGTCTTCACGCCCCGGGTGACGACCACGGAAATGACCGCAAAGATGCTCAACTCGATCATCAACGACCCCAGCAAGGTGACGCCAGAGATCGTCCAGCGCAAGACCGACTACGCGAACGTCGTCGGCCGGGATCGCGAGGCCTTCGTTGCCACGCGGATGTACGAACGGGGCAACCCGCAGCGTGTGCTCAGCCACGTCCGCGCGCCGGCACTCGTGCTCTGGGGAGCGACCAGCAAGGCACTGTCCGCCGATACGGCACAGGCGTTCGTGGACGCCATGAAGAACGCCCGGAGCACGCAGAAGATCCTCTATGACGGAGGCGGCCACCTCCTTCACATCGAGCGTCCTGAGCAGACGGTCGCGGACGTCAAGCCATTCCTCGACCGCCAGGTGACCGGCGGCGCGTGGCAATAGCCAGGCGTTTCGGTAGTCGGGTGATCGGATCTCAACAGAGGGTGGGCACGATGAGCAACGGCGACAGGGAATCTCCAGAGTCCGTCCAGCGGCGGCAGGTCCTGACCGCAGGCGCGCTCGGCGCAGCCGCGATGGCATTGGGCGGCGGCGCGCCACGCGCGGCACGCGCGGCCACGACGGGAGGCGACGTCGGCGTTGCAGCAGACGGGAAGTACGCCACCGTGCCCTTGCGCAAGGACATGTTGCGCGTGACCGCGGTGCAGTCATTCCTGCGTGCAGTTCGCGATACCAGGAAGCCTGCCCGCGAGATGAAGGCCAACCTCGATCACATGATCGACCTGATCGATGCGGCAAACGGCTTTCCGGGTCCGCAGGACCTGGTGTGCTTTCATGAGCAGCCGATCATGGGCTGGAATCCGTGGACGCGCGAAGAAGCGTTGCGGGTCGCAATCGACATTCCGGGACCCGAGACCGAGGCGCTGGGCAGGAAGGCGAAGCAGTACAACTGCTACATCAGCTTTGGCACCTATGCGCGCGACCCGGCGTGGCCCGGCCACCTGCTGCTCAACGGCATTCTGATCGGCCCGGATGGCAGCGTCGTCGCGAACCACTGGAAGACCAACAACGGCCGCGGGTTCATGCCGGGCTGGGACCTGTTCACGACCTCGATCTATGACGTTCTGGACCGCTACCGGGAGATGTATGGCGAGGACGCCGTGCTGCCGATCGCGCGCACCGACATCGGCAACATCTCGTGCTCGATCACGCCCGGCCAGCCGGACGTCATGCGCGCGCACGCCATGAAGGGCCTGGAGCTTCGCCTCAGTTCGTCCTCGGGCGGCTACAACGTCGAGGAAGCGCAGGTCATCTCACAGCACAACCGCCTCTGGAGCGTGGTCTGCAACCAGTCCCTGTCGCCGGAGCAGCAGGGATTCCCGGCTTTCTCGGGTTGTGGCGACACGGCCATCTTCAGCCCGGCCGGCAAGATCGTGGCGAGGGCGCGCTCGTTCGACGAGGAGTTCGTGACTACCACCATCCCGATGGCCGAGTTCCGGCGCACGCGCTCGCTTCCGCCCGGCGTGCCGATCGAGATGCTGATGCCGGTCTACTCGAAGTACGTCCCGCGTCATGGACCCAACCTCCAGGCGAGCTATATCCCCGCCGATTCCGCCGACGCGTCACGCCATTTCACGAGCAGGAAGAACTGGTAGGCGCAGGGCCACCCGGAGAGTTCCCATGAGCGATCGCCGACAGTTCCTGGGCCTGTGCGCAGCGGCCGCGGCGACCGCAGCCGCCGCTACGTCCGCAGAGGCAGGCACCCGCAGCAAGTCGCGCAGCGGCATGGTGTACGAGGGCATCATGGGCCGCGGCTATGCGCGGGGACCGCACGGTCTCGTGCACTTCCACGATTCGGCGGGGCTCGTGAAATCGCCCAGGAATGCGGTTCCTCTGGTGCTGTTACATCAGTCGCCCGCATCGGCGCGGCAGTTCGAGGCAGCATTCAAGCCGCTCGTGGCGCGCGGCATCCGTTTCGTCGCCATCGACACGCCGGGTTTCGGGTTCTCCGATCCCACGTCGTTCGTCCCGCGCGTCAACGACTGGGCGAGCTCGATCGTCGCCGTGTTCGATCACCTGGGAATCGCGCAGGCGGACCTGCTGGGTCATCACACCGGCGCGCTTTTGGCCACGGAAGTCGCGCTGCAGTTTCCGTCCCGCGTGCGCCGACTGGTCCTGAACGGCGCGTTCCCGATCACCGAGGCCGAGCGTGCCAAGTACCTGGAAGGAAGCGAGCGCAGCCATGCCCGCGGCAAGCCGGTGCTGGACGGCTCACACCTCGTGAACAGCTTCGAGACCCGCGTACGCATGTATGGCCCGAACCCGGACCCGGCCATCATCACGCGCATCGTCGTCGAGAAGTACCAGGGGCTCGGTCCCTACACCTGGGGCCATGGCGCGGCCTACCGCTACGATCACGCCAGTTCGATCATGCGCCTGAGCCAGCGCACGCTGATCCTCACCAATACCGGTGACGACATCTACGACCTGTCGAAGCGGGCCGCGACCATGCGTCCCGACTTCGCCTACCGCGAGCTGGAGGGCGGCACGCACGACATCGTCGACCAGCAGCCGGAGGCCTGGTCGGACGCGGTGGTCGCGTTCATTACCTAGCGGTCGAAGCGGGTCCTAGCGCCCGTAATCGGCGAACTTGTCGATCACGCGCGCCATCTCGGCGTCGTCGAGAACCTTCGGTTCGAGGCCGGCCGCCAGCAGCGCCAGGTACTGCCCCGCCATGTTCTCGACTTCGACGGCGGCCGCGAAGGCCTTGCGCAGCGAGCTGCCGACCGCGATGACGCCGTGATTGGCGAGCAACGCTGCCCTGCGGCCCTCCAGGGCCACGATGGCATTGGCGGCCAGCTCGTCGCTGCCAAAGGTGGCGTAGGGCGCGCAGCGGATGCCGCCGCCGGCGAGCGCGATCATGTAATGAAACGCCGGGATGCCACGCTGCGCACAGGCCAGCGCGGTGGCCTTGGGGCTGTGGGTGTGGACGATCGCCTGCACCTCAGGCCGCTCGCGGTAGATGGCCGTGTGCATGCGCCACTCGGACGAGGGGCGGCGGCTCGCAGCCTTGATCTCGCCGTTCGCGTCGAGTTCGGCGATGTCCGCGGGCGTCAGCTCGCGATACGGCAAGCCCGAGGGCGTGATCAGGAAGCCGGAAGCCGTCCGGCACGACACGTTGCCGGACTTGTTCGGCGCAAGCCCGGCGTCGTCCATGGCCCGGGCGATCGCCACCACGGCGGCTGCGGTTTGGTCTGCGGGCGTGGTCATGGGCTTCGCGACCTCTCGGGATACAGCGCGGCCAGGCCTGCGGTGCTGGCCGGCGCCACGCCGCGCTCGGTGATCAGGCCGGTCACGAGCCTGGCGGGCGTGACGTCGAAGGCCGGGTTCGCGGCGGGGCTGCCGGGCGCGGTGACCTGCACTTCGGTCAGTGTTCCGTCGGCCGCCCGCCCGGTGAGGTGGGTGACCTCGCGCTGCGAGCGTTCCTCGATCGGGATCCCGGCCACGCCATCCGTCAGCGACCAGTCGATGGTCGAGAACGGCAGCGCGACGTAGAACGGAATGCCGTTGTCGCGTGCGGCCAGGGCCTTGAGGTAGGTGCCGATCTTGTTGGCGACGTCGCCACGGGCCGTGGTGCGGTCGCTGCCGACGATGCAGAGGTCGACGAGGCCGTGCTGCATCAGGTGCCCGCCGGCGTTGTCGACGATGACGGTGTGCGGAACGCCGTGAGCGCCCAGCTCGAAGGCCGTCAGCGACGCGCCCTGGTTGCGTGGGCGCGTCTCGTCCACGTACACGTGCAGGGGGATGCCCGCTTCGTGAGCGGCGTAGACGGGCGCGAGCGCCGTGCCCCAGTCCACGGTGGCGAGCCAGCCGGCGTTGCAGTGGGTCAGCACGCGCAGGGGCTCGCCGTCGCGCTGGTCGGCGATACCGCGCAGGATCGCGAGCCCGTGCCGGCCGATGGCCGCGCAGCACTCGACGTCCTCGTCGGCAATGAGCTGCGCTTCCTGGCAGGCGCAGGCGACGCGCTCAGCGGCGGGAACCGCAGCCAGCACGGACTTCATGCGCGCGAGCGCCCAGTGCAGGTTGACGGCGGTAGGCCGGGTCCGGCCGAGGGTCTCGACCGCCTGCAGAAGCGCGGCGTCGGAGCTGTCCGCGTGCATTGCCAGCGCCACGCCGTAGGCCGCGGTGACGCCGATCAGCGGCGCGCCGCGCACGACCATGGTGGTGATCGCTTCGGCGGCCTGTTCGAGCGTCCTGAGTTCGCGCAGCGTGAACTCGAAGGGCAGGCGGGTCTGGTCGATGACCACGGCGGTCCAGCCATCGTCGCCGACCCAGATCGTCCGGTAGGGCTTGCCGCCGATGCGCATGCAGCGACTCAGTGACCCGAGTAGGCGACCAGCGACTGGACAGGGACGCCCATGTCGCGGAGCTTTTTCGCGCCGCCGAGTTCGGGCAGGTCGATCACGAAGCAGGCGCCGAGGACCTCCGCGCCCTGCTGGCGCAACAGGCTCACCGCAGCCTCGGCCGTGCCGCCGGTCGCGAGCAGGTCGTCGACCAGGATGACGCGTTCGCCGGGCGAAACTGCGTCGCAGTGCATCTCCATGTGGTCGAGCCCGTACTCGAGCGAGTAGGCGATGCTGATCGTCTGGTGCGGCAGCTTTCCCTTCTTGCGGATGGGCACGAAGCCCGCCGAAACCTGGTGGGCGACGGCCCCGCCCAGGATGAAGCCGCGCGCCTCGATGCCGGCCACCTTGTCGATCTTCGAGCCTGCCCAGGGCTGCACCATCTCGTCGACTGCGCGGCGGAAGGCGCGCGCATCGCCGAGCAGCGTCGTGATGTCGCGGAACATGATGCCGGGCTTCGGGTAATCGGGAATCGTGCGGATCGCCGCACGCAGGTCGTTCAGGAGCTTTGCTTCCACGGAGGTTCTCGGGAGTGGGACGTTCAGTGAGCCGCGAGGACGCGGCCGGCGACGGCGTCGAGCTTCGCGAGGACCGCGGGATCGCGCGCTTCAGGGTGCGTCAGTATGGCGCCGTCGAGCGCGCGGTGGGATCCGGCGGGGCAGGGGATTCGCTGCTGCGGGAAGTCGCGCGCGAGCCTGGCGAACAGGCGCTGGGCCTTGCCGCGGTTGCCTTCCATCACTCGGATCACACTGGCGACGTCCACCGACTCGTGTTCGGCGTGCCAGCAGTCGTAATCGGTGACCATCGCGACCACCGCGTAGGTGATCTCTGCCTCGCGCGCGAGCTTGGCCTCGGGCATGGACGTCATGTGGATGGTGTCGTAGCCCTGCGCCTTGTAGCCCAGCGACTCGGCGAGCGTGGAGAACTGCGGCCCCTCCATGCATACCCCGGCGCCGCCGCGGCGGTAAGCGATGCCCTCGGCATCGGCGGCGCGCGCGACGAGGTCCTGCAGCGCGGGGCCCACCGGATGCGCGAATGGAACGTGCGCGACGCAGCCGGTGCCGAAGAACGACGACTCGCGGCGCACCGTCCGGTCGATGAAGTTGTCGACCAGCACGAACAGGCCCGGGTGGAGTTCCTCCTTGAAGGATCCGCAGGCGGAGAACGAAACGAGGTCCGTGACGCCGGCGCGCTTCATCGCGTCGATGTTGGCGCGGTAGTTGATCTCGCCCGGCGGTATGCGGTGGCCGCGGCCGTGGCGGGGCAGGAACACGACCTGGGTGTCGCCGATGTGGCCGATGCGCAGGGCGTCGGAGGGATCGCCCCACGGGGTCCTGACCTGGCGTTCCGTGAGTCCCTCCAGCCCGGGCAGGTCGTAGATGCCCGAACCGCCGATAATGCCGAGAACAGCCTTGGCCACGGGCGCTTCCTGGTTACTGGGGAGTGGTGCTGCGCTGCGATCTTGCACAGGACAGCCCGGCCCGGCAAGGCGCACTTCCCGCCAGATGCGCCCATAATGGCGGCGATTGGCATGCATCAGCGGGGTCACGAAGGCCATGGCAGGCGGGTGGACGGCGGATGGCGCGGTACAGCAGCAGATCGACGACAGCATCCAGGATGCCGTCGCGCGCGCACGCGCCCAGCTGGCGGGCGGGCCGAGCCTGAGTCACTGCGAGGAATGCGGGGACGCCATCCCCGAAGCGCGGCGGGCCGCGGTGCCCGGCGTTCGACTGTGCGTCGAATGCCAGGCAGAGCGCGACCGCCAGCAGTCGTCGGCAACCAGCCCCTATAACCGGCGCGGCAGCAAGGACAGCCAGTTGCGCTGAGTCCGGGCTAGAACGAGTAGACGAAGCTCGCCGATAGGAAGCCCGCGGAAGCGTCGTAGGTATCGACGAACTCGTTGTAGTAGTCGTCGTATTCCGGCGCCACCTCGAAATATTCGTACTCGATGCGCATGCCGAAGTTCTCGCTGAACTTGAACGCGGCCCCGCCACCGATGAAGAACGCGGTGCCGTCGTCGCTGTCGGATGCGCGATCACTGCCGAACGAATCGCTGTAACTGGCGGTTGTCTTCGCGTCCCAGTAGGCGATGCCGGGCTTGATGAACAACTCGAAGTTGTCGCCGACCGGCAGCGTGAAAATGACGGATGCGACCAGGCTCTGCACCTCGACGTTCAGCTTCGCGCTGACTCCGCCTTCAGTGGCGCTGATGCCTGGGTTGCCGCCGTCGACGTAGGCGCCCTCGACGCTGAGCCACGGCATGAACTTGTAGCCGGCGAACAGCTTGTAGCCCGTGTCGTTTTCGTCGAACTGGTAGCCCGAGCCGGCCAGGTCGTCGATCTCGATATTGACTTGCCCGACGCCGACGCCCATGAAGGCGCCGCTGTCCGCCGCGGACGCGGAGCTTGCGGCAAGCAGCATTCCGGAAACCAGCAGGGCCAATGGCAGTTTCATGGGCAAACTCCTTCTCACTGTGACGAACGCTTATCGCAAGTCACAGCCTAGGCCCTGCTGCCTCCGGAAAGAATTCTGGATGTCACCTACGACGCAGGGCCCGTGTCCGAGACCACGCCCCAGTTCGTCTTCCAGGAACCGTCCGGCTGGGCCTTGTAGCCCAGCACCCAGTTGCCTTGTTCCGTCTTCGGCTGCTGCGTGGCCGGATCGGTGAAGGTGTACTCGTAGGTGGCCCGGACCACGGCCATCTCGCCGGAGGCGGCCACGTCGATGATCTCGTTCGATACGACCAGCTTCAGGGCGGCATCGGCCACCTGCTGCCGGGTGATCGCCATGTCCTCTTCCGGCCCGTTCACGTTCGGCATGCCGTGGAACATCCCGACGTAGTCGGGCGTGTCGTGGGCTACGGCCTTCTCGGCGTTGTGACCGTTGAAATGCTCTACCAGCTGATGGAAATCGGCCTTGACCGCGGCGGCGGCCGCGACCGTATCGACGGGCTTGGCGGCTTCCGGCTTGGCGCAGGCCGCCAGTGAACCCGCCAGCAGCACGCCCAGCGCCACACTGAAAATCCCTGTCCTGTTCATGTCGTTCCCTCCCTGGTGACTGTTTCAGCTTCCGCCTCGTGGGGTACAGAGTCAAACCGGGCTGCTAGGATGCGCTGCCACATCCCCACTGGAGCCGCAGCATGAGCCTCTCGATGTTCGACGCCACCGTTCCGCCGGTCGCCCGCAGCCTGACGAATCTGGCCACCCTGCTCGAGAAGGGCGCAGCGCATTGCGAGGCCCGCAAGATCGATCCGTCGGTGCTCGTGAACTCGCGCCTGTTCCCGGACATGTTCCCGTTGTCGAGGCAGGTGCAGATCGCCTCCGACATCGCCAAGTTCGGCGCGGCGCGCCTGGCCGGCGTCGAGGCGCCCAAGTTCGAGGACACGGAGACCAGTTTCCCCGAACTGATCGCGCGCCTGCACAAGACCGTCGAGTTCCTGGGTACCCTCACGCCCGGGCAGTTCGTCGGGGCCGAAGACCGCAGCGTCACCTGGCAGACGCGCCACGGCCCGCGCACGATGCAGGGGTTGCCCTACCTCACGGCCTTCGTGCTGCCGAACGTGTACTTCCACGCCACCACGACCTATGCGCTGTTGCGGCACAACGGCGTCGAGGTGGGCAAGCAGGACTTCCTCGGTCCTCTGCCGGAATAAGTAACTCACTGATAATTAACGAATAACCGAGCCCCACTGCGGTTTTTGTCGAAAATCGCAGTCCGGCGGTAGTGTTCCGGATTGAATCTAAGGTCAATACGGGGCAGCGTGCAGCCGTGGCTCCGCGGTTTTGGAGAGGGGATATGACTGCAAGATTTCCGGGCATCCCAGGCGTGATCCACGGCAACGGTGCAGTTGCCGAGATCATGGGTCACGTCTGTGGCGGCGTCATCGGGTACCCGATCACGCCCTCCACCGAAATCGCCGAACTCTACGAGGCGTTCCGGGCCGGCGGCGGCTGCAACGTCTGGGGCAAGCACCCGTTCTTCTTCGAGCCGGAGGGTGAGCATTCAGCCCAGAGCGGTGCGCTGGGCGCTGCCCTGACCGGCGGCAAGTTCATTTCCAACGCGTCATCGAGCCAGGGCATCCTCTACGGACTCGAGTCCCACTACGTGACGGTCGGCAAGAAGGTCGGCGGCTTCGTGCTGCAGGTCGCCGCCCGCGTGGTGTCCAAGCACGCGCTCAACGTCATGGCCGGGCACGACGACGTGTACGCGCTGCTGCAGTCCGGCTACACGATCCTGTTTGGCGCCAATCCGCAGGAAGCCGCGGACCTCGCGGCCATCTCCTACAAGGTCAGCGCGATGTCGCTGATCCCTGTCGCCAACGCGATGGACGGCTTCGCCACCAGCCACATGATGTGCGAAGTGCTGATGCCCGAACCCGAGCTGCTGCGCGAGTTCCTCGGCGACCCGGCGGGGCGCATCAAGGCGCCGACGGTCGCGCAGGAAATCCTGTTCGGCGCCAAGGGCCGCGTGTTCCAGCTCAGGCTGTACGTGGCGCGTCACCGCCCGGAGTTCGTGGCGGACGACATCACCCGGCTCGTCGCCTGGCTGGAATCCCACGCCGACGCCGTCGAGAAGGACAACGCCGGGGCGCTGGTGCCCGAGACGCTGGCCTGGGTGCCCGAGGCCATGCACGGCCAGTGGCGGCGGCAGTGGATCAACGCCCACGAGAAGGGCACGCGGCAGCTCGTGCCGGCCCTGGTCGACGTCGACAATCCGGGCGTCACGGGCGGCGTGCAGAACCAGCCGGACTTCCAGGCCGGGTCGGTCGACCACCGCACGCACTTCGTCAGCGAGGTGCCGCACTTCGTGCGCGAGGCGATGCAGGAATACGCCGCGCTGACCGGGCGCGAGTACAAGCCCGTTCAGACCTTCATGTGCGACGACGCCGAGACCGTCGTGGTCGGCCTGGGCTCAGTGACAGACGACGCGGAAGCCGTGGCGACCTACCTGCGCCAGCAGGGCAAGAAGGTCGGCGTCGTGTCGGTCAAGCTGCTGCAGCCCTTCCCCGAAGCCGAGCTGGTCGAGGCCTTGAAGGGCAAGAAGGCCGTGACGGTGCTGGAGCGTTCGGAAGCGACCATGCTGGCCAGCTTCGTCACGCAGGCGCTGTTCAAGGCGGTCGAGAACGCGGACGGCATCCGCCATCCAGGCATTCCGGCCATGCGCCAGCTGCCGAAGATGACGACCGCGATCTTCGGCCTGGGGGCCCACGACCTGCAGCCGCGCCACCTGGTGGCCGCCTTCAAGAACATGGAAACGGGCAATGTGCCCTTCGTCTACCTGGGCAGCCAGTTCTTCGCCAAGGATCCTGGCCCGGCGCTCGCGGCGCTGCAGGCCAAGATGCGGGCCGGTTATCCGGAGACCGAGCTGATGGCGCTCGAGACGGAGCCGAATCCGCAACTGCTGCCGCCGTCCGCGTTCCGCGTACGCTTCCACTCGATCGGTGGCTACGGCACGATCGCCACCGGCAAGCTGATCACCGACATCCTGGCCGGCGTGCTCGGCCTGCACTCCAAGGCCGCGCCGAAGTACGGCTCGGAGAAGAGCGGCGCACCGACCAACTACTACATCACGCTGAGCCCCGAGCCGGTCAAGATCACCAATGCCGAGCTCGAGGACGTCGAGATCGTCATCTCGCCCGACCACCGCGTGTTCAGCCACACCAACCCGCTGCGCGGCCTCATCGAGGGCGGCACCTTCGTGCTGCAGTCGAGCCTCGAGCCGCTCGAGGTCTGGAAGGAACTCCCGGACGCGGCGCGCAAGACGCTGCGCGCGAAGAAGATCAGGTTCTTCATCCTCGACGGCTTCGAGGTCGCCAAGCGCCACGCGCCGACCCCCGAGCTCGAGACCCGCATGATGGGCATCGCCTTTATCGGCGCAGTCTGCGGCCACGTCGACCGTATCGTGGCGGGCACCTCCGAGGAGGCTCTGCTGACCAAGATCCGCCAGCAGATCGCCAAGAAGTTCGGCGGCAAGGGCGGCGCGGTCGTCGAAGGCAACATGGCCGTGATGCGCGAGGGCCTCGCGGCGACGCGGCGCGTCGACTACGACGCACCCGGGTTCGCCGCCATCGAGGCGCAGCCGGTCGTCAAGGGCGGTCGCAGCATCTCCATTTCCGCGGGCATGTGCCGCCACAGCGGCGCGACGCCGGACGGCGGCTTCCTCGACAGCGAGTACTACGAGCAGATGATCGCGGCGCCGTTCCGCGACGGCACGATCGCCGAGGCGCCGGTGCTGCCGGGCACAGGCCTGTTCATGCCGGCGGCGACCGGCGCCTGGAAGGACAAGGGCCTGTTCCGTCGCGACGTTCCCGAGTTCGTCGCCGAGCTGTGCACGGGCTGCATGGAATGCACGCTGGTCTGTCCGGATGCCGCGATTCCGAACACGGTCCACGACGTCCATGACCTGCTGGTGACGGGCGTCAAGCAGCTGGACCTCGCCGCCCCGGAACGCGAGGAACTGCTGACGCAACTGCATGCCCTGAACGGCGCCGTGCGCGACGCCTATCGCGCGACCAAGGAAAACCTGCCGCTCCACGGGCTGGTCGCGAAGGCCGCGGAAAGCCTGGACTCCGCCAGTGTCGCGGCGAAGCGCAACGTCGGTCGGCTGGCGGCCGAACTGGCGAAGTTCCCGGTGGCGCGGACCAAGCCCTTCTTCGACGCCATGGAGAAGGAGAAGGCCGGCAGCGGCGGCCTCTACTCGGTGGCGATCGATCCCTGGAAGTGCAGCGGGTGCATGGAATGCATCGACGTCTGCGGGCCCGGCGCGCTGAAGCCCCGGGTGCAGGACGAGGCGCTGCTCGACGAGCTCCAGCAACGATTCGAGTTCATGAGCAAGACGGCCAATACGCCGCCGCGCTTCGTCGACGGCGAGGTGCGCCCCGGCGGCGACATCAAGCGCATGATGCTCGACCGCGTCAATTACTACGCCACGACGGGCGGCCACGGCGCCTGCCGAGGCTGCGGCGAGGTCACTGCGATCCGGCTGGTGATGTCGGCCAACCATGCCATCCAGCGCAAGCGCCGCACGGAGCACGTCAAGTCGCTGGAAGACCTGATCCACCAGTTGCAGGCGAAGCGCGCGGCCGTGCAGGACGATGCCGCACGCCAGAAGCGCATAGACGAGGTGCTGGCCATCCTGGACAAGCGGCTCTACCTGCTCGAGAGCGGTCCGAGCGGCGATGGCCCCGCGTCGGCGGTGATCGCCAACGCCACGGGTTGCAGCAGCGTCTATGCCTCGACCTTCCCCTTCAACCCGTACAAGGATCCCTGGGTCAACAGCCTGTTCCAGGACACGCCGGCCGTGGCCAAGGGCCTGTTCGAGGGCATCACGGCGGGCGCGACCGACGACGTCAAGGCGCTGCGCGTGGCCAAGCTCGAACTCGAGGACGCGTACCTGCCCGAGGTCCACGACCGCTATTTCCGGATGTTCGGCTGGGACCAGTTCACGCCGGAGGAACTGGCGATGCTGCCGACAGCGTTCAGCGTCGGCGGCGACGGCGCGACTTACGACATCGGCTTTGGCGCGCTGTCGCGGCTGCTGACCACCAGCACGCCCATCAAGGTGATGGTGCTGAACACGGGCGTGTATTCGAACACCGGCGGCCAGGCCTCGACGGCCAGCCTGACCGGCCAGGACTCCGACCTGGCGCGCTTTGGGTCCGCGCATTCAGGCAAGCAGGAGGACCGCAAGGAACTGGGCCTGATCGCGGCGTTCCACCCGAACGTGTTCGTGGTGCAGAGCTCGACGGCACTGCAGGGACACTTCCTCGGCAACGTCATGGAGTACCTCAACTACTCCGCGTCGCCGGCCGTACTCGACGTCTATACGCCCTGCCAGGCAGAGCACGGCATCGCCGATGCCGCGGCCAGCCGGCGCTCGCGACTGGCGGTCGAGAGCCGCATGAACCCGGTGTTCGTGCACGACCCGCGTCGTGGCAAGGACCTGCACAGCCGCTTCTCGCTGCTCGGCAACCCGGGCCTCGATCGTGACTGGGCGACCACCACGATCACCTACGTCGAGGACGGCGCGACCAAGCTGCTCGAGGTGCCGCTGACCCCGGCGGACTTCGCGCGCGAGGAAACCCGCTTCAAGAAGCAGTTCCGCAAGCTCAGCGCGTCCGCCGCCGCCAATGCGGTGCCGATCCACGACTTCATCAACCTGCCGGCCGAGGCGCGGGTGGGAAAGGTGCCGTTCGTGTGGTCCACCAACGACGAGCGCGGCCTCGAGAAACTCGAGGTGTCCAGTTCCGTCGTCCACCTGGTCGAGGAGCGCCGCCGTTACTGGCGCACGCTGCAGTACCTCGCAGGCAGGCACGTCGAGAAGCTCGATGCCGACCATCACGTCGAGCTGGGCGCGCTGCAGCAGCGCTACCAGGAGACGCTGGCCTCGCAGGAGGCCTCGCTCGACGTGATCGCGCGCGCGATGAGCGAGCTCGCGGCGGCATCCAATGCGCCGCCGGCGAGCATGGCGGCGGTTCTCGCGCCCTTCGGCGGTTCGCCGGCGTCGTCCGCGGCGCCTGCAGCCGCGCCTGCTGCGGCGCCCGCCGGCGCCGCCTCCGATGCCGCCGCAGCGGGCATGCCGCTGCTGCGCGAGGAGGATGTGCCGAAGTGCGTCAACTGCAAGACCTGCTACCAGCAGGTCGGCGAGCTGTTCGAGATGATCACCATCGTCGAGGACGGCGTCGCCAAGGAAGTGGCGCACATGATCCCGGGCGCGCTGGCGAAGATCCAGATCACGCCCGAGCTGGTGAGTCGCGTCGTGCGCGTGGCGGCCAACTGTGACTCGGAGATCATCAAGTGAGCACGAATGCGCTCGAACTTGGCGACGACAACGAGGTCTTCCAGAAACAGGTCGCGCTGCTGCGCAAGCGCCTGCTGAGCGACCCCAAGTCGCTGCAGAGCGTCTTCGTCGCCGACGGCGTGCAGGCGATCGCCTGGGAGTTCCACCAGGAATCGCTGGGCGCGGCGTTCACCAGCACGTTGTGGAACCTGCTGCTGCGCAACGACGAGATGAGCACGGTGCTGCTGCGCTTCATCTGGTTCATGCCGCTCAAGTTCAAGCGCAAGTTCATCAAGGCGATCGACACGCACCTGTCGGAGCGCTACCCGATGTTCAAGGGGCTGGCCGAGGGCTGGCCCGGCGAGACCTGCATCCCGCCGTACATCCGTCCGCCGGAGCAGCGCAGCCACGACTTCGAGCTGGTGAACCAGGGCTACCTGGGCTACATGAGCCTCGGCTACTCGGCGCGCGACGTCGAACTGTTCGTGTGGCTGGAGGTTCTGCGCGACAAGCAGTGCCAGGATAAGCCCTGCGAGATCGGCGTTCTGCTCAAGAACAAGCGCGAGCCCAAGGGCGGCTGTCCGGTCAAGATCCACATCCCGGAGATGCTCGACCTGCTCGGCCAGGGCAAGTTCCGCCAGGCGCTGGAGCTCATCGAGGGCTGCAACCCGCTGCCGAACGTCACTGGCCGCGTCTGCCCGCAGGAACTGCAGTGCCAGGGCGTGTGCACGCACACGCGCCGGCCGATCGAGATCGGCCAGCTCGAGTGGTACCTGCCGCAGCGCGACAAGCTGGTGAATCCGGACGCCTCGAAGAAATTCGCGAGCGTCGTGAGTCCCTGGGCCAGGGCCGACAAGCCGCCGATCGCGGTCGTCGGCTCCGGGCCCTCCGGTCTCATCAATGCCTACCTGCTCGCTGTGGAGGGTTTCCCGGTCACGGTGTTCGAGGCCTTCCACGAGCTGGGCGGCGTGCTGCGTTACGGCATCCCGGAGTTCCGGCTGCCGAACGACCTCATCGACGACGTCGTGGGCAAGATCACGCTGCTCGGCGGCCGCTTCGTGCGCAACTTCGTGGTTGGCAAGACGGCGACGCTCGACGACCTCAAGGCCGCGGGCTTCTGGAAGATCTTCGTCGGCACGGGCGCGGGCCTGCCGACCTTCATGAACGTGCCGGGCGAGCACCTGCTCGGCGTCATGTCGGCCAACGAGTTCCTGACGCGCGTCAACCTCATGCGCGCCATCGACGGCAAGCACGAGACGCCGCTGCCGGACACGCGTGGCAAGCAGGTGTTCGTGATCGGCGGCGGCAACACGGCCATGGACGCGGCTCGCACCGCGCGCCGGCTCGGCGCCAACGTCTCGATCGTCTATCGCCGCACCAAGTCCGAGATGCCGGCGCGCGTCGAGGAGCTCCATCACGCGCTCGAGGAAGGCATCATGCTGCGCGTGCTGCGCGCCCCGAGCGAGTTCATCGGCGACGGCAAGACCAACTTCGTTAGCCACGTCGTGCTCGACGTCAACGAGCTTGGCCCGCCGGACCAGTCGGGTCGTCGCAGCCCGGTCAAGACAGGCCAGACCGAGCGCCTGCCGGTGGACCTCGTGATCATGGCGCTGGGCAACACCGCCAACCCGATCATGGCCGAGGCCGAGCCGGGCCTGAAGACCACTAAGTGGGGCACGATCGCGCTCAACGAGGAATCGCAGAAGACCTCGATCGCCGACGTCTACTCGGGCGGCGACGCCGCGCGGGGCGGCTCGACGGCGATTCGCGCCGCGGGCGACGGCCAGGCCGCGGCACGAGAGATCGTCGGCGACATCCCGTTCACGGCGGACGAGATCCGCGAGCGCGTCGCCA
Source organism: Gammaproteobacteria bacterium (assembly GCA_020851435.1). Classification (GTDB taxonomy): domain Bacteria; phylum Pseudomonadota; class Gammaproteobacteria; order Steroidobacterales; family Steroidobacteraceae; genus JADZCS01. The sequence goes on along the minus strand of JADZCS010000075.1, from coordinate 1,225 downwards.
ACGCGGCGCGCTACACCGAACTGGGCCAGGCAACGCCGACGATCGTCAACAAGGTCGACCTGGCCGGAGGCATCGTCGAGTTCACTGTGCGCGCGCCGCTGGTCGCGAGGTCGGCGAGGGCCGGGCAGTTCGTGCGCGTGCTGCCCTGGGGCGACGGCGAACTCATCCCGCTCACCCTGGCCGACTGGGACGTGGACGAGGGCACCATCGACCTGGTGGTGCAGGGCGTCGGCACCAGTTCCCTGCTCATGAACCGCATGACTGTGGGCGACTCGTTCGCGGGCATCGCTGGTCCGCTGGGACGCGCCAGTGAACTGCACCAGTACGCGGCTGACCAGACCGTGGTGTTCACGGCGGGCGGCCTGGGCCTGCCGCCGGTGTACCCGATCATGCGCGAGCACCTGCGCCTCGGGAATCACGTGACGCTGATTTCCGGCTTCCGCTCGGCGAACCTGCTGTTCTGGGCGGGCGAGCAAGACCGCATTGGAAAGCTGAAGGCCGAGTACGGCGGCCAGCTCGACGTGATCTACACGTCGAACGACGGCACATTCGGCACCAAGGGCTTCGTCACAGGTCCGCTGGAGGCCATGCTGATGGACAACAAGTCCAGCAAGGGCCGCCGCCTCGCCGAGGTCATCACCATCGGTCCGCCCATGATGATGCGCGCCGTCAGCGACCTCACGCGCCCCTACGGCGTGCGCACGGTGTCGAGCCTCAACTCCATCATGGTCGACGCCACGGGCATGTGCGGAGCCTGCATGGTGCCGGTCACGATCGACGGCAAGATGGTGCGCAAGCACGCCTGCATCGACGGGCCGGAGCTGGATGCCCACATCATCGACTGGGACAAGTTCCTGCCGCGCTTCAACGCGTTCAGGACCCAGGAAGACCGCAGCCGGTCGGCCCACGGGCTGATCTGAGGCCAGGACTACGAAGGACGAACCATGACCAGGACCAGAGCCTACGCCGCCAAGAGCCCTACCAGCGCGCTCGCACCGTTCGAGATCGAGCGCCGCAGCCTCGCAGCGGACGACGTGCGGATCGAGATCCTCTACTGCGGCGTTTGCCATTCCGACCTCCACACCGCGCGCAACGAGGGGCACAACACCCTGTATCCGTCCGTTCCGGGTCACGAGATCGTCGGGCGGGTTTCCGCAGTCGGCGGCTCGGTCAGCAAATTCAAGGTCGGCGACCTTGCTGGCGTCGGCTGCCTGGTCGACAGCTG
>JADZCS010000074.1 GCA_020851435.1 Gammaproteobacteria bacterium | reverse complement strand
GCTGGGCATCCTGGCCTGCGGCTCGACCGATGCCGAGCACTTCAATCCGTCGATGAGCACCGATTACCTCGCGCGCATCGCAGACCTGCTCGCGGTGGCGCTCACCGCGTCCTGATGGACGCCGCGGCCGACGCCTGGGTCGAGCGCTGGTTCACGCACCTGCGCACGGAACGCAGGCTGTCGCCGCACACCGAGTCCAGCTACCGCCGCGACCTCGCCGCGCTCGCCGCATTCTGCGATCGCCAGGGCATCGCCGACTGGCCCGCGATCGACAACTTCCACGTGCGTACCTTCGCGGCGCACGAGCACCGCGACGGGCTCGGCCCCAGGAGCGTGCAGCGGCGGCTCTCGGCCGTGCGCAGCTTCTGCAATTACCTGATCCGCGAAGGCGTGCTGCGCGTCAATCCCGCCACCGACGTGCGCGCGCCCAAGGCGGGCAAGCGCCTGCCCTCGACGCTGGACGCGGACCGCATGACGCGCCTCGTCGAACTGCCGCCCGACGACGCGCTGGCCCGCCGCGACCGCGCCATCATGGAACTGCTGTACTCGTCGGGCCTGCGCCTTGCAGAACTCGTCGGGCTCGACTGCCTCGATCTCGACCTCGCCGACCACACCGTCCGCGTGCTGGGCAAGGGTTCCAAGACGCGCGTGGTGCCGGTGGGCAGCCATGCGCTCGAGGCGATCCGGATCTGGCTCGCCGACCGCACGACCATTGCCAAGCCCGGCGAGAAAGCCCTGTTCGTGGGCCAGAACGGCAGCCGGCTCGGGGCGCGGGCGGTGCAGGCCCGGATCGCCAGGGCCAGCCGCCAGCAGGGCATCGGCGTCAAGGCCCATCCGCACCTGTTCCGGCACTCGTTTGCGACCCATCTCCTTGAATCTTCTCGGGATTTGCGTGGCGTGCAGGAACTGCTGGGCCATGCCGACATCAGCACGACCCAGGTCTACACCCACCTTGATTTCCAGCACCTGGCCCGCATCTACGACGAAGCGCACCCCCGCGCGAAGCGTCGCAAGTAGCCCGCCCGACCACGGCGGGTTCCAAGGAACCCCCCATGGCAGATTCAGCTCTCGACCTGCACGGCACCACCATCCTCTGCGTGCGCCGTGGCGGCGTCGTCGCGATGGGCGGCGACGGCCAGGTCACCTTCGGCAACACCGTGATGAAGGGCAACGCGCGCAAGGTGCGCTGGCTGCACGAGAACCGCGTGATCGCGGGCTTCGCCGGCGGCACGGCCGACGCCTTCACGCTGTTCGAGCGCTTCGAGGGCAAGCTCGAGAAATACGGCAACCTCACGCGCGCCGCAATCGAGCTGGCCAAGGAGTGGCGCGGCGACCGCGCGCTGCGCCGGCTCGAGGCCCTGCTCATGGTGGCCGACGAGCAGGTCTCGCTGGTGATCTCCGGCAACGGCGACGTCATCGAGCCCGAGCACGACGCGGTGGCGATCGGCTCCGGCGGTTCCTACGCGCTGGCCGCGGCCCGCGCACTGCTCGAGAACACCGAACTGTCGCCGCGCGAGATCTGCGAACGATCGCTGCGCATCGCCGGCGACATCTGCATCCACACCAACCAGAACCTCACCATCGAAGAGCTCCCATGTCGCAAATGACCCCGCGCGAGATCGTCCAGGAGCTCGACAAGCACATCGTCGGCCAGGGCGCCGCCAAGCGTGCCGTGGCGATCGCGCTGCGCAACCGCTGGCGCCGCATGCAGGTCGACGAGCCGCTGCGCCACGAGATCACGCCCAAGAACATCCTGATGATCGGCCCGACCGGCGTCGGCAAGACCGAGATCGCGCGCCGGCTGGCGCGGCTCGCGCGCGCCCCCTTCGTGAAGGCCGAGGCCACCAAGTTCACCGAGGTCGGCTACGTGGGCCGCGAGGTCGACTCGATCGTCAAGGACCTCGTCGACGTGTCGGTCAAGCTCACGCGCGAAATCGAGATGGAGAAGGTGCGTCACCGCGCGATGGACGCGGCCGAGGAGCGCGTGCTCGACGTACTGCTGCCGCGCCCGTCCGGCGTCGGCTTCGCACCCGAGCCCGCGCCGCGCGACCACGAGACGCGGCAGAAATTCCGCAAGATGCTGCGCGAGGGACAGCTCGACGACCGCGAGATCGAGATCGAGCAGCGCGCCGTGCCGGCGGGCATGGAGATCATGGGTGCGCCGGGCATGGAGGAGATGACCCAGCAGCTCACGCAGCTGTTCCAGGGGCTGGGCGCGGGCCGCACGCGCACGCGCAAGACCCGCGTCCGCGACGCCCTCAAGCTGCTCACCGACGAGGAGGCCGGCAAGCTCGTCAACGAGGAGGAGCTGCGCGCCGCCGCGCTCGCCAACGCCGAGCAGAACGGCATCGTGTTCATCGACGAGATCGACAAGATCTGCCGCCGCGGCGAGACCACCGGCGTGGACGTCTCGCGCGAGGGCGTGCAGCGCGACCTGCTGCCGCTGGTCGAGGGCTGCACGGTCAACACCAAGTACGGCACGGTGCGCACCGACCACATGCTGTTCATCGCCTCGGGCGCCTTCCACATGTCGAAGCCGGCCGACCTGATCCCCGAGCTGCAGGGCCGCTTCCCGATCCGGGTCGAGCTCGAGGCGCTGTCGGTGGGCGACTTCGTGCGCATCCTGACCGAACCCGACGCCTCGCTGTGCACGCAGTACGCGGCGCTGCTGGCGACGGAGGGTGTCACCGTTGAGTTCCGCGAGGACGGCGTGCGCCGCCTCGCCGAGGTGGCCTGGCAGGTCAATTCCCGCGCCGAGAACATCGGCGCGCGGCGCCTGCACACGGTCATGGAGCGCATGCTGGAGCAGGCGTCCTTCGAGGCGGCCGACCGCGGCGGTACGACAGTGGTCGTCGACGGCGCCTTCGTCGACCGCAACGTGGGCGAACTCGCCAAGGACGAGGACCTCAGCCGGTATATCCTGTAGGCCTGCCGGGACAACAGCGCAGGAAGCGCGGGGAGGAATCATGGCTGCATGGATCTGGATGGCCTCGGGGGTGGCGCTGCTCGGTATCGAGCTGCTGCTCATCGACGCGCAGTTCTACCTGGTGTTCCTGGGCCTGGCGGCGCTGGTCGTCGGCCTGCTGGCCGTGCTGGGCCTCGACCTGGCGCCCGCGGCCCAGTGGGGCGTGTTCGCAGTGACTG
>JADZCS010000073.1 GCA_020851435.1 Gammaproteobacteria bacterium | reverse complement strand
GTCGCGCTGGCGCAGACGCTGTTCCCGCCCGCGGCGCTGGCGCGCGGCCAGTCGCTGCTCGGCAGCCTGGGTTACGGGCTGGGCGGCATGAGCGGCGCGCTGGCCAGCGGCTGGTTGTGGGATCACGTCGGGCCCGAATCCCCTTATCTCGCCGCGGTGCTTGTCGTACTCTGCGCACTCGGGGTCGCCGTTGCCGGCCTTCGCCCCGGCCCCTATCGCTGACACAGGAATCCCGATGCCCAAACCCCCGAAAACCGGCCTGCGCGTCGTCGTCGCGGGGGCGTCAGGCCTCGTCGGCGAGGCCACCCTCGAAGCCCTGGGCGACGCGGACCTCCCGGTCGCCAGCGTCGAGGCGCTCGCCTCGGACAAGTCGGTGGGCAAGAACGTGCAATTCGGCTCGCGCTCGCTGCCCATCGGCGTGCTGGCCGACTTCGACTTCACCGAGGCAGACCTCGCGCTGTTCGCGGTGGATGCGGACGTAGCGGGAGTCCACATCCCGCGCGCACTGGCCGCAGGATGTCGCGTGATCGATGCCTCGGTCCGCTATCACGACGAGCCTGGCGTGCCGCTGTGCCTGCCCTCGGCCGGGACATTGCCCGATGAGGTTCGCGCGGCGCGCCTGGCGTCGCTGCCGGTTCCCGCTGCCGCGGCGCTGGCGCGCGTGCTCGCGCCGCTGGCGGCCGCGGCGGGCCTGGTGCGCGTCGACGTCACGGTACTCGAGCCCGTGTCCGTGGTGGGCCGCGCAGGCGTGGACGAACTGGCGGCCCAGACTGCGCTGCTCATGAACGGTCGCCCGGCATCCAAGGCGCGCCTGTTCGGCAAGCAGACGGCCTTCAACGTGCTGCCGGAGTCGGGTGGCGGCTTCGACGGCGGGGCACACGAACAGACGGTGGTCGAGCAGGTGCGTCGCCTGCTGGGCCAGCCCGATCTGCCGATCGGCATCAGCGTGGTTACGGTGCCGGTGTTCTTCGGCTGCTCGATCGCGGTGCAGGTCGAACTTGCGCGCGAGTTCGATGCCGACGCGGCGCGGGCGCTGTTCGCGAGGGCCGCCGGCGTGCGCGTCGTGGACCAGGCCAAGGTCCGGTACCCGACCGCGGCCGTGGAAGCGGTGGAGTCGGGGGACGTGCTCGTGGGCCGGATCCGGACCGATTCCAGCCGCGAGCGGGGGATTGCCCTCTGGGTCGTGGCCGACAATGTGCGTACCCTTGCCGCAAATCTGTTAGCAAGTGCGACCCAGATTTTGGTAAAAGGCTCTCAGGTTCGGTATAGTTCCAAAGAGATCATGGACTTGTGATCCATTTCACACATAACTCAATAGCTCTCGGCCGATGCTTCATACCCGTCGGTCGTGAGGGAACACGATGAGCTGGAAACTGCGTGTCCTCGTGCCGGCCCTGTTGCTGGCTCCCCAGGCTGCAATGGCGCTGGGCCTTGGCGATATTCGCCTCAACTCGTCCCTGAACGAGCCGCTCGCGGCCGAGATCGACCTCGTGGCGGCAACGCCCGAGGAGGTTTCCGCGCTGCAGGCGAAGCTCGCTTCACGCGACCTCTTCCAGCGCTATGGCCTCGATCGGCCGCAGTTCCTGGACTCTCTGCAGTTCCGTGTCGGCAAGGGCCGCGACGGGCGCAGCGTGCTCATCGTGCGTTCCACGGCGGCCATCACCGAGCCCTTCGTGACCTTCCTCGTCGAGGCGAGCTGGTCCAGCGGTCGCCTGCTGCGCGAATACACGCTGCTGCTCGATCCGCCCGTCTACGCTCCCGGCGAACTGGCCAAAGGCGCTGCTGTCAGCGCGCCGGTCGTCAGTGCGCCCGCGGCGCCGCGCGCGCCCACCGCGCCGGGCCCTGTTTCCGGCGAGCCGGTCGCGGCGCCGCCGCCCGTGACGCCCGCCTCGGTCGCGCGGCCGGGCACCGTGACGGTCAGGCGTAACGACACGCTGGCGGGCATCGCACACCAGCTGGCCCCGTCGCGCGGCGAGACCAACCAGATGATCGTGGCGCTGTACCGCGCCAATCCGCAGGCCTTCAGCGGCAACATCAATCGCCTCAAGGCCGGCGCAGAACTGCGCGTGCCGGAGGCCAGCACCGTGGCCTCGATCGCCGCGCGCGAAGCCGCGCGCGAGATCGCCGAGCAGACCGCCGCCTGGCGCGAGAGCGCGGGCACGGCCGAGGCGCGCCTGCGGCTGGTCCCGCCGGAGGAGGGCGCGGCCGCTGCCCCTGCGCCCGCGCCTGGACCCGCCGCTGCCGCGTCGTCGGGCGAAGTCGCGCGCCTGCAGCAGGAACTCGCCGAGGCCCGCCGGCTGCTCGAACTCAAGAACCAGGAACTCGCCACGCTGCAGCAGAGCGCTGCAGCCAGCGCTGCCGCCGGGGCCCCGGCCGAGGCGCCGGCCGAAGCTGCCATCGCCCCGGAGGACGACACGGGCGCCGCGCCGGCGACCGACGAACCTGCACCTGCGGCCGCGGAGCCGGCCAAGCCGCCGAAGAAGCAGCCGCCGAAGCCTTCGGCCGAGGCCGAGACCTCGTTCGTCGACGAGATCACGTCCCGCTGGCAGTGGCTGCTCGGCGCCGCGGCACTCGTGCTGGGCGGCCTCGTCACCGCCGGCTTCCTGCGTCGGCGTCGCGAAGCGGAGGAGGCCGAACTCGAAGCGTTCACGTCCCCGACGCTCTCGCCGCCACCCCCGCCGAGCGACGATGCGACCCGGATCAAGCCCTACACGCCTGCCGCGCGCAGCGGCGTCGTGGTCGAGGAGCAGGCTGCTCCCGCCCCGCGTGTGACCACATCCGGCGCCAGCTTCGGCGGCCGCATGGGCAGCGGCGACGACACCATCAGCGAGGAGGGGCCGGCCAATCTCGACCAGACCGACCCGCTGGCCGAAGCCGATTTCCACATGGCCTACGGCCTGTACGACCAGGCCGCCGACCTCATGCGCCTGGCGATCGAGCGCGAGCCCTCGCGCCGCGATTACAAGGTCAAGCTGCTCGAGATCTTCTTCGTCTGGGGCAACAAGCAGGGCTTCCTCGACACCGCCAGGGACCTCGACAAGACGCGGTCCGCGGGTCCGGTGGGCGAGTGGGAGCGCATTGCGATCATGGGCCGGCAGATGTCGCCCAACGATCCGATGTTCGCCGCGACGGCTGGCGCTGCGGCCACCTCGCGCGACGTCATGGACCTGGACCTCGGCGCCGCGACGGAGAGCAACCTCGACCTCAACGTGCCCGCGCCCTCGGCTTCGCTCGCCATGGACCTCGACCTCGGCACCGGCACGAGCGCCGACAGCACGGCCGCCACCGGCCGGAACTCCGCAATCGAGTTCGACCTGGACGTCGGCGCCAGCACCGCGACGGCCGCGGACTTTGCGACGGGCGATACCAACGAGATGCCCATGGGCTCGGTGCAGGAACCGACCGTGCGCCAGCCGAGGCTGGAGAGTCATCCGAGTTCCAGCGATGTGACCGCCGAACTGCCCGCCGGCGACCTCGGGATCGACCTCGCTGAGCTCGAGGCGCTCGCCAACAGCGCCGCGGGCGACACGGTCGAGCAGCCCAGGCCCGACGTGGGTGCCACCGCACAGCTGCCGGCGCTCGACGCGACCAGCCAGCTCGAGTCCATGGACTTCGACCTGGGCACCTTGTCGGCCGACCTCGCCAAGTCGATCAAGGACGATGCCACCAGCATCCTCGACATGTCGGGCCAGGCTGAAGACACCCAGGCGACGCAGCGCTTGTCCTTCGAGGAACTCGCCTCGTCCGACCTCGAGCCGGTGACCATGAGCGAAGTAGGCACCAAGCTCGACCTGGCGCGCGCCTACGTCGACATGGGCGACCCCGACGGCGCGCGCAGCATCCTGCAGGAAGTGCTCGCGGAGGGCACGAACTCGCAGAAGGCCGAGGCCCAGAGGCTGCTCGACGGCTTGCCGGGCGCCTGAGTCACAGAGCCCTGCGCCTCGCGATCGGGATCGAGTACGACGGCACCGCGTACGCCGGCTGGCAGAGCCAGACCAGCGCGCGCGGTGTCCAGTCCGAGGTCGAGCGCGCGCTGGGCGTCGTCGCCGACCATCCGGTGGCGCTGGTCTGCGCCGGGCGCACCGATGCCGGTGTCCACGCCGCCTGCCCGGTCGCGCACTTCGACACGACCGCCCAGCGCCGCATGCGGGGCTGGGTGTTCGGCGCCAACACCAACCTGCCCAACGACGTCGCGCTGCTGTGGGCCGTGCCCGTGGCGCCCGACTTCCACGCCCGCTATTCCGCGCGCGCCCGCAGCTATCGCTACGTGATTCTCAATCGCGAGGTGCGCCCCGCGATCGAGCGCAAGCGCGTGTGCTGGATCCACGATCCGCTCGACGCGCCGCTCATGCACGAGGCGGCCCAGGCGCTGGTGGGCAGGCACGATTTCAGCTCGTTCCGCGCTTCCGAGTGCCAGTCGCCGACGCCGGTGCGCGTCGTCGAGTCGCTGACGGTGCGCCGCGAGGGCGATCGCGTGATCATCGAAGTGACGGCCAATGCGTTCCTGCACCACATGGTGCGCAACATCGCCGGCACGCTGATCACGGTCGGCAGGGGCGAGCGGCCTGCCGGGTGGGTGGCCGAGGCGCTCGCCGCCCGCGATCGCAAGGCGGCCGGCATCACCGCCCCGGCCGGCGGCCTCTACCTGACGGCAGTGCGCTATCCTGAGGCCTGCGGATTGCCGGCCGTGGTCCCGCAGCCGGCTTCGGCTATCATGCCGGGCGCCTGACGGGCCCCGTGGCCCGCAACTCCGTCGACACCTGGGGATCGCCATGACCTGGTTCGAAAAGATCATTCCGTCGCGGATCAAGACCGAGCGCCGCACGCGTTCGGTGCCGGAAGGCCTGTGGATGAAGTGCCCGGCCTGCGATGCCGTGCTGTACCGCCCCGAGGTGGATCGCAACCTGCAGGTCTGCCCGAAGTGCTCGCACCACATGCGCATCGGCGCGCGCGACCGGCTGCTGACGCTGCTGGACCCGGACTCGGTGAGCGAACTCGGTCGCGCCGTCAGCCCCGAGGATCCGCTGCGGTTCCGCGACACCAAGAAGTACCGCGACCGGCTCGCGGCCTCGCAGAAGGACACCGGCGAGCGCGACGCGCTGATCGTCATGGCCGGCACCCTCAAGGGCCAGGAGATCGTCGCCGCCGCCTTCGAGTTCTCGTTCATGGGCGGCTCGATGGGCTCGGTGGTCGGCGAGCGCTTCGTGCAGGCGGTCGAACACTGCATCCAGTTCCGCATGCCGTTCGTGTGCTTTTCGTCCAGCGGCGGCGCGCGCATGCAGGAAGGCCTGCTGTCGCTCATGCAGATGGCCAAGACCAGCGCCGCGCTCGCCCAGCTCGCGAAGCACAACCTGCCGTTCATCTCGGTGCTCACGGACCCCACCACCGGCGGCGTGTCGGCCAGCCTGGCGATGCTCGGCGACGTCAACATCGGCGAGCCGCGCGCACTGATCGGCTTCGCGGGTCCGCGCGTGATCCAGCAGACCGTGCGCGAGACGCTGCCCGAGGGCTTCCAGCGCAGCGAATTCCTGCTCGAGCACGGCGCGCTGGACATGATCGTCGACCGCCGCGACCTGCGCGACCGGTTGTCGTCGATGCTGCGCCTGATGATGAAACTGCCGCCCGCCGCCGAGGGCTGAAGCCCGCGCCGTGCGTTACCTCGCCCTCGAGGACTGGCTGGCGTTCCAGCAGCGCCTGCACCCGGCGGCAATCGACATGGGCCTCGATCGTGTCGCCGCCGTGCTCGCGCGACTGGCCCTGCCGCAGCCCCTGCCGCCGGTCATCACGATCGGCGGCACCAATGGCAAGGGTTCCACCGTGGCTTTCCTCGAGGCGATGCTGACGGCGTCCGGCCGCCGCGTGGGCGCGTTCACCTCGCCGCACCTGCTCGACTACAACGAGCGCGTGCGCGTCGACGGCCAGCCCGTCGGCGACGAGGCGCTGGTCGAGGCCTTCGCGCGCATCGATGACGCGCGCGGCGACATCTCGTTGACGTTCTTCGAGTGGAACGCGCTGGCCGCGCTGCTGGTGTTCGCCGGCAGGGGTTGCGACGTGTGGCTGCTCGAGGTCGGGCTGGGCGGAAGGCTCGACGCCGTGAACGCGCTCGACGCCGACGTCGCGGTCGTCGTGTCCATCGGCCTCGACCACTGCGACTACCTCGGGCCGACCCTCGAGCACATCGGCGCCGAGAAGGCCGGCATCTTCCGCAAGGGCAGGCCCGCGATCTTCGGTGCGCTGGACATGCCTGCGACCGTCGGCGAGGCCGCCGCCGCGACCGGGGCGGACCTCTGGCGGCTGGGACGCGACTTCGACGCCGAGCCGGGCCATCGCGGCGAGTGGACCTATCGCGGTCGCGGCTGGACATTGCAGGCGTTGCCGGCTCCCGCGCTGGCGGGCGCCGTGCAGTACCGCAATGCCGCGGCGGCCATCGCCGCGCTGGAATCCCTGCGCGCGCGCCTGCCGGTCGGCGAAACCGCGGTGAGGGCCGGGCTCCTGCAGGCCAGAGTGGCGGGGCGATTCCAGGTCATCGACGGGGCACCGGAGTGGATCCTCGACGTGGGCCACAATCCCGCCGCGGCCGCCGAGCTTGCTGCCAACCTGGACGCGCGACCCTGTGCAGGGCGCACCTGGCTGGTCGCGGGGATCCTGCGCGACAAGGACATCGAGGGCATCGCTGCGCGCCTGGACGGGCGCGGGGAGTGGATCGCCGTCGGGCTCGAGGGCGACCGGGCCCTGGCCGTCAACGAACTCGCGCGGCGGCTGGCGGCACAGAGCGGCGCAAGCGTTCGCACGGCGCCCAGCGTCGAAGCCGGCTGCGAGCTGGCCCGCCAGCTCGCCGGCCGCGCCGACCGCATCGTCGTGTTCGGCTCCTTCCACACCGTCGGCCCGGCCCTCCGGTGGCACAGAGGGGGCTAGGAGGTACACAAGAGGTGCACAAGAGGTACCCAAGAGGGGTCTGACCCCTCTAAACTGCTGGCCTCCATGGAAACTCGCATCAAGGAACGCCTGACGGGGGCGATCGTGCTGGTCGCGGTCGTCGTGCTCGTGGTCCCGGCACTGCTGTCGGGTCCGCGCCAGCACACGCGCGCGCCTGAAGCCGGCGAGGGTCCGACCCGCGAAATGGTCATCGACCTTGCCAGCCGCAAGCCGGCCAGGCCGGAGGATCCGGACGAGCCGCAGGCTGAGCCGACGCCCCGGGCGGGCCAGGTGCTGGTCGCGCCCAGCGGGATTCCCGAAGTCGCCGGCGAACCGATGGCGCTGGCCCCCGAAGCCACGCCGCCGGCGGCTGCCGCGTCACCTGCGGTCGGCCCAACCGAGGCTCCACCGCCGGCCGCCACGGCGCCGGTGGCCGTTCCTGCGCCCAGGGCGGCGGTCCAGCAGCCCGCTGCAGCGCCCCCGCCGGTCACGGCCTGGGCGGTTCAGCTCGGCGCCTTCGCCACGCAGGCGACGGCCCAGAAGCTCGTCAACGACCTCAAGGGGCGTGGATATTCCGCTTTCTGGCTGGAGTACCGGTCGGGCGGCAAGGTGCTCTACCGCGTGCGCGTGGGGCCGGAGCAGGCTCGCGAGCGCGCCGTCGCGGTCGCGGCGCGGCTCAAGGGCGAGGGTTACGATCTCGCCTCGGTGGCACCGCATCCCTGACAGCGTGGCCGGTGACGGCGCGCGGTTTGGGCTAGAATCACGCTTTCCCCACGGAGAGATGCCCCGATGCAAGGCGCTGACTACCTCCTCGTCATCGTGCTGGTCGTCTCGCTTATCCTCGGCTTCGTCCGGGGGCTCGTCCGCGAAGCGATCCTGCTGATCGCCTGGATGGTCGGCATCTGGGCGGCCTGGCACTTCGCCTACCTGCTGAACCCCTACCTGGGCGGCATGCTCGCGCATCCGGGGGCCCAGGAATGGGCCGGTCGCGTCATCGTGCTCGTCGGCGTGCTGATCCTCGGCACCGGCCTGGCCAGCCTCGCGTCCTACCTCACGCAGAAAGCCGTCGGCCTCGCGATCATCGATCGCCTGCTCGGCGGCGTGTTCGGCCTCGCCCGCGCCATCGTGATCATCGGCGTGTTCACGATCGTCGGCCGCGCGCTCGAACTGCAGGGCGAGTCCTGGTGGCAACGTTCGAAACTCATGCCGTATGCGCAGATGACAGCCAACTGGCTGCAGCGCTACGCCGAGCCGGCCGTCACCGACCTGATCGACGCGGCTGCCGACAAGGCGGGCAAGTAACCATGTGCGGCATCGTCGGCATCGTCGGCACCAGCCCCGTCAACCAGCGCATCTACGACGCGCTCACGGTCCTGCAGCACCGCGGCCAGGATGCCGCGGGCATCATGACCCTGCGCGAGGGCGAGCTGTCCGTGCGCAAGGACACCGGCCTGGTGCGCGACGTGTTCGGCCAGCGCCACATGCTGCAGCTCACCGGCAACATCGGCATCGGCCACGTGCGCTATCCCACGGCCGGCTGCGACAGCGCCGACGAGGCCCAGCCCTTCTACGTCAATTCGCCCTACGGCATCGGCCTGGGGCACAACGGCAACCTCACCAACGCGCGCGAGCTGGCCGACCAGCTGGTGCGCGGCGAGCGCCGTCACCTCAACACCACTTCCGATTCCGAGGTGCTGCTGAACGTCTTCGCGAGCGAGCTGGCCAAGGCGCAGAAGCCGAAGGCCAGCGCCGACGACCTGTTCAACGCGCTCGAGGCGGTGATGCGCCGCTGCAAGGGCGCCTACGCCGTCGTGGCGCTGGTGATCGGGCACGGCGTCATCGGCTTCCGCGATCCCAACGGCATCCGCCCGCTGGTGCTCGGCCGCCGCGACACGGCGCGCGGCCACGAATGGATGCTCGCCTCCGAGAGCGTCGCGCTCGACATGGCGGATTTCAGGCTGGTCCGCGACGTCAACCCCGGTGAAGCGGTGTTCATCGACGAGGAGGGCCGGCTGCTCACGCGCCAGTGCATGCCCTGCGTGCGGCACACGCCCTGCATCTTCGAGTACGTCTACTTCGCGCGTCCCGACTCCATCATCGACAACATCTCGGTGCACAAGGCGCGCATGCGCATGGGCGAGCGCCTGGCCGACAAGATCCGCCGCGCCCGTCCCGACCACGGCATCGACGTGGTGATCCCGATCCCGGACACCAGCCGTACCAGCGCCATGCAGCTCGCCGCCTCGCTGGGCGTGAAGTACCGCGAGGGCTTCGTCAAGAACCGCTACATCGGGCGCACGTTCATCATGCCGGGCCAGGAGCAGCGCCAGAAGTCGGTGCGCGGCAAGCTCAACGCGATCGACCTCGAGTTCCGCGGCCGCAACGTGCTGCTGGTCGACGACTCGATCGTGCGCGGCACCACCTCGGCGCAGATCATCGACATGGCCCGTGAGGCCGGCGCGCGCAGCGTCTATTTCGCCAGCGCGGCGCCGCCGGTGCGCTACCCGAACGTCTACGGCATCGACATGCCGGTCGCGTCGGAGCTCGTCGCCGCCAACCGCAGCGACGAGGAAGTCGCCCGCATCATCGGCGCCGACTGGCTGGTCTACCAGGACCTCGACGACCTGGTGGGCGCCTGCCGCCACGACGATGCGCGCATCGAGGAATTCGACACCTCCTGCTTCTCCGGCGAGTACACCGCCGGCGACATCACGCCCGAGTACCTCCACCGCCTCGAGAGCGAGCGCAACGACGGCGCCAAGTCCGAGCGCCGTGGCGACGGCCCGGGGCCCAGGATCGTGCGCGCGGTCTGAGCGCGGCCTCGCGGAGGGCGTCGCGAATGACCCAGGACGCCCAGCGCGACCTGCTGCTCCGCCTGTATCGCACGGCGCTGCTGGCCGTCGACGGCCGCCGGCGCGTGCGCGCGGCACTCGCCGGTCCGCAGGACGGCGCCACGCTCTGGGTGCTGGCGGTCGGCAAGGCGGCCGCCGCGATGACCCTCGGCGCACTCGATGCCTATGGCCCGAGCCTCACCCGCGCACTGGTCATCTCGCGCCCCGGTCACTTCGACCCCGAGCTGAGCCGGATTCCTTCACTCACCTGTGTCGGCGCGGGCCACCCGCTGCCGGACGAGCAGAGCCTCGCGGCCGGCCAGGCAGCGCGCCAGTTCGCCGCCGAGGCGCCGCCCGGCCAGCGCGTGCTGC
>JADZCS010000072.1 GCA_020851435.1 Gammaproteobacteria bacterium | reverse complement strand
GCGCGTACGCGCGAACCTTCCTCCACGAGGATCTGCCGCACTTCGCCGCCGACCTTGGCGACCACGCGGGATTCCTGGGCGGCCTCGACGGGCGCGGTGCCGGAGTAGACCGCGACGATAGGCCCGACAGTCGGCGGAGCGACTTCGACCGGAACGGACTGCGGCTGGTCCTGCTTGTCCTTGCCGTCCTTGCCGTTTGCGGAGCCGCAGGCCGTGAGCACGCCCAGGGCAGTGCCCAGCAGCACGGCGGAGACCAGCATCCCGGGCCTCCGGGTGGCGACGGGCCGCGGCGCAGCGAGAATGGAGCTAGTAGCAGTGTTCACGACAGGACCTCCCCCAATCAGTGGAGGTAATGCTACGGTCAGTTAGTGTTGTAGTCAAGTAAAACAGTACGCCGACTATCAAAGGACCGTCCTGCAGCCCGGGGGCGGGCCCAGCCGGCCCATTTTCCTGAGGCTAGTTGGGCTTCAGGCTGGTGAGGCGGGGCTGGCCGGCGCCGGCCAGCCTGCCCAGGTCGGCCACGATGTGCGCAGCCTCGTCGAGCACCGGGTCCGGCGCATCTTCGCTCGCATCGAGCTTTTCGAGCTTCTCGAGGCTCTCGAGGGCCGGCAGGCCGCGCGCGACCCGACGGGTGTTCTCGCGCGCCAGGCGCTCGGCTTCCAGCGCCGCGCGTTCGGCCTTGCGCTGCTCGAGGTTCAGCGACAGCGACTTCTGCGACCGCAGGCGCTGCACCGCGGCGATATCGCCGGCGAGGGCGCGGAAGTCCGGGTCCTTCTCGACGCGGTCGTCGTGGTTGTGCGCGAGCAGTGGCAGTTCGCCCGGGACATTGCGGCCGGCGGCGAAGTCGACGGGCCGGATTCGGTCCCAGGGCAGCGCGCTGTCGCGGGTGCTCTCGCCGACGTCCTCTACGCTGATCGCGGAGGGCAGGTCGATGTCCGGCGACACGCCCCGATGCTGCGTGCTTTCACCCGTTACCCGGTAGTACTTGCCGATGGTGACGGTGAGCTGGCCGAAGCCGGCCTTGGGCCCGAGCGCGTAGCGGTCGAGCGGGTAGAGGTTCTGCACCGAGCCCTTGCCGTAGGTCTGCTGGCCCACGATCAGGCCGCGGTGGTAGTCCTGGATCGCGCCGGCGAAGATCTCCGAGGCGGATGCGCTGGCACGGTTGACCAGCACCACCAGGGGGCCGGACCAGGCGATCCCCGGCTCGGGGTCGTCGAGCACTTCGGTCCGGCCGTTGGTCTCGCGCAGCTGCACCACGGGCCCCTTGTCGATGAACAGCCCGACCAGTCCGGTCGCTTCCGACAGGTGGCCGCCGCCGTTGTCGCGCAGGTCCATGACCAGGCCCTCGACGCCCTCGGCCTTGAGTTCGTCGATGAGCCGGCGGACGTCGCGCGTCGTGCTGCGGTAGTCCTGGTCGCCGGCCACGCGGGCCTGGTAGTCCTGGTAGAAGCTCGGCACCTCGATGACGCCGATCTTCAGCTTGCGGTCGCCCTGCTGGATTTCATCGATCTTCTTCTTGGCGGCCTGCGCCTCGAGCGTGACCTTGTTGCGGGTGAACTCGATGATCGTCTCGGCGGACCCGGGCGAGGCGCCCGCCGGCAGCACCTGCAGCCGCACCACGCTGTTGAGCGGTCCGCGGATCTGCTGCACGACGTCGTCGAGGCGCCAGCCGACCACGTCGGTGAGCGCCCCGTCCTTGCCCTGGCCGACCGCGGTGATGCGGTCCTCGGCCTTGAGGGTGCCCGCCTGCGCGGCCGGCCCGCCGGGGAGGATGTTCATGACGGTCACGTAGTCGTCGATGAGCTGCAGCGAGGCGCCGATGCCCTCGTAGGACAGGCTCATCGCGATGTTGTATTCCTCGGAGTTGCGCGGCGAGAAGTAGTTCGAGTGCGGGTCGTAGACGTGGGCGTACGCGTTCATGAAGATCTCGAACACGTCGTCGGCCGTGACCTGGTCGATGCGCTTGACGAAGCGTTCGTAGCGCTTCTGCAGCACGTCGTGGGCCTCGGTCCAGGTCTTGCCCGCCAGCATCAGCGACAGGGCGTCGTTCTTGACGCGCTTGCGCCAGAGGTCCTCGAGCTCCGCGCGATCGGCGGGCCAGGGCGTGTCGCTGCGGTCGAACTGGAAACTCTCGTCGAGCTTGAAGTCCGGCTCGGTGGCGAGCTGCGCGATGGCGTGGGCCATGAGCTCGCGGTTGCGCTGCTGGTAGCGCTGGAAGATGGTGAAGGCGGGCTGCAGGTCGGCGTTGCGGATGGCGTCGTCGAGCTTGAGCCGCAGGGGCTCGAATTCCGCGACGTCCGCCGCCGTGAAGTAGCTGCGGTTGCCGTCGAGGGCCTCGAGGTAGCGCTCGTAGACCAGCGCGGAGAGCTTGTCGTCGAGTTCCGCGCGCCGGTAGTGCTGGCGTTCGATGACCTCGGATACCAGGCGCACCACGCGCTGGTGGCGCTCGGTGGGCGCCAGCGTGCCCGGCGCGGCAGCCGCGGAGGCGGCGGTCACGGCGGTGGTGGGCGACTGTCCGGCGGCCGACACCAGGCCTGCCAGGCAGGCGACCGCCACGACGGCGGCTGCGGGGCGCCACCACCTGCGGGAGAGGACCGGCCTGACGGGGGAACTGTTCATGGTGCTGTTACACTGCGCTTCGCCACCGGTACCGGGGGCTTGTTGGAGCAAGGCTAGAGGGGCGACCCCGGCCGATCAAGTGCAGGCGTCACGAGGACGCCTTGCCGGACATGATAACCGATGAGTGCGAGGTAGAATGGGACCCCTGGGATTCCTGACGGGCGTGGTGCTGGGTTCCGCGGCATCGATCGGCGCAGTGCTGTTGATGGTGCTCGTGATCTTCATGCTGTCCGCCTCCGATCATCCGTCGCTCCAGCAGGAGTACTGGCCGCTCACGCGCTCGGCGATCATCTTCGTCGTCCTGACCGCGGTGTCGGCGGCGGCGTTCTACTCGCTGCAGCGACGCCTGCGCTGGCGCTGGGGCGCACAGGCGGCCATGTGGGCGGCGCTGGCCGTGGTCGTCTGGTCGTACTGGCCGCAACCCACCGGCTGAGCGACACCCGACACCGGAAACCCGGACCAATACCCTTCGACTGAACCTGTGCCCAAGGGTTCCCTGGGCAGGAGAAACCTCCGATGCGATTGCTGACAGTCCTGGCTACCTGCCTGCTAACGGCAGCCTGTGCGGTCGACGGCGCCGTCCGGCATCGCGCCGCGGCCGAGATCACGCCCGAGGCATTCAATTCCTACGTCACCACGCTGGCCTCCGACGAGTTCGAGGGCCGCAAGCCCGCCTCGCACGGCGAGCAGGTGACGATCGAGTACCTCGAGAAGGAGTTCCTGGCGCTGGGCCTGCAGCCCGCCAACGGGGGCAGTTTCCGGCAGGGCGTGCCGATGGTCGAGATCACGGCGACTTCCGACGCGAGCCTGTCCGTCGCCGCGGCGGACGGCACGCGCCTGCCGCTGCGCATCGGCGACGACGTCGTGATGTGGACCAAGCGCGTGCAGCCGACGGTCAGCCTGGCGCCCAGCGAGCTCGTGTTCGTCGGCTACGGCATCAACGCTCCCGAGTACGGCTGGAACGACTACGCCGGCGTCGACATGCGCGGCAAGACGGCCGTCGTGCTGATCAACGACCCGGGCTACGTGACCGGTGACCCGACGCTGTTCAACGGCAAGGCGCTCACGTATCACGGGCGCTGGACCTACAAGTACGAGGAGGCCGCGCGCCAGGGCGCCGCGGCCGTGATGATCATCCACGACACCGCGCCGGCGGCCTATGGCTGGGCGACCGTGCGCAACAGCTGGATGGGTCCGCAGCTCGACCTCGACTCGCCGGACGGCAACGCCGGCCGCGTGGCGATCGAGAGCTGGATCAGCGGCGAGGCGGCTGGACGCATGTTCCAGATGGCCGGCCTGGACCTGGCGGCGCTCAAGGCCAGCGCGGCCCAGCGCGGCTTCCGCGCCGTGCCGATGGGCCTCAAGGCCGAAGGCGGCGTGCGCAACATCATCCGGCGCTCGAAGTCGAACAACGTCGCGGGCGTGATGCCGGGCAGCGAGAAGCCTGACGAGTACGTCGTCTACCTCGCGCACTGGGATCACCTCGGCCGGTCGCTGTCGCTGGCCGGCGGCGATTCGATCTTCAACGGCGCCGTCGACAACGCGACCGGCGTGGCCGGCATCCTGTCGATCGCCCGCGCCTACCGCAGCATGATGCCGCGCTCGAAGCGGTCGGTGCTGTTCCTGGCCGTGACGGGCGAGGAGTCCGGGCTGCTGGGCTCGGCGCACTATGCGGAACACCCCATCGTGCCGCTCGAGAAGACCGCCGCGGTGATCAACCTCGACGGCATGGCGCCGCTCGGTCGCGCCAGGGACGTGGTGGTGATCGGCGCCGGCGCCTCGGAACTCGAGGACTACCTCGCGGATGCCGCGCGCGCCCAGGATCGCGTGGTGCGGCCCGATCCGGTGCCTGAGAACGGCTACTTCTACCGTTCCGACCACTTCAACTTCGCGAAGAAGGGCGTGCCGGCGCTGTACATCGACTCGGGCACGGACATCCGCGGCCGCCCCGCCGGCTGGGCGAAGACGCAGCTGGATGACTACACGGCGAAGCGCTATCACCAGGTCGGCGACAACTACGACCCGGCCTGGGACATCAGCGGCATCATGGAGGACCTGGTGCTGGCCTTCGAGGTAGGCGCGCGCGTGGCCAGCGAGGACCGCTGGCCGAACTGGCGGCAGGGCAACGAGTTCCGCGCCGCGCGCGACGCCAGCGAGTCCGCTCGCCGCTAGCGGCGGCGCAGCGGCCGCGTGGTGAAGCGCAGCAGCGTGAGCATGAGCCAGGGGCCAAGCAGCAGCAGCCAGACCGTTGGCTCGAGGCGCAGGAACGCGCCGTACAGCGAGCCCAGGAAACGCAGCAGGCCGCCCTCGTAGGGGCCCAGGCTCAGCAGGCCGGCGAGGTAGACCAGGAACGGCAGCACCAGCAGGCCGAACCCGCCGGCGAAGGCGAAGAAGCGCAGTTCTCGGCGCGGGTCTAGGCGTTTGGCCATGGGCAGGTTCCGGGCGTAGGATTACGGGCAACTATACACGGCGAATCCACGATGCAAGAACTCCGCACGGCGGTGGTCGGGGTCGGTTACCTCGGCCGCTTTCACGCCCAGAAGTACGCCAGCCTGCCGGGTTCGAAGCTCGTCGGCGTCTGCGATCCCGATGCCGAGGCGCGCGCGAAGGTGGCGGCCGAGCTCGGCGTGGAGGCCTTTGCCGATCACCGCGAGCTGCTCGGTCGGGTCGATGCCGTCAGCATCGTCACGCCGACGACCCTGCACCACCGCGTTGCCCGGGATTTCCTCGAGGCCGGCGCACACGTGCTGGTCGAGAAGCCGATCACGGTCACCGTCGCCGAGGCGCGCGAACTGATCGACCTCGCCACTGCCCGCAAGCTCGTGCTGCAGGTCGGCCACCTCGAGCGCTTCAATCCGGCGATCCTCGCGGTCGCGGGGTCGCTGCACAGCCCGCGCTTCATCGAGTCGCACCGCCTGGCGCCCTTCAAGCCGCGTGCGACCGACGTCAGCGTGGTCCTGGACCTCATGATCCACGACATTGACCTCATCCAGAACGTGGTGCGTTCGCCGATCGTCAGCATCGACGCGATCGGCACGCCGGTGTTCACCGACGAGGTGGACATCGCCAACGCGCGCATCCGCTTCGCCAACGGCTGCGTGGCCGACGCCACCGCCAGCCGCATCAGCATGAAGTCCGAGCGCAAGCTGCGGGTGTTCCAGGCCGATGCCTACCTGTCGATCGACCTGCAGCAGAAGGTGCTCACGACGGTCCGCAAGGGCGCGGCCGTGCCCGCCGGCGAAATGCCCAAGGTCGAGATCGACGAGCAGAGCTTCGAGCAGGGCGACGCGCTGCGCGCGGAGATCAGCTCGTTCCTGGACGCCATCCGCAGCGGCGGCCGGCCCGTCGTGTCGGGCGAGGACGGCCTTGCCGCCCTCGAGACGGCGATCCGGATCGGCGAACTGGTGGGCGCCGCCGCGCGCTGAACCCCGACCTCGGGGCCGTTCGGGTCAGCGGGGCTGGCGCAGCGCGCTGGCGCCTGCGACGGCGAGCGTGAGCCAGCCGGCGATGAACATCAGGCCGCCCGTCGGGGCCGCCGGGAAGGGCAGCGGGGCCATCCCGAAAGAACGCGCGTAGATGCTGCCGCTGAAGGCGACTATTCCGCCCACGAACAGCCAGCCGGCCAGCCGCGGGGCGCGCAGCGTCGGCAGCCGGTCGGCGAGCCACGCCGCGGCCAGCAGGCCGAGGCCGTGATAGAACTGGTACGCCACGGCCAGCTGGAACGACTCGAGTCGCGGCGGCTCGATCCGGCCGCGCAGCACGTGCGAGCCGATCGCGCCCAGCGCGGCCGCGGTCGCCAGCAGGATGCCGGCGATCACGGTGAAGCGGGCGGAGGACCTCGTCAGCGCGAGCGACGCGCCGGCTTCGCTCACAGGACGTCCAGCGCTTCGATCGCCGCGCGCTCGCCGGATTCCATGGCGCCCTCCATGCCGCGGTTGCCGATCGCGGTCTGCTCGCCGCAGAAGTGAATGCGTCCGTGCGGCGCATACATCGCGGGCATGAAGCGGGTCACGGTGCCCGGGGCAAAGATGGCCCAGTCGCCGGCCGCCCAGGGATCCATGCTCCAGGAATGCTGGGCGACCACGCGCAGCTGGCCCTTCGCCGCCGGACGTGCCGCCTCGAACTCGGCGATGATTCGTTGTGCTGCGCCCTCGCGGCCGAGCCGGTCGAGGATCGTGGCCTTGTTGCCGTAGGCGGTCACCAGGATGCTGATCACCTCGTCGCCCTCGCGGTGGGCAAAACTGCGGGCCAGCAGGCCGTCGCTCCACATGCTCGGTTCGATGCCGTCTTGCTTCCAGAAGGGCTTGCGCGAGACGAGCGCGAACTGGGTGATGGGCTGGTGTCCCAGCGTCTGGATCGCCTCGGCCTGAACTCCTTTCAGCAGGGGCGTGATGGCCAGCTGGCGCGTGACGGAATATGGCAGGGCGAGAACGACGGCCTTGGCGCGCAGGCGCTCGCCGCTGGCCAGCGTCACGGTCACGCCGCTGTCCGCGGAGTCCACCGCGCGCACGGCGGCATCCAGGCGCAGCGTGCCCTTGAGCGCCCTGGCCATCGCCTCGGGTATGCGCTGGTTGCCGTCGGCCGCCTTGTAGACGTATTGCGGCTGGATCTGCCGCTGGACGCGGCCCCAGGACTCGATGAAGAACATCTGCAGCGCCGACACGTCGTGCGCGGAGGTGCCATAGCTGGTGTTGGTGTTGTAGGCCAGCGCGATCATTTCCTCGGTTGCGCCCTTCGAGCGCAGGAATTCGTGGACCGAGGTGTCCAGGGCCGCGTTGGCCGGCTCGTACCAGCCCTCCGGGCGCTGCAGCGGATTGCTGCGCCCGAATACCATCGGCGCGTACTCCCAGGGCATGAGCTTGTGAAGTTCGCCCGGGAACGGGTTTCTCGGCGAAGTGGCCCAGGCTTCCCGGGACACGACCTGGCCGTCGAGGATCAGCGCGACGTCCCGGTGCTTCATCTGTCCGGGCAGCACGTCCACGAGCTTCACGCCGAACTGGTTGGCAGCCGCGATCAACCGGCCGTAGCCGGCGCCGATCGACTGTCCGCCAGCCTCGGGAAGGCCGGGAACCTTGCTGAAGGTCAGCATCTTGCCGCCGACGCGGCGCTGCGCTTCCAGCACCAGCGTGCTGGCGCCTCCGGCCTCGAGCGTGAGCGCTGCCGCGAGTCCCGCGAGTCCCGCGCCGACCACGATGACGTCGGCCGGCGCCGAATCGCCGGAGGCGAGGCCGAGCACCCTCGGCGAAGCCGACGCTGCGAGCGTCGCCGCGGTTCCGAGCAGGAACGTGCGGCGGTCGATGGTGTTGTTCTGGGTCATGGTGAAGTCCGCGGGCTGGTGGGTGGCAGAGGCAGGCTAGCAAAAGCGGGACATATGTGACATTCGCAATCAACGCGGACGTGACGTGGCCGCCGCGGCCGCTATACTCCGTGGCACCAGTTCTACTGGCCGGCCTGGGGGGACCGTGTGAAGGGTTTCGCCCGCGCCGGCAGCAAGGTAACCGCACCATGCAGCCGACCGACACGACCCATCCCGACCATTTCCACCGAGTGGTGGACTGCCAGTGGGCATGCCCGGCGCACACCGACGTGCCCGAGTACATCCGCCTGATCGCGCAGGGGCGCTATACCGACGCCTACATGGTCAACCGGGCGTCCAACGTGTTCCCCGGGATCCTGGGCCGCGTCTGCGACCGACCCTGTGAGCCCGCCTGCCGCCGCGGCCGCGTCGAGGACAAGCCGGTAGCGATCTGCCGGCTCAAGCGCGTGGCCGCCGATCACACCGACGACGTGAGGGAACTGCTGCCGGCAAGGCCCGCACAGCTCAACGGCAAGCGCGTGGCGTGCGTCGGTGCGGGACCCGCCTCGCTGACCGTCGCCAACGACCTGCTGCCGCTCGGCTACGAAGTCACGGTCTTCGAGCAGTGGCAACAGGCGGGCGGCCTGATGCGCACCAACATTCCCTCGTTCCGCCTGCCCGCGCAGGTGCTCGACGAGGAGATCGGCCACATCGTCGCCATGGGCGCCGACCTGCGGCTGGGCACTCCCGTCGCCAGCCTAAAGTCGCTGCTCGAGACCGGCGGATACGACGCCGTGTTCGTGGGCACCGGCGCGCCGAAGGGCAAGGAACTGCGCATCAAGGGGCGCGACGAGTCCGACCGCATCCACATCGGCATTGCCTGGCTGGAGTCGGTCGCCTTCGGCCACGTCAAGGACATCGGCGAGCGGGTGCTGATCATCGGCGTCGGCAACACCGCGATGGACTGCTGCCGCTCGTCGCTGCGCCTGGGCGCGAAGCAGGTGAAGGTCATGGCGCGCAAGCCGCGCGCGTTCTTCAAGGCGTCCGAGTGGGAACTCGAGGACGCTGAGGCCGAGAACGTAGAGATCGTTGTCAACCACGCGCCCAGGGCCTTCGTGACGGAGGGCGGCAAGCTGGTCGGCATGACCTTCGACCTCATGGAATACGAATTCGACGGTTCCCGCATCGTCTCGGAGAAGGTCACCGGCACGACCACGATCCCCTGCGACGACGTCATCCTCGCGATCGGCCAGGAGAATGCCTTCCCCTGGATCGAGCGTGACCTCGGCATCGTGTTCGACAAGTGGGAGGTTCCCAAGGTCGACCCGGTCACGCACGAGTCCACGCGTCCCGGGGTGTTCTTCGGCGGCGATGCCGCGTTCGGCCCCAAGAACATCATCTGGGCCGTCGAACACGGGCACCAGGCCGCCATCTCGATCCACCGCCATTGCCAGGGCCTCCCGGTCAGTGAGCGGCCGGCGCGCGCCGTGACGATGCAGAGCCGCAAGATGGGCATGACGGAGTGGTCGTTCAAGAACGACTACAACCCGGTCGAGCGCCGTCTAGTGCCGCACGTCGCGCTCAAGGAGCGCTTCAGCAAGATCGACATCGAGGTCGAACTCGGTTTCACGGCCGAGCAGGTAGCCGCCGAGGTGCAGCGCTGCCTCAACTGCGACGTGCAGACCGTGTTCGAAGCGAAGCTGTGCATCGAGTGCGACGCCTGCATCGACATCTGCCCGACCGACTGCCTGACCATGGTCGTCAACGGTCCGGAGGACGAACTCGTCACGCGGCTCAAGGCGCCGCGCCAGAATCCCGACGCGCCGCTGTACGTGTCCGCGCCGCTCAAGCAGACCGGGCGCGTGATGGTCAAGGACGAGGACCTCTGCGTGCACTGCAGCCTCTGCGCCGAACGCTGCCCGACCGCCGCCTGGGACATGCAGAAGTCCTGGGTCCACATTCCCCACGCCGCCGACGAGGCAACGCAATGACCGATAGCCCGGTTCCGGACCGCCTGAACGACTTCGTCGTCAAGTTCGCAAACGTCAACGGCACGGGGTCCGCGAGCGCCAACGCCCTCATCCTGAAGTCCATCTTCCGGATGGGCGTCCCGGTCGTGGGCAAGAACTTCTTCCCGTCGAACATCCAGGGCCTGCCGACCTGGTACGAGATCCGCGTGAGCGGCGAGGGCTGGAAGGGCCGCTCGGGGCGCGTGGACCTGATGGTCGCGATGAACGGTGAAACCTACGAGCGCGACGTCCGCGAGGTCAGTCCCGGCGGCTTCCTCGTCTACGACTCGACCTGGCCGCGGAGCGCGCTGCTGTCGCGCGACGACATCACCGTGATGGGCGTCCCTCTCGCGCAGTTGTGCGCCGACAACTTCTCGGGCCTGCGGGCGCGCGTACTGATGAAGAACATCATGTACGTGGGCGTGCTCGCGGCACTGCTCGACCTCGACGTCGAGGCGATCCGGGGCCTCCTGTCGGAGACCTACGCGAAGAAGCCCGCGCTCATCGAGTCGAACATGAAGGCGATCGAGATCGGCTGGCGCTATGCGCGCGAGAATTTCGCGTGCCCGCTGCCCGTGCGCGTCGCCCGCCTGGACAACACCAAGGGCCAGATCATGATCGACGGCAACACGGCTGCCGCGCTCGGCTGCGTGTATGCCGGCGCAACCGTGGGCGCCTGGTACCCGATCACGCCGTCGACCTCGCTGATGGATGCCTTCAGCGGCTTCTGCGCACGCTATCGCGTCGACCCGGAGACGGGGCGCAACAACTACGCCATCCTGCAGGCCGAAGACGAACTCGCCGCCATCGGCATGGTGATCGGCGCCGCGTGGAACGGCGCCCGCTCGTTCACGCCCACGAGCGGCCCGGGCGTCTCGCTGATGAACGAGTTCCTCGGCCTCGCCTACTACGCCGAGATCCCCGTCGTGCTGTTCGACGTGCAGCGCGTGGGCCCCTCGACGGGCATGCCGACGCGCACCCAGCAGTGCGACCTGATCACCTGCGCCTACGCCTCGCACGGCGACACGCGCCACGTGCTGCTGTTCCCCGCCAATCCCGCCGAGTGCTTCGAGCACGCGGTCAAGGCCTTCGACCTCGCCGAGCGGTTGCAGACGCCGGTGTTCGTGATGCTCGACCTCGACATCGGCATGAACGACTGGATGGTTCCCGAGTTCCACTGGGACGACGCCTGGCGTCCGGATCGCGGCAAGGTGCTGACCGCCGAGCAGGTCGAGGAGGCCGGCAGGTTCCACCGCTACCTGGATGTGGACGGCGACGCCATCCCGTACCGCACCCTGCCCGGCGAAACCGCCAAGGGCGCGTACTTCACGCGCGGCTCCGGCCACAACAAGTTCGGCGCCTACACCGAGGACTCCGCCGAGTACAAGGAGGTCGTGGACCGCCTGCGCCGCAAGTTCGACACCGCCAAGGAATTCGTGCCGCCCGCGCTGCTGGACGGTTCGGGTCGCGCGGCCGCCGGCATCGTCAGCTTCGGCTCCTGCGACGGCGCGGTCAGCGAGGCCGTCGACATGCTGCGCCGGCGCGGCGTGTCGATCGACTACCTGAGGGTTCGCGGGTTCCCGTTCGGCCGGGAGGTGGAAGAGTTCCTGGCGACCCACGAAACGATCTTCGTGGTCGAACAGAATCGCGACGCGCAGCTGCGATCGCTGCTGACGCTGGAAACGGATGTCGAGAAGCGCAGGCTGCGCTCCATCCTCCACTATGACGGACTGCCGATGGCGGCCGAGTACGTTCTCGAACTCATCGAGGCCGAGCTGGCCAGGGGGATCGCGGCATGAGCTCCATCAAGAAGCCCAAGGTCGCGCACCCGTCGCTGGCCAGGAACGACCTCGGCCTCACGCGCCGCTCCTACGAGGGCGGCATGTCCACGCTGTGCGCGGGCTGCGGCCACGATTCCGTGACCGCCGCGATCATCCAGGCCTGCTTCGACATGTCGATGCAGCCGAACAGCGTAGCCAAGCTGTCGGGCATCGGCTGCTCCTCGAAGACGACCGCCTACTTCGTCAACGGCGCGCACGGCTTCAACTCCGTGCACGGCCGCATGCCCTCGATCGCATCGGGCGCCAGCGCGGCGAACCGCGCGCTGACCTACATCGGCATTTCCGGCGACGGCGACTCGTTGTCCATCGGCCTTGGCCAGCTCGCGCACGCGATCCGCCGCAACGTCAACATGCTGTACATCCTCGAGAACAACGGCGTGTACGGCCTGACCAAGGGCCAGTTTTCGGCCTCGGCCGACATCGGCTCGAAGTCCAAGAAGGGCGAGGCCAACGACCAGCATCCGATCGACGTCGTGCAACTGGCGCTGGCCCTGGGCGCCGGCTTCGTCGCGCGCGGCTTCTCCGGCGACAAGGAACAGCTTGTTCCGCTGATCAAGGCCGGGCTGGGGCACGGCGGCTTCGCCCTGATCGACGTCCTGTCGCCCTGCGTCACCTTCAACGATCACGAGGGATCGACCAAGAGCTACGCGCACGCCCGCGGGCACATGCACGCGGCGACCGCCGCGGACTACGTCGAGTCCCGGCGCGAGATCAACGTCAAGTATTCGCCGGGCGAGACCCTGCCCGTCGAGATGCACGACGGCAGCCACGTGGTCCTGCGCAAGCTCGACGAGGGCTACGACCCGACGGACCGCTCCGCGGCACTCGCCTACGTGCAGCGGCAGCTGCAGGCGCACGAGTACGTGACGGGGCTCATCCACGTCGACGAGTCGCGGCCCGACTTCCACGAAATGGCGCACACCAGCGAAACGCCGCTGCGCGACCTGCCCTACGAAAAGCTCTCGCCGGGGGCGGCCACGCTCGCGAAGCTCATGGCCCGCTACCGCTAGGGGCGGCGGGCACCAGCACGCGGATGGCGCGCGGCCGGATGACAACGTCCACCGGCGTCGTCCCCACGACCTGGCCGTCGGCCTCGACCGCGCAGGGCGGCACGGCATCGATCCTCAGGCTGCGCGACAGCGCGGTGCTCACGGCCGCGTCGCCGCGTATCCGGCCGTTGAACAGCTTCGGAAGCCGGCGCAGCACGCCCGGCAGTCCCAGCGCATCGATGGCGACCACGTCGGCCAGGCCATCGACCGGGTCGGCTCCCGGCGCCACGTGCATCCCCCCGCCGCAATGCGAGCCGATCGCGGCGAATACCACGAGCCTCGGTCCCTGCCAGTCGACTTGATCGGCCTTGACGCGGAAATGCGGCGCCGAGAACGACATCAGGCCCCGCAGCGTTGCCCAGGGATAGCCGAGGGTGCCGGGCAAGCCCCTGGGCAGGTAGCCGGCCGCGTGGGCGTCTAGACCGGCGCCCGCGACGTTGATGAAGAATACCGGCGCGGCGCCGGCCGTCGTGCCGAAGTGGATTTCGCCGAGGTCGTGGTCCCGCGTGATTCCCGCGGCGACCGTGGCCGCGACGGCCTCGGGGCTGCGCGGCATGCGCTGCCCGCGCGCCCAGTCGTTGCCCGTGCCGCAGGGCGCGATGCCGACCGTCGAGGCCGTGAGCGCGCCGGGACCGCAATCCGCGATGCCGTTGACCAGGTCGTGCAGTGACCCGTCGCCGCCCAGGGCGAGGAAATTCCGGTATCCGGCGCGCCAGGCCCCTGCGGCCAGCGTGCGCCCGGCGCCCGGCCCGGTCGTGATGGCGGCGCCGACCGGCACCTTCGCGGCCGCCAGCGCCGCGGACAACCTTGTCCAGTAACGCGCCCCCTGGCCCCTGCCGGCGGCAGGGTTGACGATCACGAACCAGTGCCGGGCGTCAGTCATGCGCGCATGTTGCGGCAGCGTTCGCGTGGTGTCATCCCGGGCGGGTTTTTGGGCCATAATGCGGCCCCATGAGCAAGACCCTCGAACCCGTCAGCTACACGCTGGCCCGGTCGGATCCCCAGGCTTTCGCCAGGGCTTTCGGCTCCAGTTTCGAGCGCTACGGCTTTGCCGTGGTCAGCGACCACGGCCTGCCGCAGCCGCTGATCGAGGGCTGCCTCGACAGCTTCCGGCGCTTCTTCGCGCTGCCCGACGAGGTCAAGCGCCGCTATCACGTGCAGGGCGGCGGCGGTGCGCGCGGCTATACGCCGTTCGGCGTCGAGACGGCGAAGGGCGCGACCGAGGTTGATCTCAAGGAATTCTGGCACGTCGGGCGCGAACTGCCGCCGGGCCACCGCTACGGTCCCTTCATGCCGCCCAACGTGTGGGTCGACGAGATCGAGGGCTTCCGCGACCACGTACTTGCGCTGTTCGGGGCCTTCGACGCGATGGGACGCGACCTGCTGGCCGCGATCGCCACGCACCTCGGTCTCGATACGCGCTGGTTCGACGAACCGACGGACGAGGGGAACAGCGTGCTGCGCGTGATCCACTACCCGCCGCTGCCGCCGGGCGCCCGCGGGCAGCGCGCGGGCGCGCACGAGGACATCAACGTCATCACGCTGCTGCTCGGAGCCGACGAGGCGGGCCTGCAGGTGCTCGACCGGGACGGACAGTGGCTGGACGTCAACCCGCCGCCTGGCTCGCTGGTCTGCAACGTCGGCGACATGCTGCAGCGACTGACCAACCACGTGCTGCCGTCCACGACGCACCGCGTCGTCAATCCGCCGCCCGAGCGCGCGCACCGGCCGCGTTACTCGATGCCGTTCTTCCTGCACTTCAATCCGGATTTCGAGATCCGCACGCTGCCCGGCTGCGCCGGCCCGGCGCGCCCGGATCGCTACCCGGAACCGATCACCGCCGACGAGTACCTGCAGCAACGGCTGCGCGAGATCAAGCTGCTCTGAGTCTTCCAGCGAGGTTGCCTGCATGGATTGGTCACTGTTCGCGCAAGCTGCGCTGGGAATCGTCGTATTCGTCGCGCTGGCGCTGCCGTTCAGCACCAACATCCGCGGCATCGACTGGAAGATAGTCGGTACCGCGATCTTCCTGCAGGTGGCCATCTGCCTGCTGCTGCTCAAGGTTCCGGCCATCAGCGCCGGGTTCACCTACCTGACGGCGGCGGTCAACGGCCTGTCGACGGCCACGCGCGCCGGCACCACGTTCCTGTTCGGCTACCTCGGCGGCGGCGCGGCGCCCTTCGAAGTGACCGGATCGGGCTCGATGGTCACGTTCGCGTTCCAGGTTCTGCCGCTGGTCATCGTGATGTCCGCGCTGTCGGCGGTGCTCTGGTACTGGGGCGTCCTGCCGGTGGTGATCCGTACAATCGCCAAGCTGTTCGAGAAGACCCTCAAGACCAAGGGACCTGCAGGCCTGGTCGCGACCGCCAACATCTTCGTCGGCCAGATCGAGGCGCCGCTGCTGGTGCGGCCCTACATCGCCAACATGAGCCGCCACGAGATCCTGCTGCTCATGACCGCCGGCATGGCGACGATCGCCGGCTCGGTGATGGTGATCTACGCGAGCATGCTGGGCCCGTTCTTCACCGGCGCCCTCGGGCACCTGCTGACCAAGTCCGTGATGGCGGTTCCTGCCTCGGTGATGTTCGCGCACATCATGATCCCGGAGCATGCCGCGGACCATGACATGCAGAAGCCGCCGCGGGTCTACGCCGGCACCATGGACGCGGTGACCCGCGGCACGAGCGACGGCCTCAACATCTACCTGGGCATCCTCGCGGTGCTTCTCGTGCTGATCGCGTTCGTCACGATCGTGAACAGCGCCGTCGGCCTGCTGCCCATGGTGGGCGGCGAAGTGCTCACGCTCGAGCGCATCGCCGGCTGGATGTTCGCGCCGCTCGCCTGGCTCATGGGCATGCCCTGGTCGGACGCGCTGACCGTGGGCTCGCTGGTGGGCATCAAGACCGTGCTCAACGAGTTCATCGCCTACATCAAGCTGTCCGAGATTCCCGTGTCGGAACTCGGTGAGCGCTCGCGGTTGATCGCCACCTACGCGCTGTGCGGCTTCGCCAACATCAGCAGCGTCGGGATCCAGATCGGCGGCATCGGCGCGATGTGCCCGGAACGCAAGCTGGACCTCGCCCAGCTGGCTTTGCCCGCGCTTGTCGCCGCGACCCTGGGTTCGCTGATGGCGGGATCTATCGTGAGCATGATCATCTGAGCCGGACGCCATGGCCAAGCTGTACTTCTATTACTCGACGATGAACGCGGGCAAGTCCACGGCCCTCCTGCAGTCAAGCCACAACTACTGCGAGCGCGGCATGCGCACGCTGCTGTACACCGCGAAGCTCGACGTGCGCGGCGGTGGCAAGGTTCATTCCCGCATCGGCCTCGAGAGCGACGCGCGGTGGTTCGAACAGGGCTCCAACCTGTTCGCGGAAATCGACGCCGAGCATCGCGAGGCGCGCCTGTCCTGCGTGCTGATCGACGAGGCGCAGTTCCTCGACCGGGAGCACGTGCGCCAGCTCGCAGCCGTGGTCGACCAGCTCGGCATCCCGGTGCTGTGCTACGGCCTGCGCACCGACTTTCGCGGCGAGCTGTTCCCGGGCAGCGCCCGGCTGCTCGCGCTGGCGGACGAGCTCAGCGAGCTCAAGACCATCTGTCATTGCGGTCGCAAGGCGACCATGGTCGTGCGCGTCACTGCCGACGGCAGCGCAGAACGCGAGGGCGCGCAGATCGAGATCGGCGGCAACGAGCGCTACGTGCCGCTGTGCCGCAGGCATTTCCACGAGGCGCGCGGCGACCAGGTCTGAGTCCGCGGCCGGGGGCAAATCATGAATGAAGTCATCTTCTCGGCGTTCGGCCTGGTCATCACTCCCTGGAAGCTCGTCGGCTACCTGGGCGTGTGCCTGTTCGCGGGCCGCTGGTTCATCCAGCTGCACGCCTCGCGGCAGGCGGGTAAGCCCGTGCTGCCGACGCTGTTCTGGCTCATGAGCATCTCGGGCAGCCTGATGACGCTGGCCTATTTCACTTTCGGCAAGAACGACTCGGTCGGGATCCTCTCCAACCTGTTCCCGTTCGCCATCGCGCTCTACAACCTGCGATTGGACAGGAAGTCGCGTCGCCGCGAGGCCTGACCGGATCCCCCGCCGTCAGGCGGCGCCGATGTCCTCGAGCTCGAGGTGCACCTCGAGCCAGCGTTCCTCGGCGGCCGAGATCGCCGCCGACACCTCTCCCTGGCGCTTCGACAGCGCCTGGATGCGCGCCGGGTCGTTGGCGGCGTACAGGGATGGATCGGCGAGTTGCGCTTCCAGCGTGGCCGATTCGGCGCGCAGTCGCTCGAGCTGCCGGTCGAGCTTCTCGCTCTCCTTGACCAGGGGGCGGCGGCGCGCGAGTTTCGCCTGGCGCTCGGCGGCGGCCGCATCGCGCGCCGCCTGGCGCTCGGTCCGCCCCGCGGCGACGGGCGCGGCCGTGTTTGCGGCGCTCGCGCGGCGTTGCGCGAGCCAGGCCACGTAGTCGTCCAGGTCGCCGTCGAACGGCTGCACCCGGCCGTCCACCACGAGCATGAAGGTGTCGCAGACGGCGCGCAGCAGGGCGCGGTCGTGCGAGACCAGCACCAGCGCGCCGGCATACTCTGCGAGGGCGCGCGTGAGCGCGTGACGCATCTCGAGGTCGAGGTGGTTGGTGGGTTCGTCGAGCAGGAGCAGGTTGGGCCGGCTGCGCACCAGCATCGCCAGCACGAGCCGCGACTTCTCGCCGCCCGAGAACCGGCCGACGATCGCGTCGGCCATCGCGCCGCCGAAGTCGAAGCCGCCCAGGTAGTCGCGCAGCTGCTGCTCGCGGGCCGTCGGGTCCAGCCTGGCCAGGTGCTGGAGAGGGGTGTCGTTCGGGCGTAGCTGTTCCAGCTGGTGCTGCGCGAAATAGCCGAGCTGGACACCCTGGCCCTCGACCCGGCGGCCGTGCTGGGGAGCGAGCTCGCCGGCGAGGACCTTCACCAGCGTCGACTTGCCCGCTCCGTTGGGACCCAGCAGCCCGATCCTCGAGCCTGCGCGCAGCGGCAGCTGCACGCCGCTCAGGATCGGCGTGTCCCCATAGCCGACGCTGGCATCCTCGATCGTGATGACCGGGTCCGGCGCGCGCGCGGGTTCCGGGAACTCGAAGTCGAAGGGCGTATCGACGTGCGCGGCGGCGGTCAGCTCCATGCGGCCCAGCGCCTTGATGCGGCTCTGTGCCTGGCGGGCCTTGGTGGCCTGGGCGCGGAAGCGCTCGATGAAGCTGTTGAGGTGGGCGATCTGGCGCTGCTGCTTCTCGAACATCGCCTGCTGGACCGCCAGCTGCGCGGCCCGCTGCACCTCGAACGCGGAATAGTTGCCCGTGTAGAGCTTCAGGCGGCCGTCGGCGACCTGCAGCGTGTGGCTGGTCGTCGCGTCGAGGAAGTCCCGGTCGTGGGATACGAGCAGCAGCGTGGCCGTGCTGGCGAACAGCCAGCGCTCCAGCCAGACGATCGCGTCCAGGTCGAGGTGGTTGGTCGGCTCGTCCAGCAGCAGCAGGTCGGCGCGGCTGGCCAGCGCCTGCGCCAGGTTGAGCCGCATGCGCCAGCCGCCCGAGAATTCGGCGACCGGCCGTGACAGGTCCGCGTTGGAGAACCCGAGGCCGGCCATCAACGCTGCGACGCGGGCACGCGCGCCGTAGCCGCCGATCGCGTCGAGACTCGCGTGCAGCTCGCCGATGCGGTGGCCGTCGTGCCGTTCCTCGGCTGTCGCGAGTTCACGTTCGAGCGCCCGCAGTTCGACGTCGCCGTCCATCACATAGTCGATGGCACTCGACGGCAGCGGGGGCGTTTCCTGCGCCACGGACGCGATGCGCCAGGCGGCGGGCAGCTCGCATGTGCCCTGCTCGGCGTGCAGTTCGCCGCGCAGCAGCGCGAACAGGCTGGATTTGCCGCTGCCGTTGGCCCCGATCACGCCCACGCGCCAGCCCGGGTGCAGCTGCAGGCTGGCCTGCTCGAACAGCACGCGGGCGCCGCGCGCCAGTGCGAGGCTGCGGAACTGGATCATCGGCGGCAGGCGCCGAACAGGTCGAGCTCAGGCTTCAGTGCGGTTGTCTGGATGTCCAGCAGGCCCAGGATCGAGTGGAAGATGTTGTCGTGCGACAGCGGTTCGCCGCGCCGCTGCATGAGGCAGTCCTGGTCGATGCCGAAGCGCTGCGCGAGGGCGGGACTGCTCCAGAACAGCATGGGCACGTGGGTCTGGTAGTCGGGCGCGAGCGCGTAGGGCACGCCGTGGAGGAACAGGCCGTTCTCGCCCAGCGATTCGCCATGGTCGGATGCGAACAGCAGCGCGCCGTCGAAGCGGTCCGAGTATTCCTGGAGGACGCCGATCGCGCTGGCCAAGACGTGGTCGGCGTAGAGCATCGTGTTGTCGTAGGCGTTGACGATCTCCTCGACCGTGCACTTCTGGAACTCCACCTCGCGGCAGACGGGCTTGAAGCGCTCGAAGCGCTGCGGGTAGCGCAGGTGGTAGCCGGGCCCGTGGCTGCCGTGGGTGTGCAGCACGATGACGGCGTCGCCAGTGGCGCTGTCCAGCGCGCCGCGCAGTTCGCGCAGCAGGATTTCGTCGTGGCATTCGTCGGGACGGCACAGCTCGGGATCGGCGACGTGGACGGGACGCTGCTCCTTGACCTTGCGGCAGATGCCCTTGCAGCCCGAGTTGTTCTCGAACCACGTGACCTCGAGGCCGGCCGTCGCGAGCACGTCCAGCAGGTTGTCGCGTGCCTTGGCAGTCTCGGCGGAGAAGGCCTTGCGCCCCAGGTCCGAGAACATGCACGGCAGCGAGATGGCGGTCGAGGTTCCGCAGGAGGCGACGTCCGTGAAGTAGACGAGGCCCGGAATCTTCGCGAGCTCTGGATTGGTCTCGCGCGCGTAGCCGCCGAGCGAGAAGTTTGCGGCCCTGGCCGTCTCGCCCACGACGATGACGGTGACGGTCGGCCTCGTCGTTGCGGCGGCCTGCCAGCGCGGACCCTTGCGGGCGTCGGCGCCGATGGCCTGGTAGGGCAGGTCGCGCTTGGCGCGCTCCGCGCCGTAGGTCGCGAGGCTGCCCAGGAGGTTGACGGGCACCAGCAGGCTGCGGACCTCGCGATGATTGCGCAGCAGCGCCGCCTGGTCCTGATAGAAGAACGCCGCGACGAGGCCGATTCCTGCGAATGTCACCACGAGCATCACGAGCTTGTGGAGCAGTTCGCGCCGCCAGCCCGGACGCGCGAGCGGGAGCTTGATGACGATCCAGGACGGCAGGACCCCGAGCAGGCCGACGGACGCGAACAGCTTGAAGGTCAGCAACTCGCTGACTTCGCCGGCGTCCGTTTCGAAGACATTGCGGATCATCACCTTGTCGATGAGCACGCCGTAGGTGCCCATGAAGTACGCGGTGAGCGAGGACAGCAGCAGGATCACCACCAGGGCGGGCTTGGCCACCGGCCTGATGGAGAAGGGCGTCAGGAACAGGTTGATCACGAGCACCGCGAACAGGCCGACGGAGCCGATGAACAGCGCGTCCTGCAGGCTGCCGATCGGACGGACGTCCAGCACCTTGGACCAGAACGGCAGGTTGAAGGCGAGCAGGCACCACAGCGCGACGCATGCCGTGAGCGTGGTCGTGCTCAGCTGCGGCCAGCGGGACTTGCGGGTGGGCGTCATGGGCTTGTACATCCGGGATTCAGACAAGACAAAGGGCCGGTGATTCCGCGGCCCCCGCTGCAAGTTTCGCTTGCCGGTGGTCGCCGGCGCAATGCCCGTGGAGTACTGGTCGTGTCAGGCCGGTCATGGCCGGCACTCCTCGAGCCACCTCGCGGCCGCCAGGCCGGCCCGCCGGCCGCTGGCGAAGCAGGCGGTCAGCAGATATCCGCCGGTCGGGGCCTCCCAGTCCAGCATTTCGCCCGCACAGAACACGGCGGTTTCGCCCGCCGGCGTGTTGCGCAGCTGGAGCTGGTCGTTCATCGCCTCCAGCCGGATGCCGCCCGCGCTGCTGATGGCCTCGGCCAGCGGGCGGGTCGCTTTGAGCAGCAGCGGCAGGCGCTTGACGAGGCTTGCGAGTCGCGCAGGGTCGTCGGGCGCATGGCGGCCGAGGACCTCGTGCAGCAGTGCCGCCTTGACGCCGGTGATGCCGCAGCGCCGGCGCAGGTGCTCGCTGAGGCTGCGGCCGTTGCGCGGCGATCCCAGCTCTGACTGCAGGCGTTCGAGGCTGCGACCCGGGGCCAGGTCGAGCTCCAGGCGTGCGTGCCCGTCGCGCGCGATCAGCGAGCGCAGCGTCGCGGAGCAGGCGTAGACCAGGCTGCCCTCCAGCCCCGTCGAAGTCAGCACGCACTCGCCCTGCAGTGCGTGCTCCACGCCGTCGAGATCCTGCCAGTGTGCGATCACGGGCTTGATCGGGCTGCCTGCGAATCGTCCTGCGAGGTGAGCGCTCCATCCGACGTCGAAGCCGCAGTTGGAGGGTGCCAGCGGCACCACGTCCACGCCGCGCGCGAGCAGCAGGGGCACCCATGCGCCGTCCGACCCGAGTTCCGGCCAGCTGCCGCCGCCCAGCGCCAGTACCACCGCAGGGGCGTGCACGCTGCGTTCGCCAGACGGAGTGCCGAAGCGCATGCCGCCGTCGTCCGTCCAGCCCTCCCAGCGATGGTTGACGTGAAAGCGCACGCCCGAATCGCGCAGGCGCCTGACCCAGGCGCGCAGCAGAGGAGCGGCCTTCAGGTCCTTCGGGAACACCCGGCCGGAAGTTCCGACGAAGGTGTCGACGCCCAGTTCGCGTGCCCAGCTGCGCAGCGCCTCGGCATCGAAGTCGCGCAGCCAGCTGGCTACGGCCTCGCTGCGCTCGCCGTAGCGGCTGGCGAACAAGGCGAAGGGATCGGAATGCGTGAGGTTCAGCCCGCCCTTGCCCGCGACCAGGAACTTGCGCCCGACGGAGCCCTTGCCCTCGTAGAGATCGACCTCGAGGCCGCTGGCGCGCGCCGCTTCGGCCGCCATCAGGCCGGCCGGACCGCCGCCGATCACGATGAGCGGGTTCAACCGACGGGGCGCTCGAGATCGGAGTCGCGATCCAGGTAGCGCTGGGCGACCTCGTGGAAGTCCTCGTGGATCTCCAGGAAGGCGTCGAGGATATCCGGATCGAAATGCCGGCCCCGTTCCGCGCGCATGGTGGCAACCGTCTGGTTGTGCGGGACCGGTGCCTTGTAGACCCGGCGGCTGGTCAGCACGTCGTAGACGTCCGCTACGGCCATGAGCCGAGCCGACAGCGGAATCTCCTCGCCCTTGAGACCCTGCGGGTAGCCCGAGCCGTCCCACTTCTCGTGGTGGGACAGTGCGATCTCCGCGGCCATGTCCAGGAATCGCGGCCTGGCCCCCAGTTCGATCTCGGCGTGCATGATCACGTCGCGGCCCAGCGTGGTGTGGGTCTTCATGACCTCGAACTCATCCGGCGTCAGGCGGCCCGGCTTGAGCAGGATGCTGTCCGGGATCCCGACCTTGCCGATGTCGTGCAGCGGGGCGAGCTTGTACAGGAGTTCGATGTCCTCGGGCGGCAGGACGGTGGTGAAGCGCGGTCGCCGGCTGAGCTGCTGCGCGAGAGCCTTCACCAGCAAGGCGGTACGGCGGATGTGGTTGCCAGTCTCCAGGTGACGCGTTTCGGCCACCGAGGTGACGACGCGGATCGCCATGTCCTGGACCAGTTGCAGCTGATAGGCCTGCCTGGAGACTTCGTCGCCCAGCAGCGCGTTCCGGCTTCGCAGGGCGTCGGCCGAGCGCTTCAGCTGCAGGTGGTTCCTGACCCGTGCCAGCATGATCGCCAGGCTCAGTGGCTTGGTGATGTAGTCCACCGCCCCCAATTCCAGGCCGCGTCTCTCGTGTTCCGGGGCTGTCATGGCGGTCAGGAAGATGATCGGGATGTCACGCGACGCGGGATCCGCCTTGAGACGCCGGCAGACCTCGTAGCCATCCATTCCCGGCATCATCACGTCGAGGAGAATCAGGTCCGGCGGCGATGCCGACTCGGCGATCCGGCAGGCGGTCTCGCCGTCAGCCGCGACCTGGACGCGGTAGTGGTCACTCAGGAACCGGCTGCAGAGATCGAGCAGCTCAACCGAGTCGTCCACGATGAGGATCGTGGAATCGTGATCAGCCTTCTCCGATTGAGCCACTTGGAGCAGCCTCGCCGCTTGCTACGGTCTGTATACGCACATGATAACGCCTTGCGTCGCCCTGATGCTCTGCGGCTAGCCGATGCGCGGGGGATGCCGTGAGGCGCGGACCGGGTTCTTCGGGCGGAATTCGGCTGGGGACGGGCACCTCGCTTCGGAAACTCCAGGTACAACATGCCAGACGCAGGCACAGGGCCGGCATCGTGGGGCGCGTGACCCATTACGTGGGCACTCAAAGCGACATCACGCAGCGCAAGGAGGCCGAGGCCAAGGTCCTGCAACTGGCGTTCTACGATTCGTTGACGGGCCTCCCCAACCGGCGGCTGCTGCGCGACCGGCTGCAGCAGGTTTCCGCAAGGCTGCTGGCGTGCACCCAGCTGGCCTTGTGGGCACGTGACCCACGCACGGCCAGGCTCAGCCTGGCGGTGAACGTCAGCGCACGGCAGTTCCGGAACTCGGAATTCGTGGAGCAGGTTCTTGCTTCGCTGCGCAGCGCAGGCGCCAATCCCAGGCGCCCCAAGCTCGAGTTGACCGAGAACTTGCTCATCGAGAACGTCGATGAGGTCATCGCGGAGGGCGTCGAGAACGAAGCGCAGCGGGAGTGGCTCGCGCAGCGCGGCTGCGATGCGTACCAGGGCTACCTGTTCGGCCGGCCGATGCCACATCAGGACCTGCTGGTGCTGCTGGATCCGACGCGGCGCTCAACTCCCTGAAGGAAGCTGCGCGCGATGCCGTGATGTGAGCGCCTGCGCCAGGTTGTCCGCAGCGAAATCCCAGTCGACCAGTTTTTCGAGCACGGCGCTGACGTAGTCCGCCCGGCGATTCTGGTGATCCAGGTAGTAGGCATGCTCCCACACGTCGATTGTGAGCAGCGGCGTCAGGCGATCTGTCAGCGGAGTACCCGCGCCCGTGGTCGAGGTCACCCTCAGTTCGTCGCCATCCAGCACCAGCCAGGCCCAACCGCTGCCGAACTGGCTCGTCGCTGTGATCGACAACTGCTTCCTGCAGGCTTCCCAGCTGCCAAAGCTGGTGGTCATGCGCTGGCGCAGTGCCGCCGGGGGTTCGCCGCCGCCCTGGGGGCGCAGGCTGCGCCAGTAGAAAGTGTGGTTCCAGGCCTGGGCTGCATTGTTGAAGATCTTGACCTGCCCGGGTTTGCCACTGGTCTCGAGGACCAGGTCCTCCAGCGACAGCTGCGCAAGGGGCGTATCGGCGATCAGGGTATTGAGCGTGTCGACGTAGCCACCATGGTGCTTTCCATAGTGGAACCCCAGGGTCCTGGCGGAGATCAAGGGATCCAGGGCATCGATCGCGTAGGGCAGGGGCGGCAGTTCATGCCGGCCGGCTGCTTCGGTCGTGGCGCTGGCATGCATGTGGCGTTCCTTCACTCGGAGCCGAGCCCGGAATGTTCCAGCGACTGAGCGGTCGACTGGCGCCCGGAATCCGGGGCACTCAGGTTCATCATTGTATCGGACCCGTCGCGCTCGGGAGGCGACAGGGGGTCGGCGACCGATGGGCGCTGTGGCGTCGGCGGCCATGTCATGTATACGGCGCTGGTCAGGATCATGGCTCGTTCCCTGGTGTTGGCGGATGGGGTCAGCAGAGCCTGCTCGCGCCCGCCCGTGGTGTCGGTACGGTGGCGCACAACAGGTGGCCAGTCCGTAGGCAAAAGTGCCACCGCAACGGCTACGCTATGCAGGCGGGGGGGGAACCATTACCGCAACAGTCATGGCGGCAGGAGTCCCCAGGATGATTCGTACGCCTTTTCCAGTTCTGACGGCCGATGAAGCGGCCGGACTCATCCAGGATGGACAGACGCTCGGGTTCAGCGGCTTCACCGCCGCCGGCTCCGCCAAGGTCATTCCCGCTGCCCTGGCCCGGCGCGCCACGCGGGAGCATGCCGCCGGCAGGCCCTTCAGGGTCGGCGTACTGACCGGCGCATCTACCGGCCGTTCGCTCGATGGGGCGCTGGCCGAGGCGCATGCCATCAGCTTCCGGATGCCCTACCAGTCGAACAGCACGTTGCGCCGGCAGATCAACGACGGCGAGGTGAAGTTCATCGACACGCACCTGTCGTCGATGCAGCAGAAGCTTCGCTATGGGTTCCTCGGCCGGCCCATCGACTGGGCGGTCGTGGAGGCCAGCGATGTGACGCGCGGCGGTGGCATCGTGCTGACGACCTCGGTGGGCGCGTCGAACACCTACCTGCGGCTGGCGGACAAGGTCCTGATCGAGCTCAATGCCCGGCATCCCGCATCGATGCTGGGTCTGCACGACATCTTCGAGCCCCAGGATCCGCCGGCGCGGCAGGAGATCGCGATCTACTCACCGAGCGACCGTATCGGCTCGCCGATCTGCGTGGTCGATCCGGCCAAGATCGTCGGCGTCGTCATGACCGACCTCGCGGACGAAACCAAGGACTTCGAGCCCGCCACGGCGGTGACGGAACAGATCGGCTGGCACATCGCCGATTTCCTGGTCGCCGAGATGCGCGCCGGACGGATACCGTCCGATTTCCTGCCGCTGCAGTCAGGCGTGGGCAACGTGGCGAATTCGGTGCTGGCGGCACTCGGCGAACATCCGGACGTGCCTTCGTTCACGATGTACACGGAAGTGCTGCAGGATTCGGTGGTGCCGCTGCTGGAAAGCGGGCGCTGTCGCTTCGCCTCGACCTGCGCGCTGGCGCTGAGCCCCGACATGATGAAGCACGTGGTCGACAATATCGCGTTCTTCAAGAGCCGCATCGTGCTGCGGCCGCAGGAAGTCACGAATCACCCCGAGGTCGTGCGCCGACTGGGTGTGGTGTCGATGAACACCGCTATCGAAGTCGACATCGGCGGCAACGTCAATTCCACGCACTTTTTCGGCAAGACGCTGATGAACGGCATCGGCGGATCCGGCGATTTCACGCGCAACGCCTACCTGTCGATTTTCTCGTGCCCGTCGACCGCCAAGGGCGGCGCGATCTCGTCGATCGTGCCGCTGGCCGCGCACATGGACCACAACGAGCATTCCGTGCAGGTGGTGGTCACCGAGAGGGGAGTGGCCGACCTGCGCGGCCGCGATCCCAGCGAGCGCGCGCAGCTGATCATCGAGAACTGCGCCCATCCCGACTACCAGCCGCAGCTGCGCGATTACCTGCGGCTGATCAAGGCCGGTGGCCACGAGCCGCTGTCCTTGTCGCTGGGCCTGGCCATGCACCGCCAGTTCCTGCGCCACGGCGACATGCGCAATATCGACTGGGAAGAGTTTCGCTAGGGATGGCCGGGCAGCGCGCGTGTCAGAGCTTTTCGACACGGGCGCGGAGGTCCGCCGCCTGCGCCCGTAGCGCGTCGAGCTGGGCGCCCTGCATCTTCTGCAGTTGCCGGTAGACCATCCCCAGGCGGTGGTTGCCGCCCAGCACCGGCTCGTGGCGAGCAAAGAAATCCCAGTACAGGGCGTTGAAGGGACAGGCTCCCTCGTCGAGCTTCTTTTTGTGGTTGTAGGCGCAGCCCTGGCAGTAATAGCTCATGCGCTTGATGTACGCGGCGCTGCTGATATACGGCTTGGTGGCGATGAGGCCGCCATCGGCAAACTGGCTCATGCCCAGGGTGTTGGGCAGTTCCACCCACTCGAAGGCATCGATGTAGACACCCAGGTACCAGCGATGCAGGGCCTGCGGGTCCAGCCCGGCCAGCAGCGCGAAATTGCCGATCACCATGAGGCGCTGGATGTGGTGGGCATGCGCGGTCTGCAATGACTGGCCGATCGCGTGCTGCAGGCAGCGCATTCGGGTGTCGCCAGTCCAGAACCACTGCGGCAACGGCAGCTGGTGGCCAAGCGCGTTGCGCTGCTCGTACCCGGGCATCTGCGACCAATAGATGCCGCGTACGTACTCGCGCCAGCCGAGGATCTGCCGGATGAATCCTTCCACTGTCGCCAGTGGCGCCTCGCCGCTGCGGTAGGCCGCCTCCACCCGCCGCACGACCTCGAGCGGGTGGAGCATCTTCACGTTGAGCGCGAACGACAGCAGGGAGTGGAACAGGCGCTGGCCCTTGCTGCTCATCGCGTCTTCAAAATCACCGAAGTGCGGCAGCGCGGTGCTGACGAAAGCCTCGAGGCAGGCCAGCGCCTCACCGCGGTTAACCGGCCAGCGCACGCAGTCCGCCTGCGGATCGCCAAAGCTGGCCACGCCGCAGCGCGCGAGCAGGGCCCACAGCTCGCGGTGGTCGTGCACGGGCCGTGCATCGGCCGGCTCCGCCGGCGTTCCCGGCCAGGGCTTGCGGTTGTCGTGATCGAAGTTCCACTGGCCGCCTTCCGGTTTGCCCTGTGCGTCCATCAGCAGGCCGAGGCGGCGCCGCATGTGGCGATAGAAAGTCTCCATGAGCCACTGCTTGCGGCCAGCGAACAGCGTCGCCATCTCCACCCGCGTGGTCAGGAAATGCTCGCTGTCGACCTCCGCCGCCGCGAACGGCTGTTGTGCCGCCCAGTTGCGCAACAGGGCATCCAGCCGCCATTCATCCGGCGCCTGCCACTCCACGCGTCGGGCATCGTAGTGCTGCGCCAGCGCGGCCAGGTTCTCGGTGATGGACTGCCGGT
>JADZCS010000071.1 GCA_020851435.1 Gammaproteobacteria bacterium | reverse complement strand
TCGGCCTCGCGGGCGGCGCGCTTGCGGTAATTGTCGAGCTCGGCGGCGATCCTGAGGTAGGCCGACCAGTTGTCGGCGGCCTTGGCTTCGGCCGCGGCCAGTGCGGCCCGCAGCTGGTCGACCTCGGAGCCCTCCAGCGCATCACTGGGCAGCACGGTGGTGGCGTCGGCCCCGGGCGCTGTGGTGCCCTGGGCCTGGTTGGGATCGGTCATGGTCGAAACCTCGTCACGCGGGGGTGCGGACGATATGCGGCCTAGGTCCGCGAATTCAAGGCCGAGCCCAGCAGCCGGGCCGTGATGTCGACGATCGGGATGACGCGTTCGTAGGCCATCCGGGTGGGTCCGATGACCCCGAGCACCCCGACGACCTCATTGTCGAGGGTATAGGGCGCCACTACCACGCTGCAGTCGTCCAGGATCGTGTAGCCGGATTCCTGGCCGATGAAGATCTGCACGCCGTCGGAGTGCAGCGAGAGGTCGAGCAGGTGGAGGATGTCCCGCTTCTCGTTGAAGGCCTCGAACAGGCGCCGCAGCTTGTCGACGTTGGACAGCTCGGCGAAGCCCATGAGGTTGGTCTCGCCGGCAACGACCATGTCGGCCTCCGGCGCGACCGGATCCGTCGGAAACACCCGCTGGGCGATGCCGATCGCATCCATCATGAGCTGGTTCATCTGCTCGCGCGCTTCCTGGAGCTGGCTCAACAGGTGGCTGCGCACCGCGTCGAGCGCGTCGCCCGCGAACTTGTCGTTGAGGTAGTTGGCCGCGCGCCGCAGCTCGTCCGGCGAGAAGTAGCGATCGAGCTGCAGGATGCGGTTCTGGACCTCGCGGCCGTTGACCACCAGGATCGCCAGCACGCGGTTGTCGGACAGGCCGACGAACTCGATCTGCGACAGCGAGGCCTGCGCCTGCCGGGGCACGGTGACCACGCCGGCCAGGCGCGTGACCGCCGACAGCGCCTGCGACGCGGAGGCGACCAGTTCCTTCGGATTGTCGGCATGGCGCCCCAGGTGGCGCTGCAGGGCGCTGAGTTCGTCGGCAGCGGCCAGCGGCTGCACCTTCAACAGGGTGTTGACGAAGAAGCGGTAACCCTTGCTGGTGGGGATGCGGCCGGCGGAGGTGTGCGGGGAAGTCACGAAGCCGAGGTGCTCGAGGTCCGCCACCACGTTGCGGACCGTCGCCGAGCTGAGGTTGAGCCCTGACTCGCGCGACAGCGCCCGTGAGCCCACCGGCTGTCCATCGCGGATGTAGCTTTCGACGAGTGTCTTCAGCAGGCGCTGGGCGCGCTCGTTGAGGAAATCTTCGTGACCGTCACCCGGCATCGGGTTGGACCCTCGCAGTGTCAGCGTTGAACGGTTTCAGACTGCAGCCCCGGCCCCGGGGTGTCAAGATACCGATATTGCTGCAAAGACATCGGAAACATCGCCAGCATCCGGTGTTCCGGAACTGGCCGGGGACTCCGCCGCCATGCTACAAACGCGGCACGCCATGAACACTCCATCACAGTCCGCGTTCACCCGCATCGCCCTGTCAGGCCGCCTGGAGGACGAGCGCGTCGCCGACTCCGTGCTGGCCCTTGCCACGCACCTGCTGGCCCGCGGCCTGACGGTGCTGGTCAGCGACCTCGTCGACCGGTCGCACCTGCCGTCCGCCGTCGAGGCAGTCCCGGAATCGGCGCTCGCCGACGCGGCTGACCTCATGGTCGCCATCGGCGGCGACGGCACCATGCTCTATGCCGCCCAGCTGACGCTGGGCCGGCGCGTGCCGCTGCTGGGCATCAACCGGGGCAGGCTGGGCTTCCTGGCCGACGTATCGCCCACCGGCATGCTCGAACGCTTCGACGACGTGCTGGCCGGACGGCACGAGACCGAACAGCGCACCCTGCTGGTGGCCTCGCTCGAGCGCCACGGCCAGGTGCTGGAGTCGCGTCACGCGCTCAACGACGTCGTCCTGCAGAAACACGACACGGGCCGCATGATCGAGTTCGAGACCTGGATCGGCGGCCGCTACGTCAACACGCACGGCGGCGACGGCATGGTGGTGGCCACGTCCACCGGCTCCACCGCCTACGCGCTGTCCTGCGGCGGCCCGATCATCCACCCCGAGCTCGATGCCATCGTGCTCGCGCCGATCTGCCCGCACACGCTGTCAGACCGGCCGGTCGTCGTCAGCCGCAACAGCAATATCGTCATCCGCCTGATCGCACGGCCGGCGGCCCGGGCCCAGGTGACCAGCGACGGCCTGCTGCTCGGCGACCTCGACGCGGACACCCACCTGGTCATCCGTGCCGCGCCCGAGCGGATCGTGCTGCTGCACCCGCCGGGCCACGACTACTTCAGGATCCTGCGCTCCAAGCTCCACTGGGGCCGCAGCGCGCGCAACGGCGACCCGGAGCTCGACGCTTGCTGACACACGTCCAGATCCGCGACTTTGCCATCATCGACGCGGTCGAACTCGAACTCAAAGGCGGCCTTTCGGCGCTCACAGGCGAGACCGGCGCCGGCAAATCCATCGTCGTCGACGCGGTGATGCTGGCCGTGGGCGCTCGCGCCACGGCGGACGTCGTCCGCCACGGCGCCGAGCGCGCCGAGATCACCGCCACCTTCGACATTCGCGACAACGCCGCCGCCCTCGCCTGGCTCGAGGCCAACGACCTGGGCCACGAGGGCGAGGTCATGCTGCGCCGGGTGGTGGGCGCGGACGGCCGCTCGCGCCTCTACGTCAACGGCCAGGCCCAACCCGCGCAGGCGGTCCGCGAGCTCGGCGAACTGCTCATCGACATCCACGGCCAGCAGGAATTCCTGTCCCTGACGCGCCGCGCGGCGCAACGCGCGCTGCTCGACGAGCACGGCGGGCACGCGGCGCTGCTCGCGCCGGTCGCGGTGGCGGCGCGCGAGTGGAAAACGCTGGTCGCCGAGCGCGACGCGCTGGCGGCCGCCGCGGCCGACCGCGGCTCGCGGCT
This sequence comes from Gammaproteobacteria bacterium, assembly GCA_020851435.1. Lineage (GTDB taxonomy): Bacteria > Pseudomonadota > Gammaproteobacteria > Steroidobacterales > Steroidobacteraceae > JADZCS01. The sequence continues at coordinate 10,568 of JADZCS010000071.1, read as the reverse complement.
CGAACTGCTGCGCTACCAGGTCTCGGAACTCGAGGCCCTGGCGCTGGCGGCCGGCGAGGTCGAATCGCTGATCGACGAGCAGTCGCGCCTGTCCAACCGCGGCCGCCTGGCCGAGGCCGCGCGCGGCGCACTCGCCCTGGTCTACGACGGCGACGGCGCCGATGCGCACGCCCAGGCCAGCCGCGCGCTGGCCCACCTGCGCTCCGCCGCAGGCCTCGATTCGACGCTGGCGCCTGCGGCCGAGGTCCTGCAGGAAGCGCTGATCGGCCTCAAGGAAGCCGGCTCGCAGCTGGGCGGCTACCTCGAGTCGCTGGAGGTCGATCCCGATCGCCAGGAGTTCGTCGAGCGCCGCATCGCCGCCCTCGAAGACCTCGCCCGCAAGCACCGCGTGCGCCCGGTCGAACTGCCGGAAACGCTGGCGACGCTCAGCGCGACGCTGGCCAGCCTGGAGCAGGCGGAAGTCTCGCTGGCCAGCCTGGAGGCCCGCATCGATGCCGCCCGCAGCGCCTGGGGCACGGCCTCTGCGCGCCTGAGCACCGCCCGACGCAAGGCTGGCAAGACGCTCGCGCAGGCCATCACGGAACTCATGGGCGTACTGGGTATGCCGGGCGGCCGCTTCGAGGTCGCCGTGACACCGGCGCCGGCCGAGCAGCCCTCGGCAGAGGGTGCAGACACGATCGAATTCCTGGTCAGCGCGAACCCGGGCCAGCCGCCGCGGCCGGTGGCGAAGGTCGCCTCGGGCGGCGAGCTGTCGCGCATCAGCCTCGCCGTGCAGGTCGCCGCGGCAAGCGCCGAGCCGCACACCTGCATGATCTTCGACGAGGTCGACGCGGGAGTCGGTGGCGCGGTGGCCGAAGTCGTCGGCCGGCAGTTGCGCGCGCTGGGCGAACGTGGCCAGGTGCTGTGCGTGACGCACCTGCCGCAGGTGGCCAGCCAGGCCCACCACCAGCTGCGCGTGGCGAAACTCACCGACGGCCGCAGCAGCCGCACCACCATCGCCGAGCTGGCGCAGGGCGAGCGTGTCGAGGAACTGGCGAGGATGCTGGGCGGCCTCGAAATCACGCAGAAGGCGCGCGATCACGCCCGCGAGATGCTGAAGGTGTCGGCGAGGCCGCGCGGCGGCAAAGCCGCCGCCGAGTGAGGCGCGGCTAGGTCCCTGCGCCCGGCTCCTGGTCCCTGGGGCCGCGTTTTACCGCGGGCCGGTTCGGGCAATTCGGCTTCTTGCAGTGCCCGTACAGGATGAGGTTGTGCTCGGCGATGTCGAAGCCGAGCCGCTTGGCGACGTCGAGCTGGCGCTCTTCGATGCCACAATCCATGAACTCTTCGACGCGGCCACAGTCCATGCAGACGATGTGGTCGTGATGTTCGCCCTGGTTCAGCTCGAACACCGCCGTGCCGCCCTCGAAGTGATGGCGCTCGACTAGACCTGCCGCCTCGAACTGGGTGAGCACGCGATAGACCGTGGCCAGGCCAATGTCTTCGGCATGCTCGAGCAGTTGCCGGTAGATGTCTTCGGCCGACAAATGTCGGCCCTCGCTGCCGGCGAGGATGTCGAGAATCTTGACTCGCGGCGTCGTGACCTTGAGTCCGGCCTTGCGAAGGTCGTTGGATTGCACTGAAACCTGCCTACCCCGGTTGGGGTATGATTTGCCGCCATTATTGCTCAGGACCCGGCACCATGCGACTGCCCTCTGCCCTTCCCGCCGCCCTGCTGCTCGCAGCCGTGATGCTCGCCGCCAGCGGCTGCGTCTACAAGGTGGATATCCAGCAGGGCAACTTCATTGACGAAAAGGCGGTCTCGCAGGTCGAGATCGGCATGACGCGCAGCCAGGTCCGGTTCCTGCTCGGCACGCCCATGGTGGCAGACTCCTTCGACCAGGATCGCTGGGACTACGTCTACTACCTGCGTCCCGGACGCACGGGCAAGCTGATCCAGCGCCACCTGATCGTCCGCTTCAACGGCGATACGGTGCTGCGCCTCGAGCGGCCCGACGGCACGGCGTTGCCGGCGCCACCGGCGCCCGCCGCTGCCGAACCCGCTGCAACGCCGCCTGCCGCACCCTCCAACGCGCCCGCCCCTGCCCCACCCTCGGGCGGCTGAGCTTCTTCAGGCCTTGCGGCCGACGCTCTTGCCCTGCCGCGCCAACTGGCGGCGGCGCGACTTCGGGTCGTGCGTCAGCGGTCTGAGTACCTCGAGGCGATCGCCGTCGCGCAGGCGGTAGTCCCCGCTCACTTCGCGGCCGAACACGCCCAGCCCACAGAGTGCAGCATCGAGTTCAGGGTGAGTCTCGAAGACCCGCGCCGCAGCGACCGCCTCGGCGGCCGTGGCACCCGATGAGAGTTCGAGCACGCTCAGCGCCTGGGCCGATGGCAGGGCCACGGCTACCTCGACCCGGATCCTGGCCTCAGCCATAGACCTGCCGCGCGCGTCGGCCGAAGGCATCGACCAGCTGGTTGCAGACCCGCTCCAGCGCGGGGCCGGCGATGAACCCGGCCAGCGACAGCTTGAGGTCGAAGCGCACGGACAGTTCGACCCGACTGCCGAGGTCGCCGATCGCGCGGAAATCCCAGCGGCCCTCGAGGGTCCGGAACGGGCCGTCGAGCAGCGACATCTCGAGGTATTCAGGCTCGACCAGGCGGTTGCGCGTGGTGAACGTGCCCTGGCGGAACGCGAGGCTGGCAGTGACCCACTCGCCCTCGCGAAGGAGGACGTTGGCGGCCGTCACCCAGGGCAGGAACTCCGGATAGCGCTCGACGTCGGAGACCAGCGCATACATCTGGGGCGCCGAGTAGGGAAGCAATGCGCTGCGCCGGACTTCCCGCATGTCACCCTCGCACCGTGGGGCGCGAATTGTCCCCGAACACCGCACGGCGGACAACCGTGCCGGGCAGGTACAATGCCTGCCGGAACGACAGGACACCATGGCCGCCAAGAAAAAAACCGCTGCGAACAACGTCGCCGAGAACCGCAAGGCGCGGCACGAGTTCTCCATCGAGGACCGCTACGAGGCGGGCCTGTCCCTGCTCGGCTGGGAGGTCAAGGCGCTGCGCGCCAACCGCCTGCAGCTCAAGGAAGGCTACGTGCTGCTGCGCGACGGCGAGGCCTACCTGTTCGGCGCCCACCTGTCGCCGCTGCCGACCACCTCGACCCACGTGATCGCGGACCCGGTGCGCTCGCGCAAGCTGCTGCTGCACCGCCGCCAGCTCGACAAGCTCATCGGCGAGGTGGAGCGCAAGGGCTACACCCTGGTGCCGCTGCGCGTGTACTGGAAGGACGGCCGGGCGAAGCTCGAGATCGGCCTCGCCAAGGGCAAGAAGCAGCACGACAAGCGCGAGGACGAGCGCGACCGCGACTGGCAGCGGGACAAGGCGCGCGTCATGAAGTCGTCGCGCCGCCGCTAGGTCTCTACCTCCTGCCAGCGGAAGCGCCACACCGCAATCGCCAGGAAGGCGAGCGTGAAGGCCAGCAGCGCCGCGATCGCGGCGCCCGCCTCGGCAATCCCCAATCCGCGCCAGGTCATAGCTTCCAGGCCGTCGATCGCCCATCGCGTCGGCAGCGCGGCGCTGATGCCCTGCAGCCACTCCGGAAAGAGGAACGCCGGCACCCAGCCGCCGCCCAGCATCACCATCACCAGCGTGGCGAAGATGGCGATGCCGCGCGTGGCGTCCGGAGTCCGGCCCAGCGCCGCCACGAGCAGGCCGAACGCGGCCGTGGTCAGGGCGAATGCCAGCGCCACGCCGATGAACCCGGGAACGCTGCCGTCGATACGCACACCGAAGAACAGCATTGCCCCGACGTAGAGGACCAGCAGCATCACCAGGCTGCGCGCCGCGGTTGCGCCGACACGCGCGGCGAGCATCGTGCCGCGCGCCAGCGGCGCGGCCCGCAGGCGCAGCCAGAGTCCACGTCTGCGCAACAGCAGCAGGCCCACCCCCGCCTCGATGCCCATCATCAGGATGAACTGCACGCCCATGCCCGCCGTGGCATGCGCGAAGCTGTTGTAGGGCCGGCGACCGGAGGTTACAGGTTCGTCGGTGAGTTCGAACGGCGTCGACAGGCCACCGCGCGTGCCTGAAGCCCCCGCGCCCGCCGCAGCATCCGCCCGGTTGCGCTGATTGAGGCTGCGCGCCCTGGTCAGCAGCTCGCGCAGGTCGGTGCTGGCGGACGCGCTGAGGCCCTGGCTGTCGAGGCTCGCCAGCGACTCGTCGATCATCTTCGCCCCGCCCTCGCCCGAAAACAGGTCGCCGCTGACGGCCGCGAATACCTGCTGGGTCAGCAACCCCTGGACCATGGCGAGCGTCGCGGTTTGTGAAGGGTCGTACAGCACCGGCACGCGCGGCTTGGGCGCAGCGCCCAGGAACGCCTTGCCGGCAGCCGCGCCAAATCCGGGGTTCAACACGATCGCCGCGCGGACCTTGCCCTTCTGAACCTGCTCGCGCGCGGTCGCGAGGTCGAGGTCGCTGACCTCGAGCGCCTTCTCGGCGCCGAGTCCGGCCCGCACGGCCTGCGAGGTCTTCGAGTGGTCGAGGTCGATGACGGCGATGGCCAGGCGTCCCTGCGGAGCCTTGCTGCCCCCACCGAACACCAGTCCGAACAAGCCGGCGATCACCAGCGGCGTGATCAGGTTGATGATCACCGCCCGGCGGTCGAGAAAGAACAGCCGGATGTCCGCAGCCACCAGGACCCCGATCGTCGCCAGTCGGTTGTCGTTGCTCATGCGTCCCTCAGCGAGCGGCCGGTCAGTTCGAGGAACACAGACTCTAGCGTCGGGCGCTCGGCTTCGAGATGGCGGATGGTGACCCCGGCTGCCTGCAGCGCCCCGAGCAGCTGGCTGGTGCCGGTCGCGAGGTCGGTGAGTCCGGCCGACAGGCCACCGGCGCGCCAGTGCAGCGAGCGTATCGCCGTCAGGCTGCGCAGCACCCCGTCCAGCGCCGCGGAATCCGCGCCCGCGGCAAGGTAGACGTTCAGCACACCCGAAACCGGCAGCCGTGCGTAAAGGCCGGCGAGCGTGTCGTCGGCGAGTACGCGACCGTGGTCGATGATGACGATGCGGTCGCAGAGTCGCTCGGCCTCTTCCATGTAGTGGGTCGTATAGACGAGCGTGAGGCCGCGCGCCTTGAGTTCGGCCAGCGTGTCAAAAATGGCATTGCGGCTCTGCGGATCGATGCCGACGGTCGGCTCGTCGAGCAGCAGCAGCATCGGCTCGTGCAGCAACGCCGCCGCGATGTTCAGCCGCCGTTTCATGCCGCCGCTGAAAGACTCCACCGGGTCTTCGGCGCGATCGCCCAGACGGGCGAGTTCCAGCGCAGCGGCGGCCCGCGACGCGAGCGCGGCGCCACGAAGTCCGTACAGCGCGCCAAACACCCGCAGGTTCTGGCGGGCCGACAGTTCCTCGTACAGCGCCAAGTCCTGGGGCACGAAGCCGACCAGTCGCTTGGCCGGACTGGTGTCAGAGTCGATCGTCTGGCCGTGGATGCGCACCGAGCCGCGATCCGGCCGCAGCAGGCCGGCGATGATACTGACGGCCGTCGACGTGCCAGCGCCGTTCGGACCCAGCAACCCGATCGTGCTGCCGGCGGCGGCGAGGAAGGCGACGTCGTGCAGCGCGACCCTCTCGCCGTAGGACTTGGCGAGGCCGGTGACCTCGAGCATGGCAGTACCCCCGTTCCGGCATTCTGTCACAGGCCCGGGAAGGTACCAGCGTCCCGGCTGCCTGGAGCCGGCCCGGGCGGTCGACAAGCAGGCCAGCCCGATTCGCGGTATGATGGCGACGCTTTCTGGGGGCGACCGGTTTCGACGTGGGTTGCGAAACTCCAGATGCGTGCCGAGGTGCATGTTCCTCGTAAAACTGCTTGCAAACTATTAGTTGCCAACGACGACAACTACGCTCTGGCGGCTTAATCCCGCCTAACCTCCGACTGGTATGTGCCTGTGCATCCAGACCCGGGGGACGCGCTCACAGGATCGCGACGCCGGTGTGCTGAAGGCCGGAATCGCTAAAACGCTCTTGAGCTGGTCCCAGGTTTTCCCCGCCAACCGGGTAGCCTGAGACGAGAAAAATAGGTTGGATACGCACGTAGATTCTGTAGCGTAGGACTTACGGACGCGGGTTCAATTCCCGCCGCCTCCACCAATACGCAGGGCCTGGATACTCTCCAGGCCTTTTTTTTGCGTGATCGCGCCGCACGGTTGCACGGCGAGCCATAGGTTCTACTTGATCTCGATGTCGACGATTTCGATGGCGGCGTCGCCGACGTTCTTCAAACGGTGTGTGGTTCCCGGTTCGATCCACTGCGCGGCGCCGACCTTCACCTCGACGGTTCTTGTGGCGCCTTCCGGATCTGAAATTTCCAGGCGACCCGCCGCGACGGGAACGCCGACAGCCCTCGACCCGTGCGTGTGCATGTCCGTCGATTCGCCGGGCGCCAGGATTCGCCGCAGCGCGCGCACACGGTCGTTCTCGAGAACCACTCGCGGATCGGGTACGGCTGTGTGACCGGCGCTGATGCCAGGTGGGCTCAGCAACTCGACGTATACGATGTGGAAGGCCGACTCACCGACGTTACGGACACGATGCGCCCGCGCGATGGGCGTGGCGCCGTAGGACACCTGCCCCCGACGGAGTGAGAATGCTTCGGCTGGCCCGTCCTTCGGCTGGTCCTCGATGGTGGCGTCCGCCAACCGCACCGACAATCCATCGTGAAGATGCACGTGCCACAGCGTCGAATTGCCGGGCGGCAGCCAGACCTCGAATACTCGTGCGTACTCGTTCTGAAGCACGAGGCGATGCGCCGGCTCCTGCTCGATCGGCACCGCGGACGGCGTCGCCGCCAGGGCCCCGCACGCGGAGAGGCTTCCGCAGAGCATCGCCAGCGCCGCAGAACGGAAGATCCGCCGCATGTGACATCCCCGGTTACCGTGCCCGGCTCGATTAGAGCACAGGCCGAGGGCCTGCTACGCGGCGGTGAGCCCGCCGTCGATCACCAGTTCGGTGCCGGTGACCCAGCGGCTGGCGTCGGAGGCCAGGTACAGCACGCCCGCGGCGACGTCCCGCGGCTCGCCTCGTTCAGGCAGCAGCTGCATGCCCAGTATCACCGCCTCGGCGGCCTCGCGATCCGGCTGCACGCCGAGCGCCACCATCTCGTCGAGGTTGTTGAGGCCCATGGCGGTGCCGATGAAGCCGGGGTAGATCGAGTTCACGCGGATGCCCGTGCCGAGGCGCGCCAGTTCCACCGCGGCGTGCCGGCTGAAGGCACGCAGCGCGCCCTTCGTTGCGCCATAGGCCGACATGCCGACGGCGCCGCCCAGCGCCGCTGCGGACGAGATGTTGATGATGACGCCGCCACGGCCGCCCTCCTTCACCGACATCAACCGCGCAGCGTGCTTGCAGCCGAGCAGGGCGGCCTCGACGTTGACGCTCTGCAGGCGCTGCAGGTCGACGAGCGCAAATTCCGTCAGCAGGCCGCTGGTCTCGATGCCGGCATTGTTGACCAGCACGTCGAGTCCGCCGAGCGTCGCGCCGCAGGCCGCGATGACCTGGTGCCAGTCCTGCTCGGAAGTAACGTCGTGGTGGAAGTGCTCGGCGCGCCCGCCGCGTCGCCGGATCTCCTCCGCCGCGCGCCGCGCCCCGTCCGCGTCGATATCAGACAGCGCCAGCGATGCACCTGCATCGGCCAGGGCTCGCGCGATGGCCGAGCCCAGCCCGCCGGCCGCGCCAGTGACCAGTGCCACCTTGCCATCCATGCGGAAGCTGTCCAGGCCGCTCATGCGATCCTCCAAAAAAAAGCCGGCGGCAATCCCCGGTATTGCCGCCGGCCGTGGCCACTGCGTCGCCGTTGCCGGCTACGCGATTACTTCAGGTCGTAGCGGTACCGCAGTTCCCAGGTGCGCGGCTCCGCCGGGGTCCAGGCCGTGGTGTTGTTGTACAGGAAGGTCGAGAAGTCCGACGCGACCACCTGGTCGGTGTTGTCCGTCAGGTTCTTCACGGCCAGCGTCAATGAGTGCTGTCCGCTGCTGAACTGCAGGCTCGTATCCGCCGTGGTCCGCGCCGGGTCGAGCACCGTCGGGCTGTTGAGGTGCGCCACGTTCTGGTACTGCTCGCCGATGTAGTTCACCGATGCGTTGAAGTCCATGCGCACGTTGCCGCCGACCGGCGTACTCACCGAGAAGCCCGCCGAGCCCTGCTTCTCGTAGGACAGCGGCGGCGCGTCGCTCATCTTGACGCCGGTGGACAGCGCGCCCGCGCTCAGTTCCGTCCAGCGCGGGTCGAGCAGCGCACCGGAGGCATAGATCGTCAGGATGTCGCTGGCGCGCCAGGTCAGTTCTGCCTCCAGGCCAGTGACGCGCTCCGTGCCGGCGTTGGTATTGATCAGGCCGACGTTGGGCTCGATCGTGCCGACCACGAGGTCTGTGTACTTGGTGTCGAACAGGGCCAGGTTCAGCCGCATCCTGCGATCCAGCAGTTCCAGCTTGGCGCCAACCTCGAAGGAATCCACGAGCTCGGGGTCGAGCGGCTGCGCGATGCCCGGTGCAGCGGAGTAGTAGTCGTAGGTTCCGGACTTGAAGCCCTGGCTGAAGGTCGCATAGGTGAAGATCGTGTCGCTCACCTTGAACTCGACGCCAGCCTTGCCGGTGAACCGGCTGAAGCTGTCGTGCGAGGCGAAGTCCGTGGGTGCGCCGGCGCCGTTGGCCTTGTTGCCGGTCAGGTCCTTCTCGTCCTTGGTGTAGCGGCCGCCGAGGACGACCGAGAACCTGTCGGTGAACGCATAGCGACCCTGGGCATAGACGGCCTGGCTGCTGGCGTCGAGGTGATGCACCGCGGGGACCGCCTTGAAGAAGCCACCGGCGAACCAGTCCTGGAAGGTCTGGTTGGTCTTTTCCTCGTAGTAGTACAGGCCCGCGGTCCAGTCCAGCGACCCGGCCGTGCCCGAGAGCTGCAGGTCCTGGCTGAACTGTTCCTGGTCGCCCGTGCTCTTGCGGAAGAAGCCGGAGGTTCCCGGAACCGCGTCATAGGGGCCGGCCGGCGGGAACGCGGCGACCTGCGCCGCGGTAAAGTCCACCGCCCAGAGGTCGTCCGGCATGTCGAGGTAGGAAGTCGTGGACTTCAGGGTCATGTCCCCGAACTTCCAGGACAGGTTCAGGTCCACGCCCTGCTGCTGGTTCTTGGTCATCGGCGAGACGACCTTGCCGCCGTCGGTCGGGCTGGCGGACGCCACGTCGGTGTGCTTCGAATAGGCGCGCTCGAGCGTGTTGACGGCGACCGGCGAGGCGTACACGCCGTCCGAGGAGGCCTGGGCGTAGAACACCTTCAGGCTGGCATCGAAGGTGTCCGTGGCGTAGCGCACTTCACCCTGCCCACCGAAGTAGTCGCCCGTCCCTACGTCCTTGCCGGAGATGCGATCCGTCATCCAGCCTTCCGAGCGGTCACGGTACACGGCCGACAGGCTGGCGCTCCAATTGCCGCTCAGCGGACCGGCCACGTACGCACGCAGGCGGCTGGTCTGGTAGGCCCCGTAGCCTGCCTCGACGTTGCCTTCGAACTCGTCGCCGGGGCGCTTGGTGATGACGTTCACCGCGCCCGCCAGAGTGTTGCGGCCGAACAACGTACCCTGCGGGCCACGCAGCACCTCGATGCGCTCCACTTCCGCCAGGTCGAATCCGGCGGCGGTCAGGCGGCGGTAGACGCCGTCGACGTACAGGCCGACGCCGCCTTCGGAGAACAGCACGGCGGCGTTCTGTTCGGCATTGCCGCGCATCGACAGGGTGATGGCCGACCCGCTCGCGATGTTGGGCGCGATGCCGAGCGACGGCGTGCTGGTGCCGAGGTCGCGGATGCTGTTGATCTGCAGGCGATCGAGTTCCGAGCCGCCGAGCGCGGTGACCGCGACCGGTGTGGTCTGCAGGCTCGCCTCGCGGCGTTCGGCCGTCACCGTCACCTCGCTGAGCACGGTGGGCCCTTCGGCCGCGACAGCAGCCGTTGTTGCGCTCATCAACAGGATGCCGGCGATCGTGGAACGCAGCGTGTCAGTCTGGATGCGGATCATCTGTCTACCCCCTGGGTGGAATCCCTTTCAAACACATGGAGCCGAGCTTGTACGTAATAAGACACAAGAAGGCATCGCTCGCCATGCGTTTTGCTTGGCAGTCATGAGCCTGTGGAATGCTCGCGCCAGAAGCACCTGCCTTATCATGGCGCCATGACGCAACAGGCCCGAACGCTGCGCCTGGTCCTGGGCGACCAGCTCAATCCCGGGCATTCGTGGTTCCAGGACGTCGATCCCCAGGTCGTGTACGTGCTCATGGAGGTCCGGCAGGAGACCGACTATGTGCTGCACCATGCACAGAAGATCCTGGCCATCTTCGCCGCCATGCGCGACTTCGCCCGCCACCTGCGGGAGTCGGGGCACCGGGTGCGCTACGTCGCGCTGGACGATCCGAGCAACCGGCAGTCCATCACCGAGAACCTGGCCGCGCTGGCGCAGCACTACGATGCCCGACGCGTGGAGTGGCAGGCGCCGGATGAATGGCGGCTGGATGCCCTGTTGCGCAACTGGGCGGCACAACAGCC
>JADZCS010000070.1 GCA_020851435.1 Gammaproteobacteria bacterium | reverse complement strand
GCGCCATTGATGTAGCGAGCCGTGGTCACCGCGATGTCGCGGGTCAGCGGCACCGTCACGACGACGCTGTTCTTGCCATCCGACACAGTCGCCTGGAAGCTCGACGTACCGACCCAACTGGTCTCCGGCGTGAAGCTGAACGAACCATTGGCCGCGAGCACCACAGTACCTACACCCGGGATGACACCACTGGCCGGGTTCGTCAGCTGCACCGTCAGGGGCACCGTGCTGTTCGGGTTGCTGATGAAGCCGAGCACGCCGGGGGACGCCACCGTGAACGTGCCCATCGTGGTGACCGCATAGGCCGGAATGCCGCCGGCCGGAGCCGCCGGACCCGTGCCAACATAGTTCCGCAGCGAGATCTGGAAGTTCCGCGCGGCGCAATTGGCCGTCGCGCCGGACGTCGAGCAGGTGTTGCCACCAGCACCGAAGCCGTTGTCCGAGACCTGCACCGTGACATTGCAGTTGTCGGTTGTCGTAGTACCACCGCTGCAGCCCGCATTGGGCCAGGTCGGCGTCCAGTTGATGAAGCCGAGCGCACTGATCGACATGCCGGCCGGAGCCGCGGCGCTGCAGCTGGCGTTTCCGCAGACGCGATAGCTGAGTGCATCGCCGTTAGGATCCGCTGCGAACACCTGGTACTTGAACGGCACACCGGCGACGGCTGACTGGGCGCTGATGGCAGCCAGAACCGGCGGCAGGTTGGTGACGTTGTTGTTGGGCGTCGTGCCCGGGACATACGCGCCGCCATCGGTGGACACAGCATGGAACTCGTCCGCGCCACGATCAGCCGGGTTGGCAGTCGAGGTGACCGACTTGTCGAGCCGGACGTTGTCGAAGTAGGTCCGTGCCGGATCGGCCGTCGCGCCGCCAGTCGCGATCGCGGCCAGGCGAATCTGCAGGTTGCCAGCCGGTGGCGTGGGACCCGCCAGGTAGCTCAGCGTCACCTCGGTCCTGCCATCGTTCGGCATGACTGCGTTCAGGCTCTCGGCTAGCAGCGTCGTTCCCGCCCACAGCTGGATGCGGTAGCCGGCGAACGAGTTGGTCACCCCGCCGGTGCTGCCCGAACGGTCACCCACGTCGACACGCAGCCGGTACGACGTGTTGGCGTTCAGCGTGATGCCCGTCAGCAACTGCGAGATTTCACGGCCGTTGGCCGCCCACGCAGCCTGGCTGCCGCTGGTCGGCAACTCGCTGCCCGGCGGATCGTAGGTGCCGCCGGTGCCGACGGCGTTGCTGGTCCAGCTGGCAGGCGTGGACAGGCTCTCCCCGGAGACGTCAGGCGACTCGAAGCTGTTGTTGGCCACCGATATGTTGGTGGTGGTGGTGGTGGCTCCCGACTTTGGACGGCTCTGGCTGTCGACGTCATCCGACGGCGATGAGCCATTGTCCGCGAGGTCGATCGCATTCGCGGCCGAGGCCGTCAGGTGGTAGTCGACCAGCACTTCCGTGGAGCCTGCCAGCGTAGTGCCGGCGCAGCCCGTGGTGCCTGCATAGCACAGCACGCGCGACAACGGGCCGTAGTGGATGTCGATGAAGTTGCCGCCCTCGTCGCTGGCCACCGCGATCACCGCGCCCGCATTGAGGCCGGCCGCCGTGGCTGCCTCTGCTGGCTGGTATTCGGCGCCCGTGGCGCCGAACCAGTAAGGCGCCCTGTTCCAGGAAGCCATCACGAAGTGCGTGGCGTAGACGCCCGCCGGACCCTCTTCCGGCACGACGCAGGTGTTCTTCCGGGTCGTGCCTGCTGCGCAGACCGCCGCCCACTCCGCCGTGCTCAGGGCGATGTTGGTATCGCCCAGCAGGCTGTCGCGGATACCGTCGCTGGTACCGCTGAACAGGCTGGTTCCGCCGAGGTCGGAGAACCCGTCAGCAACCGTTTCGAGAATCACGCCGTTGGTGGCTGGATCCACCTTCAGTTCGACGTGGAAGGCGCGGTTTCCCAGGATGAGGTTGTTGCGCAGGCCGCTGGCGCCAATGTTGCCGCCGTGCGAGATCACGCCAGCCGGCTGCGGGCAGGAGCGCGTGGTCGCGCTCCCGGTGCAGGCTGGCGTGACCGTGCTCGAGAAGGCCGCCGCCGAAGTGCCGGAGGTGTCGTTGTTGACGATGGTGTTATTGGTGATCGCCACACGGGTCGCGTTGTCCATCGAGATGCCGCCGCCCGCATAGCCCGCGACATTGTTCACGATGATGTTGTTGCGGATGGTCACCAGCTTGCTGGTGCCACCTGCATCAAGCTGCTGGATGGCGATACCACCGCCCTCACCGGAGCCGGCGTTGTTGCCCTGGATCAGGTTGCGCTCGATGAGGACCGAGCCGGTGCCGGGGGTTGCGCCGCCCGCAGCAGGCATGTAGCCCGCCACCAGGATGCCGCCGCCGTTGCCGCTGTTCTGCACGGTCTGGTCGAAGGCCTGGTTGAACAGGACCGTGTTGTCCAGGATGCGGCCACCTTCACTGCGGCCGTAGTGCGCGATACCTGCGCCATTGCCACCGGCATTGTTGCCGCAGACGAAGTTGCGATTGACCTGGTAGCCGTCCGTTCCCGTGTACAGGCCGATGCCAGCTCCAGCCTCCGCCAGGCCGCCGTTCTCGGCCACGTGGTTGTGGTGGATCTTCAGGCCGTCGTTCTGTGCGTCGACCGGCGCCTCGACGCCATTGGCGCCGACAACCGTCAGCAACGGCTGCCCGATGCGAATGCCTGCAGCGTACGAGCCCTGATTGTTGGAGGTGATGTTGTTGCTGATTTCGAGGCCAGTCGCATAGGCGTTGACCATGATGCCGGCAGCCTGGTCGGAGCCCGAGAAGGTCATGCCGTCGATACGGGCCTCGAGTCCGACCGCCAGGGCAGCGCTGAAGACGCCCTCGACCGGGGCCACCAGAATGCCGGCCCCTTCCTCGTTGGTGAACAGGCCAGTGCCGGGCACGAAGCCGCAGGCCGAGATGCCGCCAGTACCGGCCGCATTGTTGGGCTGGCCGGGCAACAGGCCGATCGTGTGGGTGCAGTTCACCAGTGAGTTCAGCTTGGCGCGCCAGTCGGCGATTTTCTGGGTCGGCGACTGCACAGGGTTGACGATGGTGGACGAAGCGCCCCAGCCCTGCAGGCGGACGGGCTTGGTCATGACCAGCATCTCGAGGTACACGCCGGGGCGGACCATGATCAGGTCACCCGCATTGGCGCTATCGATCGCGTCCTGCAGGTTGTGACTGTTGCCGGTATTCGGCAGAACCGTGTGCACGACCGAGGTCGGCTGGCCCGGCTGGTCGATGGACACTGTCAGCCCGTGCACGGTCTCCATGCCATTGGCGCGGCGGATGCGCAGCTGGCCCGTGGCGACTCCGGCGGGGACGTTGACGGTGATCTTGTCGTTCGCCCAGCTGACGCTGGCGGCCGGAATCTCGGTGTTGCCGATCCAGACTCTGCCGGCGCTGCTGCCAAAACCAAAGTCGCGCTTGACCTTCTTGGCGTTGGTGCTGCCGGTGATCGTGCTGTCGATGCGCGGGGCCAGCGGATCCTCGACCTCGGTCATGTGATCCGGGCCTTCGCCCATCGAGTAGATGTCGAGCACGCGGGATGCGCCGCTGGCGTTCGAGATGTAGGGGCCGTTCGAGCCGACGGTCGCGTAGTTGATGACCGGCGTGCCGCTCGGATACTCGCAGTCGAGTTGCCAGTTGCTCGGCCCGACGAAGGCCGCGACCGGCAGTACCGGGGTATCGAGATAGGTGGTCTGGCCAGGCTTGAAGTCGAGCGTGTAGCAGAACTGTGTGTACTGGCGGTTATGCCGTGGCTCAGGCACCCAGTTGCCATCTGCATCCTGCGTGGTCGGAGCGTTCAGGCAGACCTGCAGCATGTTAGGTGACACGCCCGATGGCATTGGCGTATTGATACGGAAGGTCGACGGGACGATAGCGTTGTAGGTGCCCCACTTATCCGTATAGGTGTGGTAGACCTCATTTCCCTCGTAGTCGCGCACGGAGACCGGGATCCAGGACGGCGCAATCTTCTCGCCGAAGTTTGGCGACAGCGGATTGAACTCGTTGGCGACGTCGTTGAGCACGAAGCCCTGGATGTGGCCAGTGATCGGTGTCTCGGTGAACATGAAGAAGTCGGCTGCGGCATTCTTGCCGTCGGTGACCTGCACCAGGCGGAAGTCGCAACCCGGGCGCTGCGCGCCCATGACGGCTGGGTCAATCCCGATCGGGCCATCCGTCGTTGAGAAAAGACTGAGGGTTGCGCCGGTATCGTGCGGCGCGACGCCGTTGTTCATGACGGTGCCGTCGGTGGCCACGCCGCCCACGCAATACGGGGGCAGGGCCTGCGGCGAAATCGCCATTGCGTCGCCAAAGTCGACGTTCTTGTCCTCTTCCTGCTGGATTTCGTAGACGTACGTGCCATCCACGCCCTTGGGCGGGCTGGCCTGCACGACGTAGTACCCCGGGGCTATCGGCGTGTCGGTGAAGGGCTTGCCGAAGGCATAGCCGCCGTCGAAAACCGCCGAGCGGACCTGGCTGTAATTGCGCAGGCCATCAAAGCACTTGCCATCGAGGTAGAAGCTGTCGGCGGGATTCCACGGGCTGCCGTCGGCATTCTGGTGCGGCCGGCAGCCTTCCGGCGAGGAATCATCGTAGCTGTCGGTGTGGGTGACCTCGATTGCATCACCCAGCTGGAATGCGGCTACCGCAGGGTGGTTGTCAGTATCTTCGGCGCTGACGCCGCCGTCAGCCAGAGGGAAGTTGCCGAGCGGGTAGTTATCGACGTCGGCCAGGTCGATCGGACTGCCAGAACCGGCCAGCGCACCGCGCGAGCCGTCGGGCAACTTGTGGTACAGGTTGCCCCGCGCATCGGAGTGGTACAGCGCGACCTGGACGCGCGGGATGCCGGGCTCCCAGGTCTCGGGAGCCGCGAATCGAGGGTCGTTCTCGGCACGGGTGGTCTGGTAATAGACAACACCGGTGATGCCACCGTTCTCGCCCGGATTCCAGGCACGCTTGCCCCACAGGAGCACGTTGGTCGTGCCAAGGAATGCGTTGTAGCCCTGGGTCAGCGGCGGCGGGCCGCCCCCGGCCAGCTCTACGCGAGCCCACAGGTTGCCGCCGGTGCAGGTCGTACTGCCATCGGCGGCGGTGGTAACCGTCGCACCCAGCCGCTCGCACTCTGCCTGGGCCTGCGGGGTCAGCAGACCCTGACTGGCCTCGGGCAGGACACCGCCGGCAGTCAATGCGATCGGGTCAGTTGGAATCGCGCCGCCCGCATCGCTGACCACAGTGACGCCGGTGGCCTTGAAGCGTGCATAGTCCACTTCCGCGACCAGCCAGCTGAAGAACGGGAAAATCTCGTTGAAGGGCAGCGTGCCCGCGGTATCCGTGGTCGACGAGTTGTAGATGCTGCCGTCGCGATATCGCAGGTTGACCACCTGGTCGGGGATGCCTCGCTCATTGGTGTCCCATACGCCATTCTCATTGGCGTCATTGAACACATAGTGATCGAGCTCGCCGAACCAGCGGAACACCGGTACGTCGCCGAGCGCGCCGCCGCTGCCATTGGCTACGGTGACGGTCTGGAAGGCAATGACGTTGTCGAGGTACTTGTCCCAGATTGCCAGCTGGTA
The DNA here is from genome assembly GCA_020851435.1 of Gammaproteobacteria bacterium. GTDB lineage: Bacteria > Pseudomonadota > Gammaproteobacteria > Steroidobacterales > Steroidobacteraceae > JADZCS01. The sequence goes on along the minus strand of JADZCS010000070.1, from coordinate 4,837 downwards.
GGTGCCGTCCTTGACCCCGCTGATCGTGAAGTTGCTGTCGGCGTCGCAAGGCACCGCGGTCAGGCCGCGGGTCGTGAGCCCGTTGTTCAGGCCGACCCAGCAGCCGGGCAGCGGGTGGCCGCCCGTGAACTTGACCTCGGGCGGACGCGTACCGCGCATGTTGGTGATGCGGCCGGTGATGGTATTGCCACCACCGAAATAAGTTGCGTAGTCCGGGTCACCAGCCTTCGGGAAGTCGTTGAGCACAGGGTTCGTGGTGATGAAACCAAACTCGGCATGGTGCCCAGCGGCACCGAATTCGGCGAAATAACGCGGTTCGTTGGCCTTGACCCACACGTCGATGCCGCGGGTGCCTTCAATCGTGGAAACCTGCTGCCACTCCTGCCCGCGGGGCGGAACCATCTGCACGCCGTACTTACCCGGCGCAATACCCTTTATCAGCACGTCGCCTTCGGCGATACCGTAAGGGTTACGCGCCGGATCCGCGGCTTCCTCGGCCGTCATGGTGTGCAGCGTACCGTCGCCCCGCCTGAGCACGTTGCCGTTGGCGTCGTACACCGTGCCCAGCGGATTGCCGAAGGTATCGGCCATCATCTGGCCGCCCATGTCATAGATGAATACGGTCCAGCCGCCCAGCGGCTTCTCGCCGTTGTCCCACACGCCGTTGATCGGGGCGCTGTCCTGGAACGCGCGCGCGTAAATCTGAGCGGTCGGGACCGGCTGGCTCGCCAGCGCGACGGTCAGGCTGGCGCTGGTGCCGCCAGCGAACAGGTCCGGCGTGACCTGGCGGCCGCTCTGCGTGAAGCAGTTGCCCGGCACGTTGCAGTCGAGTGTCGCCACCATCGGGTCGGTGCCCACCGGGACCTGCTCGGGCAGGACGGAAAGGTAATATCGCCTGGAGGTGTCGGGAATGGTGATGGTGGCGGGATTCGAGCTGGACCGTCCCTGCGCCACCACGTTCATGTGGCTCTTGTGCATGTTCAGCGCAAGAGTGTTGGTGGTCGTGTCGGCATCCGGCTGGCCCGGATCGACGTAGTAGGTCGAGTCCTCCTCGAGCAGCCACCGATAGCCAACCCCGATCTCGACGCCTCCGGACTTGGCGGTCACAGTGACGGTACCAGGGGCAGCCAGCGCCGGACTGACGCCAGCGAGCGTGGCGATCATCGCCCCCGCTGCGAACGCCACTGACCGAACACTGCCGTTGAAGAGCTTGTTTTTGCCGACCATCTGCATGCCCTCTTGCGCGATTCCAGCGCTGGTTCGCGCTTGCTGGACCTTCCTAGTCATCCCTGCGAAACCCGGTGACGCCCTGCAGGCGCGAGAACACCAGCCTTCCCTGCCTGCAACCGTAGCGGAACAGGAGCAAAGGAAAATTGGCTTGGTACCGTAGTCGGCGAGGCAAGACTACGCAGGCAGGGTAGTAATACCCTGTAGATCAGGTGGCCGAGGGGAGGGCCTGCAGCTCGCGGTATATCCGCAGTACCCTGGGCACGTACATGCGCGTCTCACGGAACGGCGGGATCTGGCGCTGGTAGCGTTCGACAGCCTTTTCACCGGCGTTATAGGCTGCAAGCACTAGTTCGAGGTCGTCGCCATAGCGGTTCAGCAGGTCGCGCAGGTAGCGCGCCCCGGCATGGATGTTCTGTGCCGGGTCGCTGGCATCGGCTGCTCCATACGCCCGGGCGGTAGCCGGCATCAACTGCATCAACCCCATCGCCCCCTTGGGCGAGACCGCGGCAGCATCGAAGCCGGACTCGACCACGATCACGGCGCGCAGCAGTTCGGCCTCGACCGAGGTGCTGGCCGCGGCGGTCGTGATGATCGAGTCGTACTGCACCGAGCGTTCGAGCATCCTGGCGCTGATCCGCCCACCCGCCTGGGAGACCTCTGGCGCACTGTGCAGGAGTACCTGGTAACGCGCGTCGGCCGGAACGTTGGTCAGGTGGGTTGCACCCTGGTCGTCGGTGAAGATATAGATATCTGCACGCACCGGCGCCGCCGCACACAGCAGCACGAGCACGGATCCCGCAATGACTGGGCGTACCGACATGGAGCCACTTAAGCCCGGGCCGGCCCACAAGAGATAGGTAGGTTGATACTGTAGCCGGTGGCGGGGGAATAACCTGCATTGCCGTCACCGGCCTGGCGGGCGACACTCTGTTCCCATGAACAAGCATCCACTCTGGAACTTCGTCCGGACGATCACACTGGCCATTACAGGCCTGTTGCTGGCGGCGCCTGGACGCGGCGAGGACCACGCCACCCATGGGATGGCCGATCCGCATGCAGCGCACCGCGCCACTGCAGCGGCCGCGCCTTCCTACAGGGTCGATCACGCCGAATACGTCGTGCCGGACGTCGTGCTGCAGGACGAGCACGGCACGCCCGTGCGATTGCGCGAGATCTTCTCCGGCAAGCGGCCGCTGGCAGTCAACTTCATCTTCACGTCGTGCACCACCATCTGCCCGGTCATGACGGCGACCATGCTGCAACTGCAACGCGAACTCGCCGACCAGCCCGCCAAGCCACTGTTCGTGTCAATCTCCATCGACCCGGACTACGACACCTCAAACATACTCGGCGCCTACGCCAAGCGCTTCGGCGCCGACTGGACCTTCCTGACCGGCCAGCGCAGCGACGTGCTTGAAGTGCTGCAGTCATTCGCGGCCTGGCGCGGCAATAAGAGCAATCACGCCGCTATAACGCTGTTCCGCGCTCCTGGCCAGGAGCACTGGGTCCGCGTTGAAGGCCTCGCGTCCTCCAGCCAGCTTGCCGAAATCTGGCGCAACCACGCTTCCTGACGCCGCGGAGTCAAGCACTTGGGCATCCATGCCCGCTTCGTCCTGTGGATCCTGGTAGCAGCGCTCGGCCAGACGCTGCCTGCCGTAGCCGACCCAGTCGCCGCTGGCGAGCGACTGTATCGTGACGGCATTGGCGTCGATGGCAAGCCGGTCACCGCGATCGTGCAGGGCGACGTCCCCGTTTCGGGCACGCAGCTCGCCTGCACGGGTTGCCACAAGCGCAGCGGGCTCGGCGCTTCGGAGGGAGGCAAGCGCGCCCTGATGGTCACCGCGGCGGCGTTGTTCAGTCCGCAGGCCGCGCAGCCCGGGAGCGTGGTAAAGCGACGCCTGCCCTACAGTGACACCACCCTGGCGCGCGCGATCGAGACCGGCGTGGCCGTCGATGGTCGTGCCCTTGATTCCCTGATGCCACGCTATCGCCTTAGCCGGGCCGACATGTCGGCGATCACGGCCTATCTACGCACGCTTGGGACCCAGGCCGTGCCCGGCGTCAGCACCGACGAACTGGAACTCGTGACTATCGTCGCCGCGAGCGCCCCAGCACACGAGCGCGAGGCCGTCACTGCAGTGCTGCAGCGCTTTGCCGAGCTGAAGAACGGCGGCACGCGCAACGAACAGCGCCGCGCCGACGCGGCGCGCCGGCACCCGTATGGGGAGCGGCACGCACGCGGCTTCCGGCACTGGAACCTGTCGGTCTGGGCCCTGAATGGCCCGCCCTCGGACTGGCCACGGCAACTGGAGGCACTGTACGCCGCACACCCGCCGTTCGCGGTGATCTCCGGTGCCGTCGGCGATGACTGGGCGGTAGTGCACGACTTCTGCGAGCGGCGTGAGTTGCCCTGCGTGCTGCCGCTGACGCGCCTGGCGCCGGAGCGCCCGGCAAACTTCTTCAACGTCTATTACTCCAGCGGCGTAAGGCTCGAGGCACAGGTCACCGCGCGCAGCATCCTGCAGGGCGAGGACCCAACCGGCGCTCGCGTGCTCGTGGTGCATCCGGACGATGCTGCCGGGCGCGCTGCGGCCGAGGCACTGCGCCAGGCGCTGCCCCTGGCGGCACAGGCGAACCTGGTGGTGCACGCCCTCGCCGCCGGCGCCAACCAGTCGCTGCAGGACTGGCAGAAAATCCTCGCTTCCGCGCGCCCATCAACGCTGGTCGCCTGGGTGTCGGCCAGCCAGTTGCAGGGTTTGCTGCAGGCCGACGCAGCGACGCTGCCGGGCCGCATCTACACCGCGAGCAGCTTCACCGACTGGCAGTCCCTGCGCGCTGCGCCAGCCCTCGAAAGCCGGGTACTGCACACCTACCCGTACACGCTCGGGGCAGCTGGCGGCTACCAGTTCCCTCGCGAGGACGTATGGCTGAAGTCGCAGGGACTCAGCGGACTCGACCCGCGCGCTGCCGCCGGCGCGCTGTTCGCCTGCCACGCGACCGGTGAGGCCCTGGCCGGCCTGGCCGACAACTATAGTCGTGAGTACCTGATCGAGACGCTCGAGCACATGCTCGATGGCACCAACATGACCTCGCTGTATCCCGTGACGACGCTCGGTACGTCACAGCGCTACCTGGTCAAGGGCGCATACGTGGTCCGACTTTCGCCCGAGTACGGGGCAGCTCGGTTCCAGCAGGCGGGCTGGATTCAGCCCTAGTGCACGCTGCGCCCGGCGCAAGGTGACGCCACCGGGATTGCCGCCAGCTTCTACGCCGCCGCCATGAAGCGTGCGCGGCCCGAACTGTTCAAGCGCTCGGGACTTCACTCCAGCTGCTGGCATACTGGCGACATGAAAGCCATCGCCATCACCACGCCAGGCGGCCCCGAGGTGCTCTCCCTCGTCGACGCCCCGGATCCCGTACCGGCCGCCGGAGAAGTCGTGATCGACGTCGCCGCCACCGGGGTCAATCGCGCCGATCTGCTGCAACGCCAGGGGTACTACCAACCCCCGAAGGGCGCCTCGCCCTGGCCGGGCCTCGAGGCGAGCGGCACGATCAGCGCCCTCGGTGAAGGCGTCGCGGGCTGGGCCGTGGGCGACGCCGTCTGCGC
>JADZCS010000069.1 GCA_020851435.1 Gammaproteobacteria bacterium | reverse complement strand
GCGCGACGGCCGTCGCCTCGCCGCCGCCGATGCACAGGGCGGCCACGCCGCGCTTGAGGCCACGGCGCTTGAGCGCGTGGATCAGGGTCGTGAGGATGCGGGCGCCGGTCGCGCCGACCGGGTGGCCCAGCGCGCAGGCGCCGCCGTTCACGTTGATCTTGGCATGGTCGATGCCGATGTCGTGCATCGCCGCCATGGTCACGCAGGCGAAGGCCTCGTTGACCTCGAACAGGTCGACGTCGCTTTCCTTCCAGCCCGAGCGCTCGAGCACCTGGCGGATCGCGCCGCCCGGCGCGGTGGTGAACCACGCGGGATCCTGGGCCTGGCTGGCGTAAGCGACGATGCGCGCGATCGGCTTGAGGCCACGCGCGGCGGCGGCGGACTCGCGCGCCAGCACCAGGGCTGCGGCACCGTCGGAGATCGACGAGGAACTGGCGGCGGTGACCGTGCCGGTCTTGCTGAACGCGGGCTTCAGCGTCGGAATCTTGTTGATGTCGCAGGCGAACGGCGTCTCGTCCTTGTCGACGACGACCTCGCCCTTGCGGGTCTTGACGGTCACCGGCGCTATTTCCGCGACGAAGGCGCCGTCGGCAACCGCGCCAAGGGCGCGACGGACCGATTCGGCGGCGAAGGCATCCTGCTGTTCGCGCGTGAAGCCGTACTTCTCGGCGGTGGCATCGCCGAAGCAGCCCATGAGCTTGCCGTCGAACGGGCTCTGCAGGCCGTCGTAGAACATGTGGTCGAGGATTTCGCCGTGCCCCATGCGGTAACCGGCGCGTGCCTTGGGCAGCAGGTAGGGTGCGTTCGACATCGATTCGAGGCCGCCGGCGACAGCGAAGTCGGAGTCGCCGCTGCGCAGGCCGTCGGCCGCGAGCATGACGCTCTTCATGCCGGAACCGCACATCTTGTTGATGGTGGTGGCCGGCACCGAGTCGGGCACGCCGGCGCCGAGCGCGGCCTGGCGGGCGGGAGCCTGGCCGAGGCCGGCGGGCAGCACGCAGCCCATGATGACCTCGTCGATGTCCGCCGCGGCGAGCCCCGACGCTTCGAGGGCACCCTTGATCGCGGCCGTGCCCAGCTGGGGGGCCGTGGCCGGGGAGAGCGCGCCCTGGAACGAACCGATCGGGGTGCGCTTGGCGGACAGGATGACGACGGACTCGTTGCTCATGGCGGGGGCCTCTGGGGTGACGGGGACGACGCCCTCTTTTCGGGCAGGGAAAGATTTTGCCCTGCAAAAAAGCAAAAGTCTCCCTCGGTAACCCGCTCGGGTGCCTTTGGAGGTTCTGGGACTGCCCCTGAGGGGCCTGGCCGGGGGAGGGCCGACTCAGGCGCGATGCTTCGACCAGGCCTCGATCCGCGAGGCGACGTGGGTGCGCAACACGTCGAAGGACATGGGCTTGCTGAGGATGGTGATGTCCTCGGGGATGTCGCCGCGCTCGCGCAGCGCGGTGTCGAGAAACGCGGTCACGACGATGATGTCGATGTCGCGCGTCGCGGTGCCTGCCCGCAGGGCGCGGATCATCTCGACGCCGTCCATGCCGGGCATGCGCAGGTCGGTGATCATGAGGTCCGGACGGCTGCTGCCCAGCTGGACCAGGGCCTCGAAGCCGTTGTTCGCGGTGGTGACGTCGATCGGCAGGTTCCAGCCGCTGACGTGCAGCTGGTACAGGCGCAGGAAGTCCGGATCGTCCTCGACGATCAGCAGGCGGAAACGGGCGTCGCCAGGGCGCGCGCGCAGTGCTTCGGCGCGCTGCGCCAGCAATACGTCCACGGACTTGCGCGTGATGCGGCGATGGCCGCCGGCCGTCTTCCAGGCCTTCAGTACGCCGGCCTCGGCCCAGAGCTGGACCGTGCGCAGGGAAACCCCCAGCAGGTCGGCTGCATCGCGTGTGGAACAGAACTCCCCATCTTGCCGATCTTCCGCCACGAATCGTACCCACCAGGGTTGAAGTGGCGGCATTCTGACATCGCTCACTGCCGGGTGCGAGCCTCCGCTACGGATTTCCCTGCGCCCCATTTGAGTGCGATGCAGTAATACTGATAAATTGACCCCTCAGCCCAATCGCGTCCCTGCCGCGTTCCGAGTAAATAATGTCCTCACCGATGCCTGCACAGCGCCTCAAGGTCCTCGTCGTCGATGACCACATCGACCTGCGGCGACTCATGCGCCTGACCCTGGAGATCGAGGGTCACGAGGTGTTCGAGGCCGGAACGGGGGTCGAGGCCCTGGAGGTCGCGGCCCGCGAGGTGCCGGACGTTGTGGCGCTCGACATCATGATGCCCGGCGAACTGCAGGGCCTGGAGGTCTGTCGCCGGCTGCGCGCCGATCCCAGCCTGGCAGGCATCCACGTCATCCTCGTGTCGGCGCGCCAGCAGCAGACGGACATCGAGGCGGGCAAGGCCGCCGGCGCAGACTACTACCTGGGCAAGCCTTTCAGCCCGCGCAAGCTCGCCGAACTGGTCGAAGCCAGCGGCCCGAGATCGCACCCCGACGTCGCCGTCAGGCGCGCAACCGAGCAGGCGATCGCGGCCTGGAGCGGCGTGTACGACCTGCGCGAGCTGCGCCAGCGCATGAAGGACGGCGGCTGACGGCAGCCGCGCACCTCAATGGGCACGCCAGCGCCACGAGTCGTCGACGATAGCCCGGGCGCCAAGGCCCCGCTGCGCTTCGTGAGCGCGGCATCCCTGTTCGACGGCCACGACGCCGCGATCAACATCATCCGTCGCATCCTGCAGTCGCATGGCGCCGAGGTAATCCACCTCGGCCACAACCGCTCGGTTTCCGACATCGTGCGCGCGGCGATCGAGGAGGACGCCGACGGCATCGCCGTGAGTTCGTACCAGGGCGGTCACAACGAGTACTTCCGCTACATGGTGGACATGCTCCGGGCGCAGGGGGCAGGTCACATCCGGGTCGTGGTCGGCGGCGGCGGGACGATCGCGCCGGACGAAATCGAGGCCCTCGAAGCCTACGGCATCGAGAAGATCTACACGCCCGACGACGGCCTGCGCCTCGGCCTCGAGGGCATGATCGACGACGTCTTCTCGCGGGTCAGGGCCTGGCGCAGGCCCGGCTTCGAGCTCAAGGGCTGCACGCCGGACGATCACCAGCAGATCGCGCGCTCGATCTCCGCGCTGGAACGCGACGAGGACGGCGAGCTGGCGGCACAGGTGCGCGCGGCGACGGCCCGCACGCTGAACCAGCCGCCCGTCATCGGCATCACCGGCACGGGAGGCGCGGGGAAGTCCTCGCTGACCGACGAACTGCTGTCGCGCTTCGTGCGCTTCTTCCCGGACCGGCGCATCGCCGTGGTGGCGATGGACCCGACCCGGCGCCGCTCGGGCGGTGCGCTGCTGGGCGACCGGATCCGCATGAACGCGCTGGCCAACGAGCAGGTCTTCATGCGCTCGCTCGCGACGCGCCGCCAGAACATGGCCACCAGCGTCGTGCTGGCAGACACGATCCAGCTCATGAAATGGGCGGGCTTCGACCTCGTCGTGGTCGAGACGGCCGGCATCGGCCAGAGCGACACCGAGATCGTCGACATGGTCGACCTGTCGATGTACGTGATGACCAGCGAGTACGGCGCGGCGAGCCAGCTCGAGAAGATCGACATGCTCGACTTCGCCGACTTCGTCGTCCTCAACAAGTACGAGAAGCGCGGCGCCGAGGATGCGCTGCGTGACGTGCGCAAGCAGTTCCAGCGCAACCGCAAGCTGTTCGGCGTCGACCCGGCCACGCTGCCGGTGTACCCGACGATCGCCAGCCAGTTCAACGACGCGGGCGTCAACGCGCTGTTCGCCGCGGTCTGCGCGAAGCTCGAGGACCAGTGGGGCAGCCTGAAACCCTGGAAGCCGGATGGGCTCGGTCCGGTGGGCGTGCCCGTGCGCCAGGCGGTCATCCCCGGGGAGCGCACGCGCTACCTCGCCGAGATCGCCCAGGCCGGGCGCCGCGCGCGGGAATCGGGAGAATCCGCGAGCGAGGCCGCGAGCCGCGCCCATGGCCTTTATCGGGCGCTGGGCGCGCTGACCGACCCCCGCCTGCCGCAGCCGCTCGACCGCTACCCCGAAGGCGACCTCGGCGCTGGCGACGAGAGCCTCGCGCGGCTGCGCCGCGAGTACAACTGCGCGCTGGACGCCATCGGCGCGGAGGGCATCGCCCTGCTCAAGGCCTGGCCCGAACGCGCGCGCCGGGCGACCGAGCCGCAGTTCTCCTACACGGTGCGCGGCAAGGCCGTGACCGGCGACAACTACACCCAGTCGCTGTCGCACCAGCCGATCCCCCGCCTCGCGGTGCCGAACTTCCGTGACTGGGGCGACACGCTGCAGTTCCTGGTGACCGAGAACCTGCCCGGCGCCTACCCGTACACGGCAGGGCTGTACCCCTACCGTCGCGAGGACGAGGACCCGACCCGCATGTTCGCGGGCGAGGGCGCCCCCGAGCGCACCAACCGGCGCTTCCACTACGTCGCGAGCGGCGGCAGGGGCGCGCGCCTGTCCACCGCGTTCGACTCCGCGACCCTCTATGGCGAAGACCCGGACGAAAGGCCGGACATCTATGGCCGCATCGGCAACTCCGGCGTGTCCATCGCCACGCTCGACGACATGAAGAAGCTCTACTCGGGCTTCGACCTCTGTTCGCCGTCGACGTCCGTGTCGATGACCATCAACGGCCCGGCGCCGATGATCCTGGCGATGTTCATGAACACCGCCACGGACCAGCGAGTGGAGCGGCACCTGCGCGAGAGCGGCCGCTGGGCCGAGGCCGAGGCGAAGATCGCCGCGCTCTACGCGGGCCGCGAGCGGCCGCGCTACAAGGGCGAACTGCCGGCCGGCAACGACGGCTTCGGCCTGGGCCTGCTCGGCGTGACCGGCGACCAGCTCGTCGAACCGGAGCTCTACGCCAGGCTGCGCGCCGAGGCGCTCGCGGCCGTGCGGGGCACGGTGCAGGCCGACATCCTCAAGGAGGACCAGGCCCAGAACACCTGCATCTTCTCGACCGAATTCGCGCTGCGCATGATGGGCGACGTGCAGCAGTTCTTCTCCGACAACGCGGTGCGGAACTTCTACTCCGTGTCGATCTCCGGGTATCACATCGCGGAGGCGGGGGCGAACCCGGTCTCACAGCTGGCCTTCACGCTGGCCAATGGCTTCACGATCGTCGAGTACTACCTCTCGCGCGGCATGAAGGTGGACGACTTCGCGCCGAACCTGTCGTTCTTCTTCTCGAACGGCATGGACCCGGAGTACGCGGTGATCGGGCGCGTCGCGCGCCGCATCTGGGCTCGTGCCATGCGCGAGCTGTACCGCGCCGGCCCGCGCAGCCAGATGCTCAAGTACCACATCCAGACGTCGGGGCGTTCGCTGCACGCCCAGGAAATCCAGTTCAACGACATCCGCACCACGCTGCAGGCCCTGTACGCGCTGTTCGACAACTGCAACAGCCTGCACACCAACGCCTACGACGAGGCCCTGACGACGCCGACCGAGGAAAGCGTGCGCCGCGCGGTCGCGATCCAGCTGATCATTGCCCGCGAGCTGGGCCTCAACAAGGTCCAGAACCCCTGGCAGGGGTCGTTCGCGATCGAGAAGCTCACGGACATGGTCGAGGAGGCCGTGTACCGCGAGTTCGAGTCGATCAGCGAGCGCGGCGGCGTGCTCGGCGCGATGGAGACCATGTACCAGCGCGGCAAGATCCAGGAAGAGTCGCTGTACTACGAGCACAAGAAGCACGACGGCTCGCTGCCGATCATCGGCGTGAACACCTTCCTGCCGTCGAAGCGCAATGCCGATGAACTGCGCAACGCTGAGCTGATCCGTTCCACGGACGAGGAAAAGGACGACCAGGTACTGGCCGTGCGCGCGTTCAACGAACGCCATGCCGGGCGCCAGGCCGAGGTGCTGGCGCGGCTGCAGGCGGTCGCGGCCACCGGCGGCAACGTCTTCGGCGAGCTCATGGAGGCGGTCAAGGTGGCGTCGCTGGGACGCATCTCGCGCGCGCTCTACGCGGTGGGCGGGCAGTACCGGCGCAACGTCTGACCGCGCCGCGGGCCGGACAGCAAAAACCCCGCATCGCTGCGGGGTTTTTCTTGTCTGGTGCCCGGAGAGGGAATCGAACCCACACACCCTTGCGGATAACAGATTTTGAGTCTGTCGCGTCTACCGTTCCGCCACTGGGGCTCGCGAACGGCGTATGGGCCTGTGTCGCGGCGCGGCATCATAGCGAGGAACGGGGCAGCGTCAACGTGGGGGCGAAATCAGCCGAACCATCACGCTGGCTGCCAGCCCGGCAATGGCGTAAGATCAAGACATGACAACAGCAAATTCCAAGCCGGGGGCCGGTTCCGGTCCAAGTTCCGCAGGCAATCCCACGAGCTT
>JADZCS010000068.1 GCA_020851435.1 Gammaproteobacteria bacterium | reverse complement strand
AGTGACCCGCGGCGATGCGCGACTCGACCTCGGCGAGGTTGTAGCGCGCCTTCGCGTAAGCGGGATCGAGGGCCAGGGCCTTCTGCAGGGCCGAGCGCGCGCCGGGGAGGTCGCCCTCGACCATGCGTGCATAACCGAGGTTGGTCCATGCCCGCGGCTTGTCCGGGGAGGTGGCCACCGTCGCCAGCCACAGCGCGGTCTCGCTCGAGTAGTCGGCATTGCGCGCGATCGTCACCAGCCCGAGCGTGACGGCCAGCAGGGCCACGGCGCCGCTGCGCACCGGACGCCACAGCGTGAGCAGCGCCGCGCCGGCCAGCAGCGCCGGACCCATGATCGCGAGGTACAGGTGGCGGTCGTTCGCCACGTCGGCGCGTGCCAGCACCGAGTAGCCGGGCACCAGCAGCAGAATGGGCCAGGCCAGCGCCACCGAGAGCCATGGGCGCAGTCGCCACTGCCAGGCGGCTCCGGCCAGCAGCAGGCCGATCATGAACAGTCCGGGCAGCGCTTGCGGCGACAGGGCCGGCGAAGGCCGCAGGTCCGGGTCGATGTTGGTTTCCAGCAGCAGCAGCGGCCGCGTCAACAGATAGCCGATGGCGTCCGCCTGGGTGGCCAGCAGGGATGCAGTCTCGCGGCGCGACACGGCGTTCCACAGCAATTCACGGTAGGCCGGCAGTGCCACGATGGCTGCGGCTGCGCAGCCCAGCACCAGGGCGGACGGCGCCACGCGCCGCCACGCCGCCGACAGCGGCTCGCCGCCTGCGGCGGCGAGAAGCGCCAGCGCCGGAACGGTCACCCATGCCGTCTCGCGCACGGCGAGCGCGGCGCCGACACAGGCCGCCGCGCCCCAGGCGCTCGCATCCGGCCACCTGCCGGCGTTGCGCGAGGCGAGGCCAAGGCGCAGCGCGGCCAGCGAAAACAGCACCATCAGCGACATCGATCGCCCGGAGAGGTAGGTGACCGCCTCGGTCTGCACGGGGTGCAGGGCGAAGATCATGGCGGCGATCCAGGCCAGTTGCGCAGCTCGCGGCTGCTCGAGCCCTGCCTTAGGCAACCAGGCCAGCAGCAAGGACCACAACAGCGCGGTGCAGGTCGCGTGCACGGCGAGATTCACGGCGTGAAACCCGGCCAGTCCCCAGCCTGTGGCGTGATTCAGCGCGTAGGACAGCTTGAGCAGCGGACGCATGCCCGGCATCGACGCCCACCACGCGCCCAGCGACTGCACCGCCGGCTCGTCGACGATGACGGCGAAGTCGTCGAACTGGAAGGCGCCCGACAGTGAGCTGGCCCAGGCCAGGGCCATGACGGCAAAAAGCAACGCCGCCTCGCGGCGGCGCTGGCCGGTGCCGGGCCCTGACGTCACGGGCGATCAGGGGCGCGGGATGCGGAACAGGTCGCCGATGCCCTTGGTGCCCTTCTTGAGCTTGTCGAGCGCGCTGGGCTTGGCGGGCGCCGGCTCTGCCGGTGCTGCCGCGGGAGCGCTTCCCTCGACGATGGCCGGGGCGCCCGGTCCGTACTTCTGGCAGATGGGCAGCAGGTCCGACTGGCCGGCCGCCGACAGCGAGGTCATGTCGCGGCCGGCACAGCGGGCCGCGATCGCGCGCGCGTCGGTCTCGCAGGATTCGGCGACGTAGTACCAGTCCTTCTCGCGCACGGCGGGCGCGCAGAACTTGCGCTCGAGCGCGGCCGCATCGAGGCCGCATGCCGCGAACGCCTTGCGCCACTGCGGCTTGCCGTCGAGCGACGCGTACTCGTTGCGGTCGGTGACTTTCTTGGCGGCCCCGCGCACGCCTTCGCAGTAGGCGGCCTTCTGGGTGGTGTCGCAGCCCATGTCGGCTCCGGCGGGCATCCCGGGCGGGTTCTCGGGCGGTGCCAGGCTCTCGCCGATGTCGCGGCAGGCGCCGGCCATTGCGGCGCCCATCTGCGCCTGTGCGCGCTTCATGGGCTCCTCGGGGTCGCAGGCTCCGCCGACCTTGCGGCCCTCGAACTCCATGCTCATCTCGCCGTCCGCGGAGCGCATGGTGCTGCGGCCACGATAGGCGTCCGGACCCAGCCGCTCGAACTCGCCCGTGCCGGTCATCGCGTCCTTGCCGGTGCACGCGATCGAGTAGGTGGTCTTGTTGCCCGACTGCTTGAAGCTGGTGGTCTTGCAGTTGTCGTCGCCCTTTGGCACCAGCCGGTCGGACGGCGGGTTCTGCGGTACGCAGATCTTGTTGCTCATGGCCGGCATCGACATGCCTTCCATGCGCATCGACTGTTTGATTTCCCAGAATTCGCCGGTCTTGCCGGCAGCCGGTGCGGCTGCGGCGGCCGTCGTGGCAGGCGCCGCGGGCGGCTTGGTGGTCGCGGCCTGTGCGTCCGGCACGGCACTGCCTGCAAGAAGTGCCGCCAGGATGGCGGCCTGGGTTGCGACGCGCGGCGTGTAACACGACATGGCGAACTCCGGATCCATGGAACCCGCGCGGATTATGCTCCCGCCGGCGGGAGTCGACCATCGACAATCCCGTCAATGCGGGACGCGGCGGCCCGGCGGCTTGCGCGGCTTTTCTTTGCATGGGCCACGGCGCACACTCT
>JADZCS010000067.1 GCA_020851435.1 Gammaproteobacteria bacterium | reverse complement strand
GCCGTACGCGTGGTGACGGCGGCGGCGATCGCTGCGAGGTCGCGGCGCGGGATGAAGCTGACGTCGAAGGGCGTGCGCGGGAACCCGTACCACTTGCCCATGGCGCCCCAGGTCACGGCGCCGGCGGCGGCGGTCCGGCCGTGGAAGCTGCCCTCGACGGCGACGATTTCCTCGCGCCCCGTGATCCTGCAGGCGAGCTTCAGCGCGTTTTCGTTGGCCTCGGCGCCGCTGTTGACGAAGAACACGGTATCGAGCGGCAGCTCCGAGAACTCGACGAGCTTGCGCGCGGCGCGCGAGCGCACGTCCATGGGCACGGCGTTGGACTGGAACAGCACCGTGCGGGCCTGACGGTCGAGGGCCTCGACCCAGCGCGGGTGGCCGTAACCCAGCGCAGCCACGGCGTGCCCGCCGTACAGGTCGAGGATGCGGCGGCCACAACGCGTGTGCAGCCAGACGTCCTCCGCCGAGACGATCTCGATCGGGTACTGCGCGAATACCTGGGCCAGGTGCTCGTGGACGGGTGGCGCTTGAACTGCTGCTGACATGAAAGTGTCCGGGATCAGGTCCAGCCGGGCGAGGACGCGGTGAGGCCCGCGGTTTCCTCGAATCCCAGCAGACGGTTGAGCCATTGCACGGCGCCGCCGGCGGCGCCCTTGACCAGGTTGTCGATGACCGACATCACCACGAGCGTACGCCCGTCGGCCGCGGCCGACAGCTGCGCGTGGTTGCTCGCGACGACGTCCTTCATGCGCGGCGGCGTGTCGAGCACGCGCACGAAAGGCCTGCCTGCGTAGAAGCCACGCAGCGCGGCGATCACTTCGGCCGGGCTCATGGGCGCCTTGAAGCTCGCCTGCACGGTGGCGTGGATGCCGCGGGCGAAGGGGCCTGAGTGCGGCACGAAGCAGATTTCGGCGTCGATGCCGGAGGCCGCGCGCGCCAGTGCCGCCATCTCGGGCTGGTGGCGGTGGCCGAGCGGGTTGTAGGCATACAGGTCGCTGTGCCGCTGCGGGTGGTGCGTTCCCGAGGTCGGAGTACGACCGGCGCCCGTGCTGCCGGTCACCGCCGAGACGAACAGGCGCGGCTCCACGAGGCCCAGCCTGAGCAGCGGGACCACGGCGAGCAGGGTTGCCGTCACGAAGCAGCCCGGGTGCGCGACGTGCGGAGTGGTCACGACGTCCAGGTGTTCCGGAACGGCGCAGGTGAATTCGGGCAGCCGGGCCGGCGCGCCGTGCGCGTGCTTGTAGACGCGTGCATAGGCCTCGGCGTCGGCGAAACGATAGTCGGCGGAGATGTCCACGACGCGCGGCCGGGTGCCGGCCGCGGCTGCGTGGGCGAGCAGGCTGTCGATGAGCGCCGCCGATACGCCGTGCGGAGCGGCAGCCAGCACGGCCGAGTCCGGCAGGCGGCCCACGAGATCCTTCACATCGGCGTGCGACGAGAAACGCAGGTCGCCGAGAACGGGGGCGAGGTGCGGGAACGCGGCGGCCACGGATTCGCCAGGCTGGCTGTCGGAGGCCACCGCGGCCAACGACAGCTGTGGATGGCCTGTCACGAGGCGCAGCAGCTCGCCGGCCACATAGCCGGTGCCGCCCAGCACGATGGTGGGCGTGCGCGCGCTCATTCGCTGATCGTCCGGGCCTGTGCGGCAGCCGAGAGTCCGACGGCCTCTATCACGCAATCGCCCAGTGCGGCGGCGTCCGTCATGGCGTTGAATGCCGCCACGCCCATCTGCTCGCGGATGATGCGCACGCCCACGGCGTTGTCGGTCGCTGGGCCCGTGACCACGCAGGGCTCGATGCCGAAGCGCTCGCGCAGCAGCTTGACGCCGCCCCAGGCGCCGACCGGGTCGTTGGCCGACAGCACCAGGCCCGTGAGGCAGGGACTGATGTCCTGGGCCGACAGGATCGCTTCGACGCCATACGCGCCGAGGATGCCGTCGCCGAGCTCGAACACGATGACGTCCGGCTTGCCGGCGGCCATTTCCGTGAGCATCGTGCGCGTGAGCGCAGGGCCGTTCTTTTCGGTGGTCGTGACCACGCCAAAGTCGGTGAAGATCGACGTGCGGCGCGCGCCCGAGTCTTCCATGGCGAGGATGTCACGGCGCAGCGAGACGCCCGTGGCCTTGAAGGCATCCACGACCAGGCCGCGATGACGCATGCGAGAGATCATCGCGCAGGCGGCCGCGGTCTTGCCCGCTTCCATGCAGGTGCCGGCCAGCGCGACGACCGGCACGCCGCGAGTATCGATCTTCGCGGACTGGTCGAGCCGGCGCAGGCCGGCCCGCGCCGGAACGCCGATGCGCTCGCCCAGGAACGGGAACTGCAGCACGACGCCCAGCACGCGGCAGTCGAAAGGCTGGCCACGCTGCGGGTTGATCGAGTCGCAGATGCCGAGCACGCCGCCGATGTTGAGCATCTGGATGACGTCGCCGGCCGCCAGCTTCTCCGGGATGTGGCCCGAGTAGCCGAACAGCGCCTGGCGGTGGCCCAGCGCGCCGACCACCACGTCGCCCTTGCCGACCTTGGCCATGCGGCCGCTGGCGAGCTCGAGCGTGTTGTAGGTCGACTTGTTGTTGAGCACCTCGACCGCGAGCACCACGCCTTCCTCGCAGGGAATGTCCGTGGACACGCGCAGCTCGTGCGACAGGCCGCAGGCCTGCGAGACCGAGCCGATCTTGTCGACGACGATGGTCTTCATCATTGCGGATTGCCCGTGCCGCCGGCGCGGCTCCAGAAGACGTTGTTCAGCGCGACCATCTTGGAGAAGCCCAGCGCATCCTGCGGGGTCCACTCGCCGACGGCTTCGCCGTAGACGCCCTTCGAGGCCTTCATGAGCGAGTGGGGCGACTCTAGTCCCTCGACGAAGCAGCTGCCCGGGCGGAACAGGACCTTGACGGTGCCGGTCACGCGCGCCTGCGAGGACACGAGCAGCGCCTCGATGTCGCGGCACACCGGGTCGAGGTTCTGGCCTTCGTGGACGAGGTCGCCGTAGGTCAGGGACACCAGTTCCTTGACGCGCTGCTGGCGCGGCGTGAGCGTGAGCTTCTCGAGTTCACGGTGGGCGTTGAGCAGCACTTCGGCGGCCGGGGCCTCGAAGGACACGCGGCCCTTGGTGCTGATGATCGTGTCGCCGAGGTGAATGCCGCGACCGATGCCGAAGGGCGCGGCCAGGCTCTCGAGCTTTTCGATGAGCGCGACCGGGTCGAGGGCCTCGCCGTCCAGGGAGCAGGGCACGCCCTTGTCGAAGCCGATGACGTGGCGTTCCGGCGCGCGCGGCGAGGTGAAGGCGTCCTTCGACAGCACCCAGGCGTGTTCCGGAATGGAGTCGGACGACGTCAGGGTTTCCTTGCCGCCGATCGTGACGCCCCACAGGCCGCGGTTCACCGAGTAAGCCGCGCCGTACGGCGGCACGGGCAGCTTGCGCTCCTCGAGGAAGGCCAGCTGGTCGGGGCGCTTGAAGGCGTAATCGCGCACGGGTGCGACGATTTCCAGGCCCGGCGCGAGCGTGCGCAGCGCGACCTCGAAGCGCACCTGGTCGTTGCCGGCGGCAGTGCAGCCGTGCGCGATGGTGGTGGTGCCCACCTTCTTCGCCCACAAGGCCACCATCTGCGCCTGGATGGCGCGTTCCGCGCCGACGCACAGCGGATAGAGCTGGCCACGGCGGACGTTGCCCATCACCAGGAAGCGCAGCACGGTGTCGAAGTAGACCTTGCGCGCGTCGAACAGGTGGTGCTCCACCGCGCCGAGGGCCTTGGAGCGGCTCTCGAGCACGCGCGCGGCCTCGGCGTCGATGCCGCCGGTGTCGACCGTCAGCGTGACCACGGGACGGCCGTAGGTTTCCTTGAGCCAGGGCACCAGGAACGACGTGTCCAGGCCGCCGGAGAATGCAAGCAGGATGGGCGCCGACGCGCCGGTGGATGAGTCAGTCATAGGGGTTGCCTCAGATTCGGAAGACGTCGCGCAGGTGCGCCATGACGCGGCGTTGACCGGCAGCGTCCTCGGTTGCGATGAAAATGGTGTCATCGCCGGAAATGGTGCCGACGACTTCTGGCCAGGCGGCGCGGTCCAGGACGGTGGCGACGCTCTGCGCGGCGCCGGTGGTGGTCTTGATCACCGTGAGGGTCGGCCCCGCCTGGCGCGCCGACAGCACGAATCCCGAGACCGCGGCGAAATCATCGGAGGCCGCGCCGATGCCTTCGGGCAGCACGTAGCGGTCGCCGCGCTTGGCGACGCCGAGCTCGCGCAGGTCGCGGCTCACGCTCGACTGCGTGACCTCGTGGCCTTCCGCGCGCAGCAGCCGCACCAGATCCTCCTGCCGGCCCACCGCGCCCTCGCGGACGATGCGGCGCAAGGCCGCACGGCGTTCCGCCGAATGGCCGTGGTCTGCTTGCGGGTGTTCCTGGTCGCGCATAAACATGCGTGATATTTGCATAAATATGCAGATCGAGTCAAGGCCGCGGACAGTAGGACCTCGCGGCCCGCGGCCGGCAGCGCCTCGGGGTGATCGCCCCTTCACGGCCCGCGGACGCGGGCCTGATCGTTCCGGGTCGACCACCCCGAGTCCCTGCCGGCCGCTACGAAAGGTCCCTGGCCGGCCCGATCGACCTGGATGTCGATGCGTCGGTTCAACTGTTGGTGATGCGGGCGGAAAGTTCACGCCAGGCGTGCTCGGGAGCAGGGTCCGGAACGATCAGCAACTGTCTTGCGGGTCAAGTCCTCTGATACTCAGGATCGAACATCGCACCGTCCCGAACCATCGCGTTGAGGATGGTCAGCAGCTTGCGCATGCTGGCCACCAGCGCCACCTTCTTGCGCTTCCCGGCCGCAACTAGCCTCTGGTAGAACGCCCGCAACGGCGGGTTGTGGCGAACGGCGACGATGGTGGCCATGTAGAGCACCATCCGCACAGCGGCGCGGCCGCCCGCGATGTGGCGCTGGCCGCGCCAACGCCCCGAGTCACGGTTGAACGGTGCCACGCCGACCAGCGCAGCGATCTCGCGCCGGTCCAGGTGACCGAGCTCCGGCAGCACCGCAATCAGCGTCGCCAGCGTCACCGGTCCGACGCCCTTCATCGAGTCCAGCAGCGTGGCCAGCCCAGCCTCATGCTCGCGCAGGTGTCGGGCCATCTCGCCGTCCAGCTGTTCGATTTGCGCGCGCAGGAAGCGGATCGTCTTGCCCAGGCTGTGCCGAGTCGAACGATGCGAGATCTGCAGTCGCTGCCGCTCGCTGGTCAGCATGTCCACTAGCTGCCGACGGCGCAGCACCAGCGCCTGCAGGCTGCGCTGTTCGTCGCTCGCCAGTGGCTTGATGAACCGCTCAAAGTCCGGCCGCTGGGCCAGCACCGCCGCGAACCGCGCCAGGGCCCGCGCGTCGATCGCATCGGTCTTGGCCAGCAGCCCGATCGAACGCGCAAAGTCCCGTGCCTGCCGCGGGTTGATCACCGCCACCGGCAACCCTGCCGCCTGCAGCGCTCCCGCCACCTCGGCCTCATAGCCACCCGTGGCCTCCAGCAGCACCACCGCCACCTGCAGTTCGCTCAAGCGAACCGCCAAACCATCGTGGGCCGGTCCCTCGTTGGCGATCGTCTCGACGGCGCCGTCAGCGCCAAACGCCACCTCGAGCGTGTCCTTCGACACGTCGATCCCCACGTACATCCCTTCGGACAGGTCCTTCATAGCCCCTCCTTGCAAATGCGGACTCACGGTCCTGACAACTGTTCGGGCTTGCG
>JADZCS010000066.1 GCA_020851435.1 Gammaproteobacteria bacterium | reverse complement strand
CGTCGAGCGTGCCCCAGGCCGGCATCTCGACCACGAAGGCGAAGCGGTCGGCGAGCGCCGCGTCCAGCGGCTCCGATCCCAGGTAGCGATCTTCGTCGCCGTCGTCCGTCGCCGGCGGGTTCATCGCCGCCCAGCGGTAGCGCAGCCCCTCCAGCAGCAGGCCCTGCACGCGCCGCTCGTGGATGATCGGGAACAGCTTGTTCTGGATGTCCGGCCGGCAGCGGCTGATCTCGTCGAAGATCACCGCGCCCGCGCCCCAGATCGCCGCCGGCGTCTTCACGTACTCCAGCGAGCCGTCCTTGCCCGGCAGCGGAAAGCCCACCAGGTCGTCGAAGTTCAGCAGGCTCGCGTTGTAATGACGGAACGGCAGCGACAGCGCCGCCGCCACGCGCGTCAGCAGCAGGCTCTTGGCCGTGCCGTGCGCGCCGATCAGCAGCAGCGGCTCGGCCGTCGCCAGCGCCGCGAGCAGCACCGGCTCGATGGGCTCGAGGCCGTACAGGCCCAGGTCGGTAAAAATCGTCGAGGCGTGCGCCATGGTCGTCTCCGTCGCGACGCACGGAGCGAGGCATGCCTTCCCATGAGGACCCGCTTGGTTGCCGTACAGGCCGCATGCCGCCGGGGGCGGAACCACCTTGCCCGGGCAGGCAGGTTGGCGGAGGCAACAAGCCTCACTCGCGATGCGTAATAGTGTTGGTCAGTCGGTCGTCAGTGTTCCCGTTTCGTTGCCTTGATCAGGCCGCATCTCCCCGCCGGGGATACCACCTTGCCCGGGTGGGCAGGTTGGCGGAATCGCTGGATTCCTTCTCGATGCAGGTTCAACGATACGCCCTCGCATCGAGGGCGACAAGCGTATTGCGCACAGCGCCGCGGGATGGTCAGTCCGGCCGATACCGCCCGATCAGGAACGGCCCGTCGCGAAGCTCGATGACGCTGTTGGTCAGGCGATCCCTGACTTCCAGGCGGTCCAGGAGGTTGAGCGCCACCCGGCCCTCGCCCTTCGGGCGACAACTGCGATCTGCGAGGTCCACGCACCACACGTAGCTGTCGTCGACGGTCTCACGACTGCTCGCCGCGGAACCGTCCAGCGAGAACGCGATCGAGTATCGCCGCGTCGAGATCCGTTCGATGTCCTGCAGCGCCCGTTCGCAGTCAGCGTCGAAGTCGGCAGCGACCAGCACGCCGAGCACTTCTCGTCCGGCGTACTCGGCCAGGCCGGCGATCGCCGCCACGCATGCCTTCAGCCTGGCCGCGGCGGCGCCATCGGCGGTGCCGATCAGAGTCTGGATGACCCACACCCGGGAGGTTCCCTCGCGGGCGAGGATGTCGACCAGTCCAGCCGACGTCTCTACGCCGGTGCCGACCAGCACGAGGTCCCTGGCCCCGAACAGCTGCGCCAGGTTGCCGACAATGAAACGCTGCAGCAAATCGTCCATACGTCACCCGTTGCGTTGGGACGCCGACGCTACCTCTTGCCGGGCGGGGTGGGAAGGGGCTTCCTGGGCGGAGCGGCGGCGGGCGCCGGCGCCTGCTCATAGGGCACGCCCACCCGGATGACCTTCTGGCAGCTCGTGATGCTGTTCAGCCAGCCGTGATCCATCGGGTCGACGTGTTCCTCCTTTCCGTTGATGATCTTCTTGTGCTGCCTCTCCGACCAGTGCCTCATCTTCTCGTTCCAGGCAGCCGGATACCCTGCCGCCAGGCAGCAGACGTTGGCCCAGGGATCGCAGATCCAGACGTCGGCACCCCAGTTCGCGAAGTCCTTAGGCGGCGACTGCTTCAGGCCGACGACCGCGAACGCGTGATCGCCTTTGTCGCCCTGGAGCCCGACTACGTGGGCCAGCGCGCCCTTCCCGATCAGGAACTTCCAGGCCACGGCGGCGTATTCGCTGCAGTTGCCGGCCTTATATGCCTCGGCTGCCTCGGCGAGCGCTTCGTAGTACCCCCGACTGCCTGCGTCGGATTTGTCGCTCGCCAACCCACCAGCGTGCTTCATGATCTGGATGCGTCGCTTGTCGGCCTCGAGCCGTCGCTCGTACCTGTCCTTCCCCTCCTTCGTCTGGTCGGTCCGGAACTTGTTGTTGGACTTGTATTTCTTCAGCGCCATCCGCGCATGCACCAACGCTTCCCTGGCAGGTGTTTCGTTGGACATCGTCGGACTCCGTTCCGTGCGAGGCAGGCTCAGGCCAGTTGCAAGGCCGCCACCACGAGCGCAGCAACGGCGACGACCATCCCGCCCATGCGCAAGGTCATGGTCAACTGCAGGTCGCCGAAACCCCTCGCCATCTCACTGCGCACCAGCGCCGACTCCTGCCGGATTTCGTTGCGCAGCGATTCCACTTCCTTCGCGAGGTCCTGCTTAGACTCCGATCGCAACGAATGCAGGTCCTGCTTGAGCTCGACGCGCAGGGAATGAAGGTCCTTGCCCAGGCCGAGCAAGTCCTTGCCGGTGATCTCGAGGTCCTGCTTGGTCGCGAGGGTCGTCGCCATGTCCCGCTCCATCGCATCTACCACGGCCCGCGCCTTGTCGTTCGGGACGTTGATGCTGACCAGAGCATCGTACAAAGAATATAGAAAGTCCACGGTGTGCCTCACGCCGAAGTCCCTCGTTGCAGGAACACAGCCTACGCGGCGGCGCCGCCAAGTGGTGCGCGCATTCGTGGCGTGACTTCGCCAATAGTCAGAGAATACATATAGTCACCGACCCGGATGCGCCAGAGCGCGTCGGCTGATCCCAGCAGCTTTACGCAGCCACGGGGCCTGGGTTCGGCAGAGAGACAAGTGATCCGGTGCAACACGAGGCGCCCATGCCGCGACTCCAGGGAGCGAAGCTCCCGACTCGCGGAGCGAACGAAAGTGACCTCGTAGTCAATCACGCGACCCACGCTTGCCCGATGACCGAGTGAGCTTACTGCTCACGGCGGCCAGGGACTCGCGGGGTTCGTTCTTGCGCGATGCTGCCAGATAGGCGTCGAAGACGTCGTCCCACAGTTCGCCATGCGTCTCGAGATCGATCAGCACGGACTTGCGGCGTCCGCGCCCATCGACCAGGAACTCGACGCCCGGCATCTGCGGCGGTGTCTGTTTACGTTGCATCAGCACTGAGTATATCCCCCGACCTTTGTGGGAGCGAAGACATTGCTGCTTGCTGCCCAGTGGTGATTGGAGGATGGCCGGCCGCCGCATCAGCAGGTAGTCAAATAACTGGCGTGTTCCTCAAGAAACGCCTAGAGGACACGCGCTGTGTTGCCCCAATGCCGCACCCATTTACACCCAATACCAAACATTGGCCCAATTACTGCCATTCTGTCGGGTAGACGCGCATACGGCTGGAGGCAGCGCGATTGCCGGCCGCGGGATCGCCCGCCCACTTGTGGGACGGCCCCTTGCCCTGCTCGTTGTTCTGGTAACGGGCGGTGGAGATCTCCTCGGTGTAGCCATGGAACGAGCAGTGTTTGCAGCCGGCCTTGAGCATGGCGTCGGCAAACTTCTGGACGAATGAGCTCTTCCTCTCGAAATCCGCCGCGGAATGGCAGCCGTAGATCTTGATCTGTCCGGCGAAGCTCGGGCTCAGCGACTTTGACAGCTTCTTGACCAGGTCCTCCACGCTGATCTGTTCCTTCTCGTTGTCCGCGCCAAGCACATTGGACCCGGGCCTGCAGTGGCCGCAGATGTACAGCACGTCGTTGGGCGTGCGCAGGGCCATCAACTTGGCGAACGCCTTGGTCTTGTCGCCGGCGCCGAGGCAGATGATGTCCTCTTCTTCCAGGTTCCACTTGAGGTACCCGCACTCGCCCGGCTTGACCGACCCGCCCTTGTCGTCGAAGAACTCGACGCCGCGCTTGGAGTCGATCAGCGACACGGCATCGGCCCTGGCAAACGGCACGAACAGGACGGACCGGCCACGCACCCAGCGGGTCTTGCCGGCCGCGTCCATGCGTTCGAACTGCTGCTTGACCCGCAGGAACAGCCCGGCGCCCGCGTGAGTCTTGAGCTTCGGGTCGTGGAGAACCTTGTCGAACGCCTGGATCAGGTTTTCCTTCGACGCCCCGTGCGCGTTGCCGATGAAAGTGACGGCCGCCCGACAAGCCGAGTTGACCGCAAAATTCCTGGCCGCGAAGAAGTCAGGGTATTTCCGCAGGTAGAAGTCGTGCAGCAGCGTCCAGCGCTGCATGGTCATTTTCATTGTTATCCCCCCCACGGCGAGTATACGCAAGCAGCCAGGTCAGGGAAGGGACGTCACTGCCTCAGGTGACGTACAGGCGCAGCCCCGCAAACATCACGCCGGTATAGCCGGCCAGCAGTACAGCCAGGCGGATGGTCATGCGCAGTTCGTTCCGGGCGAAGCGGGCTTCCATGTCGCTGCGCAGAAGAGCCATGTCGTGCTTTAGCTCTGAACGCAAGGACTGCAGGTCCTGCTTGGACTCAGAACGCGCGTACTGTAGTTCCTGCTTAAATTCCGCACGTAACGAATGCAGGTCCTGCTTGAGTTCGACGCGCAGGGAATGAAGGTCCTTGCTCAGGCCGAGCAGGTCCTTGCCGGTGATCTCGAGATCCTGCTTGGTCGCGAGGGTCGTCGCCATGTCCCGCTCCATCGCATCGACCACGGCCCGCGCCTTGTCGTTCGGGACGTTGATGCTCACCAGAGCATCGTACAAAGAATAGAGAAAGTCCACGGTGTGCCTCACGCCGGCGTTCCTCGTCGCGTGGAGACAGCCTACGCGGCGGCGTTGACTGGAGGTCTTCGATTTCCTGCCTGGAATGCGCGGATATGG
>JADZCS010000065.1 GCA_020851435.1 Gammaproteobacteria bacterium | reverse complement strand
TCAGCGGCGGGTATGCCGGCGCGCTGATGGTCAATCACGGTGAGCAGCTGAACCTGGGTGGCAAGGACGCGCTGACCAACGAACGCGTGCTCGCGTTCTTCGCCCAGCCGCGCAACGGCCAGGTCATGAAGATCCTCGCGGATTCGCGTGATCACGCCGAGTTCTACCGCAGCGCATGAGCGGCGACACACCAGGGCTGGTCGCGCTGCTCCCACACCCGTGCACTGGCAGCCACGTGCTGCGGGCCTTCGGCGTGCGCGTGTCGCGCGATGGCGGTTCGGTCCTGCGGCTGGCCTTCGATCTCGCGGGCGATCCCGCGGCGCTGGCGATCTCGTCGCTGGCCGCTCCTGTATTCCGCGACGAGTTGTGGCGTCACACGTGTTGCGAGGCCTTCATCGCCGTTGACGAATCCGTGGCCTACACCGAGTTCAACTTCTCGCCATCGGGCGAGTGGGCGGCCTATCGCTTCGATGCGCCGCGGCAGGGCATGCGGCCCCTGCATGCGCAGCCGTCGCCGCAGGTCGCATGCGAGGTTTCGCCGGAGTGCCTGCGCCTGCGCGCGAGTATCGACCTAGCCGCGCTGGGGATTTCGCCGCAAGCACGCCTGCGAGTCGGACTGAGTGCCGTCGTCGAGTCGACGTCCGGCACGCACGAATACTGGGCGCTCGCGCATCCCGCGGAGCGTCCCGACTTTCATCACCCACAGTCGTTCTCGCTGACGCTGTGACAGGAGCCAGATAATGGATCGTCGCGACTTCCTGGCCTCGAGCCTCGCCGCCGCCTGCTCGGCTGCGCTGGGCGGCACCGCATTCGCCGCCGTGCCCGCGCGCGACGAACCCGCCGCCGCACGCGCGCTGTACGACGTCATTTTCGAGCGCATGCTCGAGGCCTCGCCGCAGACCGCCACCTCGCTGGGCCTCGACACCGGCGCGCGCGCCGGCGCCCGCTCGCGCCTCGACGACCGCTCACCCGCGGGCCGCATGAACACGCTCGGCGCGCTGGCCTGGGCCACGGCGCCGCTCGCGGCCATCGACGCCTCGCGCCTCAAGGGCCGCGATCGTTCCGACTACGAGACGATTGCCTGGATGGCCTCGATCAGTCACGAGATACAGTCGCAGCCGATCGGCGGCGTGGATTCCTACGGCTATCCCGTGCCCTACGCCGTGAGCCAGCTCACGGGCTGCTACCAGTCGACGCCGGATTTCCTGGGCAGCCAGCACCCGATCGAGAACGCCGCCGACGCCGAGGCCTGCCTGTCGCGGCTCGAGTCCTTCGCACGCGAGGTCGAACACGACAGCGAACGGGTGCGCGCCGATCTCGCGCGCGGCATGATCCCGCCCGACTTCGTCGCCGACAAGACGCTCGCGCAGCTGCGCTCGCTGCGCGCGCAGTCCGGCGCCAACGCGGTGATGGTGAAGACCCTGGCGGCGCGCACGGCCGCGAAGGGCGTCGCCGGCGACTGGTCCGGGCGCGCGGCGAAGATCGTCGACGGCCCGCTGGCTGCCGCGCTGGACCGGCAGATCGAGGTCGTCACCGCGCTGCGCGCGCGCGCCACGCACGAGGCGGGCATCCGCGGTCGGCCCGGCGGCGAGGCGTATTACCCGCTGTGCCTGCGCATGCAGACCTCCACGCGCATGACGCCCGACGAGGCGCACGCGCTGGGCCTGGCCCAGGTCGCCGAGATCAGCGCGGCCGCGGACGAACTGCTGAAGGCCCAGGGCCTGCGCGAGGGCGCCGTCGGCGCGCGCCTGACCGCGCTCGGCAAGGACCCGAAGTGGCTCTACCCGAACACCGACGAGGGACGCGCGCAGCTGCTCGCCGACCTCAACCTGCAGGTGGCGGCCATGCAGCGGCGCCTGCCCGAGCTGTTCTCGACGCTGCCGCGCACGCCAGTCGAGGTGCGCCGCGTGCCGCCGGCCATCGAGCTTGGCGCGCCGCGCGGTTATGCGCAGACCGGCAGCCTCGACGGCACGCGTCCCGGCGCGTACTACATCAACCTTGCCGACACCTCGGTGTGGCCGAAGTGGGCGCTGCCGACGCTGACCTACCACGAGAGCGTGCCCGGTCATCACCTGCAGGCCACGCTGGCGCTGGAGGCGCAGGGCATGCCGATGCTGCGCAAGAGCCTGTGGTTCAACGCCTACGGCGAGGGCTGGGCGCTCTACGCCGAGCAGCTCGCCGACGAGATCGGCATGTACAAGGACTTTCCGCTGGGCCGGCTGGGCCTGCTGCAGTCGTTCCTGTACCGCGCCGTGCGCATCGTCGTGGACACCGGCATGCACTGGAAAGGCTGGACGCGCGAGCGTGCGGCCGGGTACATGGCCGACGTGGTCGGCCTGGCGCTGCCCGCGGTCAACAGCGAGATCGACCGTTACTGCGTATGGCCAGGCCAGGCCTGCGGCTACAAGATCGGCCACCTCGAGTTCGCGAGGCTGCGCGAGTCGGCCAGCGCCAGGCTCGGCGCGCGCTTCGACCTCAAGGGCTTCCACGACGCGGTGCTGCGCGACGGCTCGATGCCGCTCGAGGTCACGGCGCGCGTGGTCGACGCCTGGGTCGCGCGGCAGGCAGGCTAGGAACCAGCAAGCATGAAATTCGGCATCGACCGGCTGATCGACGAGGCGTCGCTGCGCAGGCCGCTGGCCGGGCGGCGCGTTGCGCTGCTCGCGCATCCGGCGTCGATGACGCGCCGCTTCGAGCATTCGCTGGACGCGCTGGCCGGCAGGCGCGGCATCAAGCTCACGGCGGCGTTCGGCCCGCAGCACGGCCTGCGCGGCGACAAGCAGGACAACATGGTCGAGTCGCTGGACTTCCGCGACCCGCGCCTGGGCATTCCCGTGTTCAGCCTCTACGGCGAGGTGCGCCGGCCCACCGCCGCGATGCTCGACACCTTCGACGTGCTGCTCGTGGACCTGCAGGACCTCGGCTGCCGCATCTACACCTTCATCACCACGCTGCGCTACGTGCTCGAGGCGGCCGCCGCCGCGGGCAAGTCGGTCTGGGTGCTCGACCGGCCGAATCCCGCCGGACGCCCGGTCGAGGGCCTGCGGCTGCGCGCGGGCTGGGAGAGCTTCGTCGGCGCCGGCGATCTGCCCATGCGCCACGGCCTCACGCTGGGCGAGATCGGCGACTGGTTCGTCCGTCGCTTCAACATCGACGTCGACTACCAGGTCGTCGAGATGCAGGGCTGGCGGCCCGGGCGCGCGCCGGGCTACGGCTGGCCCGTCGGCGAGCGCAGCTGGGTGAACCCCAGCCCCAATGCGGCGAACCTGGCGATGGCGCGCTGCTACGCCGGAACGGTGATGCTCGAGGGAACGACGCTGTCGGAAGGCCGCGGCACGACGCGGCCGCTCGAGCTTTTCGGCGCACC
>JADZCS010000064.1 GCA_020851435.1 Gammaproteobacteria bacterium | reverse complement strand
GACTACGACGTGGAGAAGGCCCAGACGGGCATCGTCTACATCGACGAGATCGACAAGATCTCGCGCAAGTCGGACAACCCGTCCATCACGCGTGACGTGTCGGGCGAGGGCGTGCAGCAGGCGCTGCTGAAGCTCATCGAGGGCACCATCGCCTCGGTGCCGCCGCAGGGCGGCCGCAAGCACCCGCAGCAGGAATTCCTGCAGGTCGACACCTCGAACATCCTGTTCATCTGCGGCGGCGCCTTCGCCGGCCTCGAGAAGATCATCGAGCGCCGCAGCGCCAAGGGCGGCATCGGCTTCGTCGCCGAGGTCCGCGGTCCGAAGGATCGCGAGGACCCGCAGGACCCGTTCAAGTCGGTCGAGCCCGAGGATCTGATCAAGTTCGGCCTGATCCCCGAGTTCGTCGGCCGCCTGCCGGTCGTCGCGACCCTCGAGGAACTGGACGAGGACGCGCTGATCTCGATCCTGACCAAGCCCCGCAACGCCCTGTCGAAGCAGTACATGAAGCTGTTCGACATGGAGGGCGTCGAGCTGGAGTTCCGCGAGGACGGCCTGCGCGCCGTGGCCCGCAAGGCGATGGTCCGCAAGACCGGCGCCCGCGGCCTGCGCACCATCCTCGAGAACACGCTGCTCGAGATCATGTACGACCTGCCGTCGCTCAAGAACGTCGCCAAGGTCGTCATCGACGAGACCGTGATCATGGGCGAGAGCCGTCCGTACCTCGTCTACCGCAACGACGAGCCGGTCGAGGTTCCCGCCGAGACCCGCCGCACGGGTTCCGACCACCACTAGTGGTAACTTTCGTGCCAGGCACCATTGTTACCACTGGTAACTCTGGTGCCCTGGCAGCGTTGCAATCCGCTTCCCAGCCCCCATGTCGTATGCTTGTAGCCGCTTCCCCCGCGGCGCGAGGTACCTTGCAGTGAGCAACGAGATCCCGACGACCCCGGCCACCACCGAGCCCGCCGCACCGCGCCGCCTGCCCGTGCTGCCGCTGCGCGACGTCGTGGTCTATCCGCACATGGTCATCCCCCTGTTCGTCGGCCGCGAGAAATCCATCCTCGCGCTGGACGAGGCGATGAAGGGCGACAAGCAGATCCTGCTGGTCGCCCAGCGCCAGGCCGACGTGGACGACCCGAAGGCCAAGGACCTCTACGAGATCGGCACGATCGCGACGATCCTGCAGATGCTCAAGCTGCCCGACGGCACCGTGAAGGTGCTGGTCGAGGGCTCCGCGCGCGCCAGCATCGAGGGCGTGCACGCCGGGGCCTTCTTCGCCGCCGACGTGGCGGTGATGCAGGAGATCGAGAAGTACGACGAGCGCGAGGTCGACGTGCTCACGCGCTCGGTCATCTCGCAGTTCGAGCAGTACGTGAAGCTCAACAAGAAGGTGCCGCCGGAGATCCTCACCTCGCTGGCCGGCATCGACCAGCCGGGTCGCCTCGCCGACACCGTTTCCGCGCACATGGCGCTCAAGCTCGCCGACAAGCAGAAGGTGCTGGAGATCCAGGACGCGCGCGTCCGGCTCGAGCACATCCTCGCCGCCATCGAGGGCGAGATGGAAGTGCTGCAGATCGAGAAGCGCATCCGCGGCCGCGTGAAGTCGCAGATGGAGAAGAGCCAGCGCGAGTACTACCTCAACGAGCAGATGAAGGCCATCCAGAAGGAACTGGGTGAGATCGAGGACGCCCCGAACGAACTGGGCGAACTCGAGAAGCGCATCGCCAAGGCCGGCATGCCGAAGGAGGCGAAGGAGAAGGCGACCGCGGAGCTCAACAAGCTCAAGCTGATGTCGCCGATGTCCGCCGAAGCCACCGTCGTGCGCAACTACATCGACTGGATGGTCAAGGTGCCCTGGAAGAAGCGCACCAAGATCAAGCACGACATCGCCGGCGCGCAGAAGATCCTGGACGAGGACCACTACGGCCTCGACAAGGTCAAGGAACGCATCGTCGAATACCTGGCCGTGCAGCAGCGCGTGCAGAACATCAAGGGCCCGATCCTGTGCCTGGTCGGCCCGCCGGGCGTGGGCAAGACCTCGCTCGGGCAGTCGATCGCGCGCGCGACCAACCGCCAGTTCATCCGCATGTCGCTGGGCGGCGTGCGCGAAGAGGCCGAGATCCGCGGCCACCGCCGCACCTACATCGGCTCGCTGCCGGGCAAGGTGCTGCAGAACATGGCGCGCACCGGCGTGCGCAATCCGCTGTTCCTGCTGGACGAAGTCGACAAGATGTCGATGGACTTCCGCGGCGACCCGTCCTCGGCGCTGCTCGAGGTGCTGGACCCGGAGCAGAACTCGGCCTTCAACGACCACTACCTCGAGGTCGACTTCGACCTGTCCGAGGTGATGTTCGTGTGCACCGCGAACACGCTCAACATCCCGGCGCCGCTGCTGGACCGCATGGAAGTGATCCGTCTGCCCGGCTACACCGAGGACGAGAAGCTCAACATCGGCAAGCGCTACCTGCTGCCCAAGCAGGTCAAGCAGAACGGCCTCAAGGAAGGCGAGATCAAGGTCGGCGACGCGGTGCTGATGGACATGATCCGTCACTACACGCGCGAGGCCGGCGTCCGCAACCTCGAGCGCGAGACCGCCAAGATCTGCCGCAAGGCGGTCAAGGAACTGCTGCTCGACCCGAAGCTCAAGGCCGTGTCGGTCACGCCGAAGAACCTCGACAAGTACCTCGGCGTGCGGCGTTTCCGCTACGGCAAGGCCGAGGAGGCGAACCGCATCGGCCTCGTCACCGGCCTCGCCTGGACGGAAGTCGGCGGCGAGCTGCTGACGCTCGAGGCCGCGGTCATGCCCGGCAAGGGCAAACTGCAGTACACCGGCCAGCTCGGCGAGGTGATGCAGGAGTCGATCCAGGCCGCCATGACCGTCGTGCGCAGCCGCGCCGACCTGCTCGGCCTCGAGCCCGACTTCCACCAGAAGCTCGACGTGCACGTGCACGTGCCCGAGGGCGCCACGCCCCAGGACGGCCCCAGCGCCGGCATCGGCATGTGCACCGCGCTGGTCTCGGCGCTGACCCGCATCCCGGTGCGCGCGGACGTCGCGATGACCGGCGAGATCACGCTGCGCGGCGAGGTGCTGCCGATCGGCGGCCTCAAGGAAAAGCTGCTCGCGGCCCAGCGCGGCGGCATCCAGACCGTGCTGATTCCGTGGGAGAACGAGAAGGACCTCGCCGAGATCCCCGAGAACATCAAGGGCAAGCTCGAGATCAAGCCGGTCAAGTGGATCGACGAGGTCCTCGAGGTTGCGCTGGTGTCGTCGCCCAGGCCGCGCGTGGAGCCCGAGAAGCCAGTCGAAGTACCCGCCAAGGCGGAGGCGCCGGCCAGGCGCGGGAAGCGCAGCAGCAAAGGCGTCAGCGCGCACTGAGGAGGGGTCAGACCCCTCTTGCGCCCCTCTTGGCGCCCCCTTGACCCCCTCTTGTGCACCCGGCACAAGAGGGGGCTGACCCTCTTCCCACCCGCCGGCTCTTCGCGTATATTTCCGCGCCTCCCAGACCGGGTCTGGGCGGGTGCCTCACGGGGTGCTTAGCTCAGCTGGTAGAGCGACGCCTTTACACGGCGAAGGTCGGGGGTTCGATCCCCTCAGCACCCACCAGTTTGTTTGGAGCGGTAGTTCAGTTGGTTAGAATACCGGCCTGTCACGCCGGGGGTCGCGGGTTCGAGTCCCGTCCGCTCCGCCATCTAGGCAAGTAAAGCCCGAAAATCACACAGGTTTTCGGGCTTTTTCTTTGGCCCGGTCGTGGCTTGCGAAGTCGCCGGCCTGGCGCCGGATATGAAGCGAGGTAGACGATGCCCCGATTTCCCGCCCAGTTCGCCCTGCTGGCGGCGCTGACCCTCGCGGCCCTCGCGGCGCGCGCGGAATCCGAAGTGACCGCCATCCGCCTCGGTCCAATCCGGTTCGGCATGAGCCTGGACGAGATCCAGGCCGCCGTCCCCGGTGCCGGCTGGCAGACCGTGGCGCGCTCCGAGTTCACCGGACGTGCGTTCAAGATCGCCGCCGCCGACGCGATCGACTTCGGTGGACGGCGCATGAAGGTCGAGGCGCGCCAGCACAGGTACGACTGGGACGTGATCCTGAGCGCGCGCAGCGCCGAGGCCGGCCCGCAGGCCTGCGAGCAGGCCGGCCTGGCGATGCTCGCGGCGCTGGAGGACGGCGCGGGCGCGCTCGCGGGCGCGACGAACGAAGGGGGAGAGTCCGTGCCTTTCGGGCAGGCGTCGACCGCGCGCTTCTCCGCACTCGACGAGAACAGCAGGCCCGTGCCGCGCAGGAAGCTCGCGCGCGCGAAGGTCGACCGGCTGAGCCTCTCCGCCCAGCGCCTGGCCGAACGGCTCGAGGTGAAAGCCTACGCGGCCTACGACGATCGCAACGCCGACAACTGCGTGCTGAGCGTCACGGTCCTCGGCTGGCGCGAGAAGCCGCCGCTCGCGCAGGTGCCCTTCGACGAGGCGAAAGTCGTCCGTCGCCTGAGCACAGGTGAGCGACACCGGCTGGCGAGCCGCCTGCAGCTGCCGCCGGACGGACTGGTCGTGCCCCTGCGCTGCGAGGTCAGCCGGCAGTCGGGCGCCGTACTCGTGTGCCACGGCGTCGAGGCGGCTGCGACAGCGGTCGACGTAGCCAGCGTCGCGAAGCGCTTCGCCGGCGGCATGGCCTTCGGCATGACGGCGCTGGACCGGGACGATCCGCAACCGGTGGTCATCGAGATTCCCGTGCGCATCGCAGCCTCGGACGTCAGGCCGCTCACGTTCACGGGTCCGATGTTGCCGATGTCGGAGGTCGCGTTCGACGCCGCGCCGTCGGCCCGCGAGCGCGAGATCGCGTTCCCGATGAAGGCGCTGCGCCGCGGTGTCG
>JADZCS010000063.1 GCA_020851435.1 Gammaproteobacteria bacterium | reverse complement strand
CGGCCACGGCATCCCGTGGCAGGGCAACTACTCGTCGTGGCTCGAGCAGAAGGAACAGCGGCTCGCTCAGGAAGAGCGCCAGCAGGAAGCGCTGCAGAAGACGCTCGCGCGCGAACTCGAGTGGGTTCGCCAGAACCCCAAGGCCCGCCAGGCCAAGAGCAAGGCGCGCCTCAAGCAGTTCGAGGAAATGCAGTCGGTCGAGTTCCAGAAGCGCAACGAGACCAACGAGATCTACATCCCGCCCGGCCAGCGGCTCGGCGACACCGTCATCGAGGTCGAGGGCCTGCGCAAGGGCTTCGGCGACCGGCTGCTCATCGACGGACTGTCCTTCAGCCTGCCGCCCGGCGGCATCGTCGGCATCATCGGCCCGAACGGTGCGGGCAAGACGACGCTGTTCCGCATGTTCACGGGCATCGAGCAGCCGGATGGCGGGACGATCCGGATCGGACCGACCGTGCAGATCGCCGCCGTCGACCAGAGCCGCGACTCCCTGAACGGCGACAACACCGTCTGGCAGGAAATCTCCGGCGGCCTCGACATCATCCGCGTCGGCAACTACGAGACCGCCTCGCGCGGCTACGTCGGCCGTTTCAACTTCCGCGGCGGCCAGCAGCAGCAGCGCATCAGCGAACTGTCGGGCGGCGAGCGCAACCGCGTGCACCTCGCCAAGCTGCTCAAGAGCGGCGGCAACGTGCTGCTGCTCGACGAACCCACCAACGACCTCGACATCGAGACCCTGCGCGCGCTCGAAGAAGCGCTGCTCAACTTCCCGGGCTGCGCCGTCGTGATCTCCCACGATCGCTGGTTCCTCGACCGCATCGCCACCCACATCCTGGCCTTCGAGGGCAATTCGGAAGTCGTCTGGTTCGAGGGCAACTATCAGGAGTACACGGCGGACTACCACCGTCGCAAGGGCACCGAGGCGGACCAGCCGCACCGCTTGCGTTACAAGCCGCTGCACGGGTAGTCGACCGTCGCATGCTCACGCGCGGCGTGGTCCCGTGATGGTCGGTCCTTCGCGCGGCTTAAGCAGCCGCTGACTGCTACGGACCGACCATCACGTGCCCGCGCCGCGCTGGCTTGGCGGCGAGCGGCAGGCACGGCAACAAGCGTGGGCTGGAATCGTAAAGCTCGGTGAAGTTCGACGCCGGCGCTGGCGCGATCGGCATCAGCCAGCTTCGCCGTAGGCGTGCGCGACGCTGCACGGCAGCCGCGCACGGGATGTTGGGTCCGTAGCAATCAGCGCCGTCCTCGGCGCGCGGAGGACCCAATATCCCGGGTGCGGCTGACGTGCCATGACTGGCACAACGGCACGCTCAAAACAGGCTGAACGCTAACCCAGCCAGCGCCGCGCGTTGCGGAACATCCTCATCCACCCGCTGTCCTCGCCGGCATCGCGCGGATGCCACGAGTTCTGAACGCTGCGATAGACGCGCTCGGGATGCGGCATCGCGATCGTGACGCGTCCGTCCAGGGTGGTCAGGCCCGCTACCCCACCCGGCGAACCGTTGGGATTGGCGGGATAACGCTCGGTCACGTGGCCGGCGTTGTCGACCCAGCGCAGCGTCACGTAGGGGGCCGAGTCGGCGAGGCCCTGCGGCGTGTCGTACTCCGCCCTGCCCTCGCCGTGCGCGACGACGATCGGCAGGCGTGAGCCCGCCATGCCGGCGAAGAACACCGACGGAGTCCCGGCGACCTCGACCATCGCGACGCGGGCCTCGAACTGCTCGGAACGGTTGAGCACGAAGCGCGGCCAGTGGCCGGCGCCGGGCACCAGTTCCTTGATCGCCGCCATCATCTGGCAGCCGTTGCAGATGCCCAGCGCGAAAGTGTCCTGGCGACCGAAGAATGCCGCGAACTCGTCGCGCGCGCGCGGGTGGAACAGGATGGACTTCGCCCAGCCCTCGCCTGCGCCCAGCGTGTCGCCGTAGCTGAATCCGCCGCAGGCGATCGCGCCGCGATAGTCCGCGAGCGTCACCCGGCCGGCGAGGATGTCGGTCATGTGCACGTCTTCGGGAGCGAAGCCCGCGCGCTCGAACACCGCTGCCATCTCGGTCTGGCTGTTGACGCCCTGCTCGCGCAGGATCGCCACGCGCGGCCGCGCGCCGATCGAAATATAGGGCGCGGCGACATCGTCGCTGGTGTCGAAGCCCGGCTGCCACTGCAGCCCCGGGTCGCCCGCCGCGGTACGCGCGGCGTGTTCCTCGTCGGCGCACTCAGGATTGTCGCGCATGCGCTGCATCTGCCAGGTCGTCTCGGACCAGGCCCGGCGCAGGTCGTCGCGCAGCTCGTCGATGAGCGCAGTGCCGTTGGCGCGGATGACGACGCGCTCGCCAGCAACTGGCTGGCCGATCACGCGCGCGAACACGCCGATCCCGTGCGCGGCACAGATGGCCAGCGCCTCGTCGAGCCTTGCCGCGCCCACCTGCACGACGGCGCCGAGTTCTTCCGCGAACACCGCGGCTACCGGATGCGCCACGTCGCCCAGGTCGATCTCGAGGCCGCAGCGCGAGGTGAAGGCCATCTCGGCCAGGGTCACGGCCACGCCGCCGTCGGAACGGTCGTGATACGCGAGCGCGATGCCCTCGCGCGCCAGCCGGCGCACGGCGGCGAAGAAACCCTTCATGCGCTCGGCGTCGTCGAGATCGGGCGGCACGCTGCCGAGGCTCGAATAGACCTGCGCGAGGCAGGAGCCGCCGAGGCGATCGCGGCCGGCGCCGAGGTCGATCAGCAGCAGGCAAGTCTCGCCGGAATCCAGGCGCAGCTCGGGGGTCAGCGTGCGCCGCACATCGTCGGCCGGCGCGAAGGCGGATACGATCAGCGACACCGGCGCGACGACGGCGCGGTCCACGCCGTCCTGGCGCCAGCTCGAGCGCATCGACAGCGAATCCTTGCCGACGGGAATGGCGATACCCAGCGCCGGGCACAGTTCCTCGCCGACGGCGTACACGGTGTCGAACAGCGCGGCGTCCTCGCCGGGCTGGCCGCAGGCGGCCATCCAGTTCGCGGACAGGCGCACCTCGCCGATGCGCGGCACGTCGGCCGCGACGATGTTGGTGAGCGCCTCGCCGATGGCCATGCGGCCCGAGGCGGGACCGTCGAGCAGCGCGAGCGGCGTGCGCTCGCCCATCGCCATGGCCTCGCCCTCGTTGCCGCGGAATCCGGTCAGGGTCACCGCCACGTCGGCGACGGGCACCTGCCAGGGACCGACCATCGGGTCGCGGCTGATGAGCCCGCCGACGCTGCGGTCGCCGATGGTCACGAGGAAGGTCTTGTCGGCGACCGTCGGCAGCCGCAGCAGGCGATACAGGGCCTCGCGCGCATCGATGCCGCGGCCGTCGAAAGCGTCGCCCGCGCGCCGCACGCGACGCACATCGCGCAGCATGCGCGGCGCCTTGCCCAGCAGCACCTCGATCGGCATGTCGACGGGCGCATTGCCGAACTTTGGATCTTCGACCTTGAGGATGCCGTCGTCGGTGGTCCGGCCGACCACCGCGTACGGGCAGCGCTCGCGCGCGCACAGGGCTTCGAATTCGGCGATGCGGTCGTCCGCGATCACCAGCACGTAGCGCTCCTGCGCCTCGTTGCACCAGATCTCGAGCGGCGACATGCCGGGCTCGTCGTTGGGCACGCGCCGCAGGTCGATGACTCCGCCGCGCTCGCTGTGGGCGATGGCCTCGGGCAGCGCGTTCGACAGCCCGCCAGCACCGACGTCGTGGATCAGCAGGATCGGGTTGTCGTCGCCGAGGGCCCAGCAGCGGTCGATCACTTCCTGGGCGCGGCGCTGGATCTCGGGATTGCCGCGCTGCACCGATGCGAAGTCGAGGTCCTCGGCACTCGTGCCGCTGCCCACCGACGAGGCGGCGCCACCGCCGAGCCCGATCAGCATGGCGGGCCCGCCGAGCACGACCAGGTGCGCACCGGGCGGCACCTCGGCCTTCTCGACGTGCATGCGCCGCACGTTGCCCATGCCGCCGGCGATCATGATCGGCTTGTGGTAGCCGCGCACGACGCCGGGCGCGTCACCGGGAGCGGTGAGTTCGAAGCTGCGGAAATAGCCGTAGATGTTCGGGCGGCCGAACTCGTTGTTGAACGCGGCGCCGCCCAGCGGGCCCGCCAGCATGATCTCGAGCGCGGAGGCGATGCGCGCGGGCTTGCCGTTGTCCTGCTCCCACTCGCGTTCGAAGCCCGGAATGCGCAGGTTGGAGACGCTGAAGCCGACGAGGCCGGCCTTGGGCTTGGCGCCGCGGCCGGTCGCGCCCTCGTCGCGGATCTCGCCGCCGGAACCGGTGGCGGCGCCGGGGAACGGCGAGATCGCGGTCGGGTGGTTGTGCGTCTCCACCTTCATGAGCACGTCCACCGGCTCCTCGACGTAGCCGTAGCGGCCGGTGTGGGGATCGGCGAAGAACCGCGGCGCGACCGGGCCGGCGACCACCGCAGCGTTGTCCTTGTAAGCGGACAGCACGCCTTCGGGGCTCACGGCGTGCGTGTTGCGGATCATCTGGAACAGGGACTTCGGCTGGGGCTCGCCGTCGACCGTCCACTGCGCGTTGAAGATCTTGTGCCGGCAGTGCTCGCTGTTGGCCTGGGCGAACATCATGACCTCGACGTCGGTCGGGTCCCGGCCGAGACGGCCGTAGGCCTCGACCAGGTAGTCGATCTCGTCGGGCGACAGTGCGAGGCCCAGCGATGCGTTCGCTTCCTCGAAGGCCCTGCGGCCCTGCGCGGCGAGCGGCAGCGTCGCCAGCGGGCTCGCGGCGTGCGTTTCGAACAGCGCGGCGGCGGCGTCGAACGACGGCAGCACGGTCTCGATCATGCGGTCGTGCAGGATCGCCGCAAGCCGCAGCAGCGACTCCTGCGGCAGCGGCGCGTCGGACTCCAGCCAGTAGGCGGTGCCGCGTTCGATGCGATGGACGGCATCGAGACCGCAGACGTGGGCGATGTCGGTCGCCTTGGACGACCAGGGCGAAGTGGTGCCTGGACGCGGCACCACGAGCAACACCTGCCCGGCGTCACGACCGGCGGCAAGGCGCGGGCCGTACGTCAGCAGGCGGGCCAGCAGTTGCGCCTCCTGCGCTTCGAGCGGCCGGTGCAGGTCGGCGAAGTGCTGGAAGCGGGCCGATACGCCCGTGACGCGGGAGTCGATCTCGCGCAGCGAATTCAGCAGCTTGGCGAGGCGAAAGTCGGACAGCGCCGGAGCGCCAGGCAGGTGCAGCATGGTTCGGGATGATCTCAGCGTGACGGGCCGGGTCCGCCGGGCGGATAGGTGGGCGTCGGAAAGTGGGCGACGTTGGCACCGCCCTCCAGGGCAGTGATCTTGCTCGTGCCCTGCTTGCTGACCTCGTCGATGCGCAGCACCGAATGCAGCGGCAGGAATACGCGCTTTACGCCCTCGAACTCGGTCTTGATGCGCTCCTCGGCCGGGTCTACCACGACCGTCGAGCGTGAACCGAAGACCAACTCTTCGACTTCGATGAAACCAAAGAGCTCCCCGTGTCGCACTTTACGGACATAGATCTCGTAGACCTTTCCCTGGTTTGCGAACAGGATTCTGAAAATGTGACTTGCGGCCATGGTGGTCTGTGAGGCACCGGTTAGTTTGTGGCTCATTATAGGCCGCATCTCCCGATCACCGGTGGGCAGCGTGGCCAGAGGCCACCCGGCGATCAGGGAATATCGGCCCGTGTGGGGACAGGGAGGTTTGGGACATGCCGCTCAGACTGCGGGTCGTGGGAGCCAATGCGTCAAAGCTCGGCGTGTTCGCCCGCGCCACCTTCGGGGTCAATGGCGGCCGTATTGGTCGTGGCCTGGACAACGACTGGGTGCTGCCCGACACCGAGCGCTTTGTCTCCACGCAGCACGCCGAGATCCACTGCCGCGACGGCCACTGGATCATCCGCGACCTGAGCACCAACGGCACCTATGTCAACGAACGCGTGAATCCCCTCGGTCCCGGCGACATCTACGTGCTCAAGAACGGCGATCGACTGCAGATCGGCCTGTTCAAGATCGAGGCGGAAATCTACGCAGGCAACGACTTCCCGCAGGATGAGGGCGAGTTCGACCACGCGGAGACGCTGGGCCTCGAACTGGAGGACGTTTTTGGCAGGCCGAAGGCGGCCAGCAAGCCGGCCGCCCCGGCGGTTGCGGCCCCGGCCGCGCCAGCCGCGAGGCCGCCTGCCCCGGCGCCCTTGCCCACCCTCGCGCCCTCGCGAAACGACGACGCTGTCCGACCGCTCGCCCAGGATGAGCTGGACCTGCTTCCGGGCATTTCGGCATTGTGCCGCGGCGCGGGTATCGACCCCGCTGCGCTGCCGCCCGGCGCCCGTCGGCTGTTGCTGCAGCAGGCCGGCCAGATGCTGCGGGAACTCGTGCTCGGACTATTGGAACTCAACCGGGCCAGGGCGGACTTCACGCGGGAATTCGGGATCGGCGGCCTCTCGAAATACTCCAGCGGCACCAGCCGGCTGGTGCAAATGGCCGGCGTCGAAGAGATGCTCACGCGCTGGCTGGCTGAGGCGGCCGGTAATGCCAGGCCCGTCGACGAGATGCGCGACATGTTCGAGGACGCGCGCAACCACGAGCGCGCGGTGGCGATGGCCATGCGCGCCGGGCTCGACGGCCTGATCACGCGGCTCGACCCGGAGCGCTTCGAGCAGGCCAATGCCCAGCACGCCTTCGACACCGGCGCGCAACGCGAGCAGGTCTGGCGCCGCTACCGCGACAACTACAAGTCCGCGACCAGGCCCGACGAGAGTGGCGTGCCGGCGGCGTTCGCGGAGGAATTCGCCCAGAGCTACCGTTCGCTCGCGCACCTGAAGAGTGCGTCGGACAGCGAGTCGAGCATCATCAAGCTGGATTGACTGCTCGTCGAACCCGGTGGGTTCGTCCACACCCGCCCTCCACCAAATTCAAAAAGAAGGGCCCCGATGGGGCCCTTCTTTTTTGAATTGGCGGAGAGGGTGGGATTCGAACCCACGTGGGGCGTAATGCCCCCAACCGATTTCGAGTCGGTGCCGTTGTGACCGCTTCGGTACCTCTCCAACGGGTATCGGGCGAGCTAGCGACCGATCACGGTATTCTACACACATGCACCGGTCCCTTGCGAGACTCCACCGGCAACTGGCGCCCCCTCGTCACCCGTTCAGGCTGGCCGGGATACTGCTCGTCGCCGCGCTGGTCGGAACCTGCTCGCAACCGCCTCCCCTGCTCCAGCAGATCCAGGAGACCGGCGAGCTCCGGGTGGTCACCCGGAACAGCCCGACGGCCTACTACGAAGGCCGGCTGGGTCCCGAAGGCCCGGAGTACGAACTGGCCGCGGGCTTCGCGCGACAGCTCGGGGTTCCCCTGGCCATGACGGTGGTTCCCACCCAGGCCGCTGCGGTCGAGGAGGTCCGGCGCAACCGCGCGCATCTCGCGGCAGCCGGGCTCGCGGTGATCGACGACTTCCGGCGCAAGGTCGACTTCGGGCCGGTCTACCAGAAAGTGCAGCTGCACGTCGTCCGCCACCGCGACGGCCCGACGGCACGCGACGCCGCTGGCCTGAGCGGACACGTCGTCGAGGTGCCCGCCGAGTCCGCCCACGCCCAGGCGCTCTCGCGCCTCGCAGCCTCGACGGCCGGCCTCGAATGGCGCGCGGTGACCAGCGTATCGCAGCTGGACATCATGGCGCGCCTGTCGGGGCGTCTCATCGACTTCACGGTCGCCGACTCCTGGGAATACTCGCTGGGACGTCATTTCCACCCGGAACTGGTGATCGCCTTTGATACCCCGCAGACCGAGGAACTGGCCTGGGCCGTCCAGCGCGGCGCCGGCGACCTGCTCGCCGAGGTGCGCCGCTACTTCGACGGCCTCCGCTCCACGGGTCGCCTGGACAAGCTGCTCGCGCGCTACTACAACGCCTCGGACAGCTTCGACTTCGTCGACTCGCTGAGCTTCGTGCGCCACGTCGAGGTCCGCCTGCCGCCGCTGCGCCCGCTGTTCGAACAGGCTGCCACCGCGGCGAATGTCGACTGGCGCCTGCTCGCGGCGATCGGCTACCAGGAATCGAAGTGGGACGCCGCGGCAGTCTCGTCGACCGGCGTGCGCGGCGTGATGATGCTGACCGAGGAGACCGCCGAGCG
Source organism: Gammaproteobacteria bacterium (assembly GCA_020851435.1). Taxonomy (GTDB): domain Bacteria; phylum Pseudomonadota; class Gammaproteobacteria; order Steroidobacterales; family Steroidobacteraceae; genus JADZCS01. The sequence goes on along the minus strand of JADZCS010000063.1, from coordinate 378 downwards.
CGTGGGCGTTGACGACCGCAAGGACGCGGCCGACAGCATCCAGGGCGGCGCGCGCTATTTCGCGGAAATCGAGTCGAAGCTGCCGGCCCGCATCCCCGAGCCTGACCGCACCTGGCTGGCGCTCGCCGCCTACAACGTCGGCTTCGGCCACCTGGAGGATGCGCGCATCCTCACGCAGCGTGCCGGGCGCGATCCCGATCGCTGGGACGAGGTCCGCGAACACCTGCCGCTGCTGGCGCAGGAAAGGTACTTCTCGCAGACCCGGCGCGGCTACGCCCGCGGCTGGGAGGCCGTGCACTTCGTCGCCAACGTGCGCAGCTACCTGCGACTGCTCGAATGGATGGGCGGCGGCCCAGGCGAAGCCTTGCGCCTGCGCGT
>JADZCS010000062.1 GCA_020851435.1 Gammaproteobacteria bacterium | reverse complement strand
TCGTGACGATGACCACCTTGCCGCGGAAGCGCTCGTCGCTCATGGAGACGGGCTTGCCGTCGACGTCCGGGAACGTGAACACCAGCCGCGTGGCGCCGGGCTTGAGCTTCGACAGCGTGGCCGGGTCCTCGAGCGCCGCCTTCTCGTCGCGACGGGCGACGAAACTCAGGTGGGCACCGCCGCCCGTCCAGAACTCGCCCTCGAGTTCGCCGCGGTCGTTGAGGCGCGCGCGGTACAGCTGCGCGCTACCGCCGTCGAAGCGCGACAGGAACAGCGCATCGCCGTTCGCTTCGCCGGCGATGTAGCGGTCGTCGCCGCTCGCGCGCAGCAGCGTGCCCACCACCTCGTGGCCGGTCTGCGTGAACACGCCGATGGCGGTGTCCTGCTTGCCGCTTTCGTCGGTGAAGGTCATGGCCCAGCGTCCGGCGAAGTCGGAGTTCTGCGCCGCGGGCGTGGGGAAGAACCGGTAGTTCGCGTCGCGCGTCGCGAGCAGGCGCCAGGTCTTCAGCACGCCCTTGGGCCGCAGCAGCACGGCCTCGCCTGCGAGGCCGTCGGCCGTAGCCTGCACCGTGAGCTTGTTGCCGTTGCCCGGCATCAGCAGCGTCGCGTGATCTCCGGCGATAGTGACCTCGTCGACGCGCACGCGCTCGGGGCCATTGACCAGGTAGGCCACGTCGCGGTCGCCCTCGCGCGCGATCTCGAGGCCGAAGGGCAGGTCGCCGCCGGGAACGACCAGCGCGGCCCGGTAGCTGCCGTATTCCACCCGGGCGGGCGCCCCGGAGTTATCGTCCGCGGCCTCGCGGCTGCAGGCTGCAAGCAGCATCGCGGCGGTGACCAGGGCAGTGGATCGAATTGCAGAAAGTGCTTTCATTTAGCCTCTGTTCCATGCACTGGCCGGAAAACCCTGCGCGTCTTCGCGCCACGGCTCCCAGGCCAGGAATACGCGGCCGATGCCGATGTCGGACTTGCGCGGCACCACGCGGCGCCGGATCAGCTCGATGCCGGCCGGGTCCAGTGAAGCGCCGAGCGTGGCGATCTCCGTCTCGATGTCCCGCGCGAGTTCGTCGCGCCGCTGCTTGAGCACGGCGAGGCTTTCCGTCGCGCGGCGGACGTCGCCCTGCTCGGCCGAGACACGGCCTGCGGAGCGCGCGGCCGTGGCGACCTTGCCCAGCCCGCCGCGCCGCCCGCCGAACAGCGCGCCCAGCAGGCCCGCGCCGACGGACAGCGCCGCATCGAGCTTGCGCTGCGAATACTGCGATTCCTCGCGCGCGACGCGTTCCTCGGCGCGGCGTACCTGGTCGTCCAGGGACGTGAGCTTCACTGCGTATTTGTCACGCAGCCGGGCGACCTGCTGGTCGCGGCTCTCGCGCAGCGCGTGCTGCAGGCGGCTGCGGAAGTCGCCCTCCGACTCGCCCGGCTGCGACGCCAGCTTCAACGACTCGCAGGACAGCAGTTCCAACGCGCCGTCCTCGTACAACTGCTGCGCCAGCGACTTGCCCCAGGCGGCGTAGGACTTCGCGTTGAGGGCAGCACCTGGCAGTTCCGTGAATGCAGCATCGGCCAGCGGTGCCTGCGCGAGTTCGGCGCGCAGGTTCGGGGCTTCGACGCCTTCGGCCCACAGCACCTCGCGGCCATCGTCGCTGAGCGGGGCGACCAGGGTGCGCGCGAGCCAGGTGTCGAGTCCCGCCTTGGCGTCGACATAGTGCAGCTTGATGCTGGCGCCGATGCGCGGCCGGTACGTGACATCGCCCTTGCCCGGCTGTGCGGGCAGGAAGACCTCGGCGACATCGCCGGGCAAAGCGGGTCTTGTCGCGGCTGCGGCCGGCGCCGGTGCAATGGCCGCGGCTGCCACAGCCGGCGGCGGATTCGCCAGGCGCGACGCGCGCGTGAGCCGCTCGATCTCCGGCAGCGTCAGCGGGCCGCGCAGGTACGACAGCGCCCAGCGCGTCTGCATGAGCACGGGCGCGTCGTCGTGTACGTTGCGCATCAGGAACACGCGCTTGCCCAGGCTCGACATCAGCTTGTCCAGCGTGGCGCGGTCCCAGCCGCCGCCGGTCGCTGCGCCCTCGAGTCCCTCGATCACGCGTGCCTTGTCGCGCTCGGTCTGCAGCCGGCCGATGAACCAGGTGCCGCAGTTCGACAGTCCCTTGTAGTCGAGGTCGACGGGGTTCTGGGTCGCGAGCACGAGCCCGAGGCCGTAGGCGCGCGCCTGCTTGAGCAGGGTCAGCATCGGCAGCTTCGACGGCGGCATGGCCGACGGCGGGACGTAGCCGAAGATCTCGTCCATATAGAACAGCGCGCGCAGGCTCGAGGTGCCCGGCTGCGAGCGCATCCAGGCCAGCAGTTCGTTGAGCACCAGCGTGACCAGGAACATGCGCTCCGGGTCGGAGAGGTGCGCGATCGACACGATCGCGATGCGCGGCTTGCCCTCGGGCGTGAACAGCAGGCGCTGGATGTCGAGCGCCTCGCCCTCGAGCCAGGTCGCGAAGCCCGGCGAGGCGAGCAGGTTGTTGATCGCCATGGCGAGCTCGAGGCGCTCGCGTGCCGGATAGAAGGTGTCGAGGTCGAACACGCCGACCTTGTCGAAGGGCGGCTTCTGCACGCTGGCGATCAGGGCCGGCAGGTCCAGGGCGCGGCCCTCGCGCCAGGCCGCGTCGACGATGCTCGAGAGCAGGATGTGCTCGCGGCTGCGCATGGGGTCGCCAGCGATGCCCAGCAGTCCCAGCAGGCCCGAGACCACGGTGCTGATGCGGTCCTTGAGCGCTGCCGGGTCGCTGGCCTGCGCCGCGGGCGGCGGAGCGAACGAGCGCAGCACCGACAGCGGCCGGCCCGAGGTGCTGCCCGGCGTGTAGACCGCGACTTCCGCGGCGTCGCGGAAGCGCGCCACGCGCGCGCCGTCCTGGCCCCACTCGGCGAGGCCCTTGCGCCAGGTGGCGGCGACGCCTTCCGCGTAGGCCTCGACCGACTGGCCCTTGCGCGCGGCCTCCGCTGCGTCGACCCAGGGCTGGAAGTCGGCTCCAGCCAGGTTCGGGAAGGTGAGCGCGAGGTTGGCGATGTCGCCCTTCGGGTCGATGACCAGCGTCGGGATGCCGTCGATGGCGGCTTCCTCGAGCAGGGCCACGCACAGCCCGGTCTTGCCGCTGCCGGTCATGCCCACGCAGACGGCATGGGTCGTGAGGTCCTTCGAGTCGTACAGCAAGGGCTCGGCGCCGGGCGCAGCCGTAGCCGGGTCGACCTCGCGGCCGAGATAGAACACGCCGAGTTTCTCGAAGTCCTGCATGGGTGACCTGCTCAGTAGCGAGGCAGCTTGGTTCCGGCGAACAGCGCGTCGACGCCCTCGTGGCCGGGCGCGCGCATGGCCTGGTCGACCAGCTTGCGCGTCAGGTGGGAGGCGAAGAGCTTCAGGAAGTCGTACATGAAGCCGCGCATGAGGCGGCCGCGACGCACGCCGATCCAGGTGACGTGCTCGGGGAACAGGTGGGAGCCGTCGATCTGCACCAGGTCGCTGTCCTCGCGCTGGTCCAGCGCCATGCTCGCGACGATGCCGACGCCGAGGCCCAGCTTCACGTAGCTCTTGATGACGTCCGCGTCCTGCGCCGTGAGCGCCACGTCGAGCGTGAGGTTGGCGCGCTCGAAGATCTGCGGCAGCGACGACTTGCCGCTGAAGCTGAACAGGTAGGTGACGATCGGGTACTTCGCGACTTCCTTGAGCGCCGGCTTGGCTACCGCCGCCAGCGGGTGGCCCACGGGCACCACGAGGTCGCGGTGCCAGCGATAGCAGGGCATCAGCGCCATGGTCGGGAACAGCTCGTGCTTGCCCGTGGCGATCGCGAAGTCGATGCGGTCGTCGGCGGCGAGGTCGGCGATCTGCTCGGTCGTGCCCTGGTGCAGGTGGAGCTTGACCTCCGGATAGTGCTGCCGGAACTGCTGGATGACCGGCGGCAGCACGTAGCGCGCCTGGGTGTGGGTGGTGGCGATGGTCAGGGAGCCGCGCGTCTCGTCGCGGAATTCGTCGGACAGGCGCCGGATGTTCTGCACTTCCTCGAGGATGCGCAGCGAGCGGGTGACGACGGCCTCGCCGGCCGGCGTGACGCGCGTGAGGTTGCGCCCCTCGCGTTCGAACACCTGGAAGCCGAGCTCGTCCTCCAGCAGCTTGATCTGCTTGCTGACGCCGGGCTGGGACGTGTGCAGCGCCTTCGCGGCCGCCGTGACGTTCAGGCCGTTCTGGACGACCGCGGCGAGGTAGCGGAGCTGGTGGAGCTTCATGGCGCCAAGTATAGCGGGGGCAGCCGCTATGGTAAGTTTCGCGCCATGAACAGAATCCAGCCCTTTGCCATTGCCTGTGCCGCCGCCCTTTTGACCGCCTGCGCCGCCAACCCCGCGGCGCCCCCGACGACCGCCGCCGCGCCAGCCGCGACCGCCGCCGTGCAGGACGAGAACGCCCGCGCCCAGGCATTCTTCGAAAAAGCCTTCGATGAACGCGTCGCCGCCAGCCCGGAGTTCGCGTCCCAGCTCGGCTTCAAGACGCGCTACGGCGAATGGAGCCCGATCACCGAGGACAAGGAACTGGCCGACCAGGGGCTCGCACGCGCCCAGCTCGAGGAGCTGACCAGCACCATCGACCGCTCGAAGCTCGACGCCCAGGGCCGGCTGTCCTACGAGATCTTCATCGACAACGCGCAGCGCACGCTCGAGGGCTATCACTGGCGCTACCACCGGTATGTCATCGACCAGATGAACGGCCTGCAGTCGCAGGTGCCGGCATTCCTGATCAACACGCACCGCGTCGACTCGGTCAGCGATGCCGAGGCTTATGTGTCGCGCCTCAACGGCGTGCCGAAGCGCTTCGACGAGGCGCTGGCCTGGCTCGAGACCGCCGAGCGCCGTGGCGTGATGGCGCCGAAGTTCGTCTATCCCTACGTCGCCTCCGACGCGCGCAACGTGATCACGGGCGCGCCCTTCGGCCCCGGCGAGGACAGCCCGCTGTGGGCCGACTTCCAGGCCAAGGTTGCGGCGCTCGCGGTCGACGACGCCAGGAAGCAGGTGCTGCTGGGCGCCGGCCACAAGGCCCTGCTGACGTCCGTCCTGCCGGC
>JADZCS010000061.1 GCA_020851435.1 Gammaproteobacteria bacterium | reverse complement strand
TTCATGCTCTTCACCATCTCGGCGGTGATGAGCCTCGGCGCCGGCTTGCCCGGAATCAGCGCGGTGGTGATGATGATGTCCGCGTCCTTCGCCTGCTTCGCGTACATCTCGCGCTGGGCCTGCTGGAAGCCCTCGCTCATCACCTTGGCGTAGCCGCCGCCACCCGAGCCTTCTTCCTCGTAGTCGACCTTGACGAATTCGCCGCCCAGCGACACGACCTGGTCGGCCACCTCGGCGCGCGTGTCGTTGGCACGCACGACGGCGCCCAGGTTGGCGGCCGTACCGATGGCGGCCAGGCCGGCGACGCCGGCGCCGGCAACGAAGACCTTGGCCGGCGGGATCTTGCCGGCGGCGGTGATCTGGCCGTTGAAGAAGCGGCCGAATGCGTTGGCAGCCTCGATCACGGCGCGGTAGCCGCTGATGCTGGCCATGGAGGTCAGCGCGTCCATCTTCTGGGCGCGCGAGAGCTGGCGCGGCAGCGAGTCGATGGCCAGCACGGTGAGCTGGCGATCCGCGAGCTGCTGCATCAGCTGCGCGTTCTGCGCCGGCCAGATGAAGCTGATCAGCGTGGTGCCCGGCTTCATCGCCGCGATTTCATCAGGCGTGGGCGCGCGCACCTTGAAGATGATGTCCGACTCGGCCATCAGAGCGGCCGCGTCGGCGGCGATCCGCGCGCCGGCGGCGCGGTATGAATCGTCGTCGAAGTTGGCGGGGTCGCCGGCGCCGGTCTCGATGCTGACCGCAAAGCCAAGCTTGATCAGCTTCTCGACCACCTCGGGAACGGCGGCAACACGCTTCTCGCCGGCGAATGTTTCACGCGGCACACCGATTGTCAGCGACATAGCAACCTCGTCAGTGGCGGGACACGGGCAAACCAATAGCGCCGTTGCGCAATCCGGGCGCAGAGCCGGGCCGGATGATACTCGAAAGGTAGGGCGGCGCGATGTCCGCACAAGCCGGGGCCGCGGGGCCTGGCGGCGCCGGATGAACCGGGGCGAAGGAGTGGTGGGCCCGCTGGGATTCGAACCCAGGACCAAGGGATTATGAGTCCCCTGCACTAACCGCTGTGCTACAGGCCCGCGCGGGATTGTAGCGGGGTCAGGGCGCCGGGTGGGATGCCTTCCACTCCATCGCCGTGAGCACGCGCCGCTCGACGGAGGGGTGGGTGTAGAACAGCAACTCCTGGACCTTTCCGGGCCGCGGATCCCGGTACTCGGCGGTCTTCACCAGCGCTGAGGCCAGCGCGTCGGGCAGGTTCACGGTCTCGAGGGAATAGCGGTCGGCCTCGATCTCGCCGGTACGGATCAGCGCGTTGAGCAGGGGCTGCCCGAGCAGCGCGAAGACCGAGACCATGAACATCAGCACGGGCAGGCCGGCCGGGCTCGCGATGCCCGAGCCGCTGCCGAAGACGCGCGCCAGGCGGGGATACACACGGTCGGCCAGGAAGAAGAACAGGATCGCGAACACCGACATCACCGCGACCTGCCGCCAGACGTGGCTGAGCACGTAGTGGCCGATCTCGTGCCCTGTCACGGCCTTCACCTCGTCGAGCGAGGCGCCCTTGAAGGCCACGTCCGAGATCGCGACGCGGGCAGAGCCGCCGACGCCCGAAACGTTGGCGGTGAAGTTGTTCGACTGGCGCGAGCCGTCGTAGACGAAGATGCGGTCCTCGGGCACGCCGGCCTTCTTCGCCATCGCCAGCAGCGCGTCGCGCACCTCGCCGGCCGGCACCGGCTTGAAGTCGTTGAAGATCGGCTCGATCACCACGGGCGCGGCCAGCAGGAACACGGACAGGGCCGCGGCCGTGAGGGCGCCGGACCACAGCCACCAGCTGCGCCCGGCGCGGCGGATCAGCGCGTACACGCCGACAAAGAACAGCGCACCCAGCACGGCGGAGATCAGCATCGCGGCCGCGCCCTGGCCGAGGAAATCGCCGATCGGCTGGCTGGTGCGGCCATAGGCGGTCTCGCGCCACCAGCTCTCGTAGATCGCCCACGGCAGCGTCAGCAGCGCCGACACGACGAAGTACACCGCGGCTACCGCGAAGGTCCGCAGCGCAGGACCGCGGCGGCCCAACCTGGCCTCGATTCCGCCGAGCAGGCCTGAGCGCACGATGATCCAGGTCACGAGGCCTGTGACCAGCAGGCCCCACAGCAGCAGCCAGTGGTTGCCCACGGTGTAGGCCGCAGCCTGGGCGAGCTTGTCCGCGCCCAGACCATCTATGTAGGCGGCGGTCGCGGCCTGGGGGTCGAATGCCATATGGGGATGATCCTAGCTTCTGCGACGTTCGACGGCCGGCGCGGCACGCAGCGGCACTACCCTGGCTGCCGCGGCAGCCGCGAGACGTTCGGGAGCCTGCGCGACGAGGGGCTCGGGGCGCCCCACGATGTAGCCCTGTGCGTACTGCACGCCGGCACCAGCCAGCAGCGCGAGGGTCTCGGCGTCCTCGACGCCCTCGCCCACGGTGCCGAGGTTGAGGGTGCGGCCGATGTCGCTGAAGGCGTTGAGGATCGCGCGCTTCGCGGCGCTGGCGCGCGCGCCGCGCACGAAGCGCGCGTCGATCTTGAGCTGACTGACCGGCAGCTGGTCGAGGTAGGCGAAGGAGGACAGGCCGACGCCGAAGTCGTCGAGCGCGAAGGTAGCGCCGCTGCTGGTCAGGCGCACCATGAACTCGCGCGCCGTGCGCAGGTGGCCGATGGTCGCCGACTCGGTGACTTCGAAGCCGAGCCGGTTCGCGACCGGCCGGTGCGCCTCGACCAGCGAGGCGATCACCTCGAGCGCGCCGGGATCGCCCAGCGTGCGCCCGGAGAGGTTGACGGCCAGGCGGCGAGGACCGGGATTCTGCCCCAGCCAGACGAGCACCGAGTGCAAGACCCACAGGTCGATGTCGGGCGCCAGGTTGTAGCGCTGGGCGGCCGGCAGGAAACGCCGCGGCGACACCAGCCTGCCGCGTGCATTCATCATGCGCAGCAGCACCTCGTCGTGGCCCTCGTCGACGCCGACGGCGCCTGCGATGGGCCGGATCGGCTGCGCGTACAGCACGAAGCCGGTGCCGGTCAGCGCCTCCTTGAGGCGCGCGCTCCAGCGCGCCTGCGCGACCGTCCTGGCCACGGAGCGGTCGGCGCAACCAAGCTCGATGACGCGGTTTCCGCCCTGCCGCTGGGCCAGCCGGCAGGCCGTCTCGAGGGCGCGCAGCACGCGCGTGGAACTGCCGGTGTCCTCGTCGATGGCCACCAGCCCGATGCTCGCGGTCAAGGTCACGTCGCGACGGCGTGCCGGGAACGAGGCCATCTCGATGCGCTCGCGCAGCGTCTCGGCGATGCGGCGCGCCTCGTCGATGCGCACGCCCCTCAGCAGGGCGCGGAATTCGTCGCCGGCGTAGCGCGACAGCAGTGCATCGTCGCCGACGCACTCGCGCACCACCTCCGCCACCACGGCGAGCACGCGATCGCCGCCGCGCGGGCCGACGATCTCGTTGACCACGTGCAGGTGATCGATGTCGACAGTGAGCACGGAAGCCGGCTGGCTGCGGCGGCGCGCCGCCTCGACGGCATCGTCCACCGCGACGTCCAGCGTCGGGCGCAGGACCAGTCCGGTCAGTGCATCGGTCGCGGGCCGGTCGGGCAGGGACGGCGCCGCCGCCCAGGACTCGGCGAGTTGCCGCAACACGTGCGGCTGGAGGGGCTTGTGCAGCACGATGACCTGGCGAAATCCGCGCAGGCGATGGGACGATTCAACCAGCAGGTCGGCCTGGTGCTCGGCGAGCAGGACGACCGGCAGCTCCGGCTGGAGGTGGCGCAACTCCGCGAGGGTGGTCAGGCCGTCGAACTCGGGCTGCAGCTGCAGGGCAATGAATGCCATGGCATAGGGCCGCCCCTCCCCGAGCGCGGCCGCGGTGGCGACGATGGCCTGCGGGCCCAGCTCGAAGCCATCGACCTCGAACGCATCCCCGACCGCGCAAGCGACCTCGCGCCGATTGGCGGCGTCGCCATCGACCACGAGCAGGCGGCAGGGGGGCAGATCGACCACGCGCAGGACTCCATGTCGCGACGTACAGATCCGGAAAGATTACCAGATTTAGCACTTGCCCTGCCCTGGTGCATACGTAAAATTCCCTTCCCGATCAATAACTAAGGAATTCACCTACAGCCGCTCGCGGGACTGTGGGTGGCTGCCGGGCGCCTGAACTCGGGCGCTCGTTGACGGTCATATGGTTTGACGCGATTGCGCGCCGCAAGAGGGTGTCGCATCCTTGGCGCTCTTATTGTGGGCCGGGCCCCCTCGCCTGGCTGGTCCAGGCCTCCCCCCCCGTCAGGAGTAGACATTGATGAGCAACGACAAGATTTCGCGCCGCAGCCTGCTGAAGGGCGCGCTCGCCGGCCTCGCTGCCGTGCCCGCCGCCTCCCTGGTCGCGCGCGACGCGCTGGCCGCAGCCCCCGTGGCGCTGACGGAAGCCGATCCGCAGGGCAAGGCCCTGGGCTATCACCTCGACGCGACCAAGGTCGACGCCAAGACCAACCCGACCTACAAGCCGGGCCAGAAGTGCACCAACTGCATCCAGTTCCAGGGCAAGGCCCCGGCGGACGGCCCGTGCAACCTGTTCCCGGGCAAGACCGTGAAGGCCAACGGCTGGTGCAAGGTGTGGGTGCTGAAGCCGGGCGCCAAGATCTGACGCCACGCTTTCCACTCACTGACCCTGCAGGTTGATCATGGCGGTTCCCGGTCGCTTCCTCGAGCTTCGTGAAATGATCGGGAACACGCCGCTGCTGCGGCTGCGGTTCCGTTACCGCGGCGAGCCGCGGGTGCTCTACGCCAAGGCCGAGCACATGAACCTCACCGGTTCCATCAAGGACCGGATGGCGTTCCACATCCTCGAACGCGCCTATCGCGAAGGTGCGATCAAGCCCGGCGACACCATCGCCGAGGCAACCAGTGGCAACACCGGGATCGCATTCGCCGCGATAGGCCGCGCGCTCGGCCATCGCGTCAGGATCTACATGCCGGACTGGATGAGCCAGGAACGCGTGATGCTGATCCGCAGCATGGGTGCCGAGATCGTGCCCGTGGCGCGCGACCAGGGCGGATTCCTGGGCTCGATCCGGATGACCGAGGACCTCGCGGCAGCGGACAGCAACGTCTTCCTGCCCTGCCAGTTCTCCAACGAAGCCAATGTCGAGGCCCACCAGACCACCACTGGTCCGGAAATCTACGGGCAGCTGATGTCGCTGGGCCTGCTGCCGGACGCGTTCGTCGCCGGCGTCGGCACGGGCGGCACCATCATGGGCGTGGGCCGCTACCTGCGCCGCCAGAATCCGGCGGTGCGCCTGCACCCTGTCGAACCCGCGGAATCGCCGACGCTGTCCACCGGACACAAGGTCGGCCACCACCGCATCCAGGGCGTATCGGACGAGTTCGTCCCGTCGATCGTCAAGCTGAACGAGCTGGATCCGGTGATCGCGGTGCCGGACGGCGACGCGATCCTGATGGCCCAGCGGATTGCCTCGCAGCTGGGACTGGGCGTCGGCATCTCCTCGGGCGGCAACTTCCTCGCCGCGCTGATGGCGCAGAACGAGATCGGCCCGCAGGCGGTCGTCGCGACGATCTTCTGCGACGACAACAAGAAGTACCTGAGCACAGACCTGCTGCGCGAAGAACCCGTCCGCGCCGGCTACATGTCGCCGGACGTCGAGTTCGAGAAGTACGAAGCCATCAAGCGGCTGTGCTGAAAAACAAACCCCGCCGATGGCGGGGTTGAGGTCTTTGTAGTTCGTCGCGCGGTCGGTATGCCCCGACCTTGGTCTTGTATATCCCCTAGCCTCGTCGCTCCCTGGGCCGCGCCTTTCGGCTTTGCCTTCCCGGTTGACCTGAATCCATCCAAGTCGCGTGCCAGACCCCGCCTGTCCTTTCAAAAACAAGGACTTGCAGGACCTCGATCGCCGGGCCCAGCCGTTTCCGCCCGCTGAATGTAAGAAAATCCGACGCCGACACCGACGACACGGACCCTCGCCACCCCGGCCATCGCTTAACATCCCCGGTCAGGCGCAACGGCGCCCCCGTACTCAGGACCTCCGATGGAAGACCCACGCTTTCGCGATACCCGCCAACGCCGCGACGCGCCACCGCCCGACGAGGACGGCATCCGCCTCGAGAAAGCCCTGGCGCTGCAGGGACTCACCTCGCGACGCGACGTCGAGCGCCTGGTCCGCGAGGGCCGTATCCGCGTCAACGGCAAGGCCGTGCGCGAACTGCCCTGCATGGTGCGTCCCGGCAAGGACCTCATCGAGGTCGACGGCGAGGAGATCGACGCGACCAAGGGCCCC
>JADZCS010000060.1 GCA_020851435.1 Gammaproteobacteria bacterium | reverse complement strand
CAGACCTTGAACCGCGGCGCGGCGCTCGCGGCCGACGGCGAGGTCGAGGTGGTCAACGTCGCGGGCTCCGTGTCCGTGACCGGCTGGGACCGCAACGAAGTGGAACTCGTCGCGGTGCTCGAGGGCGACAAGGACGTGCTCGAGTTTTCCGGCGACGCAAGGCGCGTGGTCGTGAAGCTGCGCGGGCCCAGTTCGTCGAAGGGCCCGAAGGCCGCCAGCTTCACGCTGCGCGTGCCCAGGACGGCGCTGCTGGACCTGCAGACCGTCAGTGCCGACGTCGTCGTGGTCGAGGCCAGCGGCCGGCAGCGCATCGAGACGGTCTCGGGCGACGTGCAGACGCGCGTGTTCGACCGCGACGTCCACGTGAGCAGCGTGAGCGGCGAGGTCAAGTTGAGCACGCAGGGCGGCAAGGCCCCGTCGATCGTCTCGACGGTCAGTGGCAATGTCTGGCTCGACGGCCTGGTGGGCAGCGTCGACGTCCAGTCGGTCAGCGGCGACATGCGCCTGAGCCTGGGCACGGTCACGCGCGCGCGGTTCAAGACTGTCTCGGGCGACGTGCTCGTGGGCCTGACGCTGGCGCCGGACGGCCAGGTGGACACTGCGACGGTAAGCGGCGACACGCAGTTCCGGCTGAAGCCTCCGGTCAACGCCCAGTTCGACCTCGAGTCCTTCAGCGGCTCGCTCAAGGCCTGTTTCGGGCCCGAACCGAGCCGCAGGAGCGAGCACGGTCCCGGCACCGAGCTGCACTTCAAGCAGGGCACGGGTTCGGCGCGCATCGAGGTCGGCACCCTGTCGGGCGACGTGTCGATCTGCGACAAGTGAGCTTCGCGGCGCGGCGGGCTAGACTGGTGCCCGCCGCACCATGCCCATACGCCGCCGCACACTGACCATTCTCGCCGCCGCCGTGGCCACGCTCGTGGCCCTGGCGGTCGGCGCTGCCTGGCTGCTGGCGCGCAGCGAATACGCGGCGGGCCGCGCCGCCGCCGTGCTGACCGATGCGACCGGCCTGCCGGCCAGGGTCGAGCGCGTGCGGCTGTGGCCGGGGCTGGGCATGACGCTGGCGCTCGAGGGCGTGACGCTGTCCGGGGCCGATGCGTCGCAGCCGCTGTTCGCGGCCGGTCGCCTCGAGGCAACGGTGCCCTGGCGCGCGCTGTGGTCGGATGACCTCGCCCTGCAGCGCGTCGTCGTCGAGCGCGCGCGCGTGCGCTACGACATCGACAAGGCCGGCCGCGATGCCTGGACACCGGTGTTCGACCACGTCATCGCCTGGATCGGTCCAGGGCCTTCGGCTTTCGACATCGGCGAGCTGCAGTTCGTCAACTGCGCGCTGAGCTATCGCGACCAGCGCAGCGGGTCGGCCATCGAGTTTTCCGCCATCGGGCTCGAGGCCAGCGACGTGCGGCCGAAGTCCGTGTTTCCCGCGAAGATGCGCACGGCCTGGCAGTCCGGCGCCGACCTCGGCCACGCCTCGCTCGTCGGTGAGTTCACGGTCGATCCGGACCAGTCGCGCTATGCCGCCGATCGCACGCAGCTGAAGGCCTGGTTCGGCGGCGACGCGCTGCCGCTCGCCGGCGTGGACGCGCGTGCCGGCATCACGGCGCTGCGCATCGACCTCGAGGCCGGCACCGCCAGCGCCGAAGTACCCGATGCAGAGGTCGCCGGCATGGCCTTCGCGACCAGCGTCCAGCTGCGCGGCCTGGATGCGAGCCCGGTCGCGAACTTCCGGCTGCAGACGCAGGACTTCAATCCGCGCGCCGCCGCAGCGGCACTCGCTGTCACGCTGCCCGAGATGGCAGACGATGCTGCGCTCACACGCGCGCGCATCGCGGTGCAGGGCGAAGCCTCGGCCGAGATGTTCAGCGCCGAAGCCTCGGCGCTCGCGATCGACGACACGCTCGCGACCGGCAGCCTGCGTTGGCCGTTGTCGGGCGCGGCGACGCCCTTCGTCCGCCTCGATGCGGACCGCGTCGTTCTAGGCCGCTATCTGCCTCCGGCTGTTCCCAACGCCAAGCCCGTGCATCCCGGCGCCGCGATCGAACAGGCGCTGGCGCAACTGCGCAAGCTCGACCTCGACGCGCGCATCAGGATCGGCGAGGCGCGCGTTGCCGGCGCCGTCGCCACGGAACTCGTGCTCACCGTCGAACCCCAGCCATGATCGCGCCGCGCCTGGCGGACTGGTTCGACCACCACGGTCGGCACGACCTGCCGTGGCAGCGCGATCCCACGCCGTATCGCGTGTGGGTCTCCGAGGTCATGCTGCAGCAGACGCAGGTGGCGACTGTGATCCCGTATTACGAGCGCTTCATGGCGCGCTTCCCAGACGTTCGGGCGCTGGCGGCCGCGCCCATCGACGAGGTGCTGCACCACTGGTCCGGCCTCGGCTACTACGCGCGGGCGCGCAACCTGCAGCGCACGGCGCAGCTGCTGGTCGCGGAGCACGGCGGCGAGTTCCCGGCAAGTCTCGACGAGGTGCAGGCCCTGCCCGGCATCGGCCGCAGCACCGCCGGCGCGATCCTCGCGCTGTCGCGCGGCGAGCGGCATCCGATCCTGGACGGCAACGTGCGGCGCGTGCTGGCGCGGCATTTCGCGGTCGAAGGTTTCAGCGGCCTGCCCGCGGTGGCCGCGAGGCTGTGGCAGCTCGCCGAGGCCGAGACACCGCACCAGCGCGTGGCCGCCTACACGCAGGCGGTCATGGACCTCGGCGCCACGATCTGCACGCGCACGCGGCCGGCCTGCGACGCGTGCCCACTATCGGCGACTTGCCAGGCCTTCGCGCAAGGGTTGCAAACCTCGCTGCCCTCGCCGCGGCCGAAGCAGAAGGCGCGACGACTGCGCACCACGCACATGCTGATCGCGGTGGGCGAGGGCGGTGCGGTGCTGCTCGAGCAGCGCCCGGCGCGCGGGCTGTGGGGCGGCTTGTGGAGCCTGCCCGAGTTCGAGGACGAGACAGCCGCCGTCGCGTTCTGCAGCGCGCGCCTCGGCATCGCCGAGCCGAAGCTGGAGCAACAGCCGGTGCTGCGCCACGTGTTCACGCACTTCGACCTGGACATCGTTCCGCTGCGCGTGACCTGCCCACCGGCCGGCACGCTGATGGATGACCCGGGGTACGTCTGGTATAACTCGCGCGCACCGCAACGGCTCGGGCTCGCCGCACCGGTCGCCGGCCTGATCCGAAGCCATGTCCTGGAGGGAAGTCGATGACGCGCATGGTCCACTGCACGGTGCTCAATCGCGAGGCCGAGGGGCTCGACCGCGTGCCGTACCCCGGCGAACTCGGCAAGCGCATCTTCGATTCCGTGTCGAAGGAAGGCTGGCAGATGTGGCTGGGCCACCAGACCATGCTGGTCAACGAATACCGCCTGTCGATGATCGACCCCAAGGCCCGCCAGTTCCTGGTCAAGGAAATGGAGAAATTCCTGTTCACGGGCGGGGCGGCCAAGCCCGAGGGCTTCGTGCCCAACGAGTGAGGTTCCGGCCGGTCCCGGCCGGCCGCCGAAGGCCCCCAGGGCCGCGTTTGCTTGACTCGCAGAGCCTCCCCCCGGTTAAATACGCCCCCCTACCGGAGGCCAGGTAGCTCAGTTGGTAGAGCAGCGGATTGAAAATCCGCGTGTCGTTGGTTCGATTCCGACCCTGGCCACCACT
>JADZCS010000059.1 GCA_020851435.1 Gammaproteobacteria bacterium | reverse complement strand
GCCACAGCGGCAGCAGCACGATGCCGCCGAACATGACCGCGAACATCGCCGCCAGCGAAAAGATGCCGACGCTGACGTTGCGGATCATGAACAGGCGCAGGTCGACCACCGGATGGTCGTCGGTGAGTTCCCAGATCAGCAGCGTGATGAACGACAGTCCGCTGATCACGGCAAGCGCAACGATCATCGGCGAGCCGAACCAGTCGACCTCGCGGCCCTTGTCCAGGATGAACTGCAGGCAGCCCACGAACAGGACCAGCAGGATGAGGCCCGTGTAGTCGATGGGCAGCTTGTGGGCGTCGGTATTGCGCTTGTGGTAGAGCGACCACACCAGCATCGCGCACAGGATGCCGACGGGGATGTTGATGAAGAAGATCCAGTGCCAGGAGATGTTGTCGACCAGCGTGCCGCCGATGATGGGGCCGAGCACGGGGGCGAGCAGGGTGGTCATCGCGAACAGGCCCATCGCGGTTCCCGCCTTCTCGCGCGGGAAGCTGGCGAGCAGCAGGGTCTGCGTCATGGCCATGATCGGGCCGCCGGCGAGGCCCTGCAGGATGCGGGCGACGATGAGCATCTCGAGGCTCGTGGAAATGCCGCACAGGATCGACGCCAGCGTGAACAGCAGGATGCAGGTGATGAGCAGCCGCACCTGCGTGAAACGCTGCGCCAGCCAGCCGGTCAGCGGCACGGTGATGGCCTCGGCCACGGCATAGGACGTAATGACCCAGGTGCCCTGGTTCGGGCTGGCGGCGAGGTTGCCGGCGATGTGCGGCACGGCCACGTTGGCGATGGTCATGTCGAGGATGACCATGAAGTTCACCAGCGACAGCGACAGCGTGCCGAACAGCAGCTGTGGCCCTTTCAGCGGAGTATTGGCTGACATGGGTACCCTGTTGAGGAGGCCGGGCGTCAGCTCAGCGCGTGCTGGCGGTGCGCGCTGCGGGCGTCGGCAGGCCGCTGCGCGCCTGGCGCGCGGGCAGGTTGGCCGCGATCACCTGCTGCACATGCGCGTCTGCTTCGGCTTCGATGCCGTCGAACACGGTCGTGCTGTAGCGCGACTGCGTGGCAGGCTGGCCGGCGATGGCGGGACCCGACTCGTCGCGCGTATCGACCGTGACTGCCATCGACAGGCCGATCCGCAGGGGGTGCGCCTCGAGCTCCGCCGGGTCGAGCGCGATACGGACGGGCACGCGCTGCACGACCTTGATCCAGTTGCCCGTCGCGTTCTGGGCGGGCAACACGGAGAACGCGCTGCCGGTGCCGGCGCCGAGGCCGGCGACCTTGCCGTGGAACTCGACGCTGCTGCCGTAGAAGTCGGCTTCCAGCGTGACCGGCTGGCCGATGCGCAGGGTCTCGAGCTGGGCTTCCTTGAAGTTCGCATCCACCCAGATCTCGTTGAGCGGCACGATGGTCGCGAGCATCTGGCCCGGCTGGACGCGCGCGCCCAGTTGCGCCGCACGCTTGGCGACGATGCCGGTCGCCGGCGCGAGCACGGTGGTGCGCTTGAAGGCGATGTACGCTTCCTTGAGCTCCGCTGCAGCCTGCAACACCGCCGGGTTGGTCGCGACCACGGATCCTTCGATGCGGGCCTCGTTCGCCGAGAGGTTCTGGCCGGCTTCTGTCGCGCCCGCCAGGGCCGCGCTCAAGCTGGCCTCCGCGGCCAGCAGCGCCGAGCGCGCATGCGCGAGTTCTTCCGCCGAGACGCCGCCTTCGCTGGCGAGTGCAACGCGCCGTTCCACGTCCTGGGTGGCGCGGGCGACCTCGGCCCGCGCGCGAGCCACGTCGGCCTGGCGCGCCTTGACGAAGGCGCTCAGTCCGGCAGTGCTGGCAAACGTGCCGCGGGTTTCGCGGACACTGCGGGCGAGGGCGTTCTCCGCCCGTGCCAGCATGACCTTCGCGTCGACGGGATCCAGGTTGACGAGCGCCGAGCCGGCCGTGACGGCATCGGTCTCGTCGGCATTGACGGCGACGATGGTGCCGCCCGTCTGCGCCGTGACCTGCACGATGTTGCCGTTGACGTAGGCGTTGTCCGTCGAGACATAGCCGCGCACGAACATCAGGTAGTACGCCCCGACGAGGGCGGCCACGCCGAGTACGACGACGAGCAGGATCGTCAAGAAGCGCTGGCGCCGCGAGCCGTTGGTGGATTGCATTTCTGCGGGAGGGGTGGACATGTCTTTCGCTCCGGAGGGATTACGGCTTTGCGGCGGCCAGTGAAGTCTGCAGGGGCAGTCCGCCCCCGAGTGCGGCGACCAGTCGCACCGATGCATCGAGGCGGCGGGCGTTGAGGTCGGCGATGCGGCGGCGCTGGTTCAGCAGGGCCGCTTCGGCGACCAGGACGTCGGTCCGGGTGCCAAGCCCGCCCTCGTAGCGACGGCGTGCCAGATCATACGACTGTGTCTGCGCCGCCACGGCGGCTGCGGCATCGCGCTGCTCGTTGTCGACCGAGCGCAGGTCGGTGAGCGCCGTTGCAACGTCGCGCGTCGCGCCCACCAGCGACTGCCGGTACATCGCGACGGCTTCGTCGTATTCGGCCGTGCGCAGGTTCAACGTGGCCCGACGGCGACCCCCGCCGAACAGGGGCAGGTTGAGCGCGGGTCCCGCGTTGTAGAACTTGCTGCCCATGTCGACCCAGTCGGTAAAGGTCTTGCTGTCGAGGCCGACCGCGGCGGCCAGGTTGATGTTCGGATAGAAGTCGGCTTCGGCGGCATCGGCGCGCGCGGCAGCTGCCTCGGCGCGCAACCGGCGCGCCAGCACGTCGGGTCGCCGTGCGAGCAGGTCGGCGGGAATCACGGTCGGACTGCCCGCCGCGGCCGGGGCCTTAAGCGCCGGGCGCGTCAGGTCGAGGCCGCGATCGGGACCGGCGCCGACCAGCGCCGCGAGCTCGATGCGCGCGATCGCCGCTTGCGTCTCGAGCGCCGCGATGTCCGCGCGGGTATCCGGTACGGCCGCTTCCGCGGCACGGAGCTGGACATTCGAGTCCAGGCCGGCGCTGACCCGTTTCTGCGTGAGGCCGAGCAGGCCCTCGCGTTGCCTGACCAGGGCCCGTCCGAGTTCGAGTTGCTCCTCGATGCGCTGCCATTCGATGTAACGGCGGGCGATGGCCGTGCTGAGCGCGAGTTCGGCGCTCTCCTTGTCGATGCCGGCGGCCGCGGTGTCGCGCAGCGCGCCCGCGAGCGCGGACTTGTGCTTGCCCCAGAAGTCGATCTCCCAGCGCAGGTCGAGCGAGGCCTTGTTCTGCCAGATCGTCGAGCCGCCGATCGGCGGCGGGAGAAAGCCGTTCTCGCTGAACAGCGTGCGCTGCGAGCCGGCGTTCGCTTCGACGGTTGGGATCAACGGAGCGCGCGTACCCGCCGCCCGTGCGTCGGCTGCCTGGATGCGCGCCAGTGCGGCGTCCATGTCCGGATTCGCGGCAAGGCCTTCGGTGATCAGGCTGGCCAGCTGTGCGTCGCCGTAGGCGTTCCACCATTCGCGCTCGGGCCACTGGCCCGGCGCGTTGCCGACGGTGCGAGCCAGCGCCAGCGAGTCAGCGGGTTTGTCGGGCAACGCCTTCAAGGGTGCGTGGGCGGTGCAGGCGGCGAGGAGCAGCAGCGTGCTGGAGCTGACCGCCGCCGCCAGGCGCGCCAGGTGGGGTCGATGAGTCATGGGGACTCCTTGAGGTTGTCGATCATGCGGCGGAGCAGGCTGTTGAGCAGCTGGTGCTCCTCGGCAGTGAATCCGGTCAGCGACTTGTTGATCGCGCTGATGGCCGCCGTCGGCAGTTGCGGTGCCAGCGTCCGGCCCGCTTCCGTCAGCTCGATGCGGATGCAGCGACGGTCGTCGTCAAGGCGCGTCCGCTGGATCAGTCCCTTGTCCTGCAAGCGATCAAGGAGGCGCGTCATCGACCCCGGGTCGTAGTTGAGGCGCTTGGCGAGGTTCGCTGCCATCACGTCGTCGTGGTGGGAGAGGATCATCAGCACCAGCCATTGCGCGCTCGACACATCGCCGAAACTGGCGAGCTCGATATCGAGCGCGCGTCTCAAGGAGTGGTGCAGGTTGCCGACCAGGAAGCCCGTGCTCGAATTCCACTCGTAGTTATCGCTCGAATAGAACGGGCAGTCGGGCGTGGAACCGGGAGTGGGTTTCGAGGACATCGTGGTGATAGCCTAGACAATGATTGCTTGGGCAGTCAATGCGGCAATGCAACGATTTGCGGACTGCTGGGGCCGAGAGGCCCGTGGCACGGCCGAAGTCAGGCAGTCAACTTATTTAAAATCAGAGGGATATCTTGCTTTCCGGGAAACCGCGTGACCAGGCCCAGACGTCACGGCTCTCCCGCAGTCCGTGGATCCAGAAGGGATCCGCAGTCAGCAACTGCTCGACAAAGGCCTTGGTGTCGGCTTCGACGATCCACAAGCCCCCGAACGGCTGACCGTCCGGATCGTGCCGCAACGCGCCCGTGACGCGGATGTGCGCCGAGTTGGCTGCGAGCCACGCACGGTGATCCGACAGGTACTGCTGGCGGGTCGCCAGCGCACCCGGCTTATCTGTCAATTTGACGATAAACAGCATCTTGTATCGCTTTCCTCCGCGAAGGCTCAGGCCAGAGGCGGGTTCAGGAATGCACCTTCACGGGAATCTTGCCGATCTTCGCCTGCCACTCGCGGGGTCCGGTGTCATGGACGTTGGTGCCCTTGGAGTCGACGGCGACCGTGACCGGCATGTCCTGCACGTCGAACTCGTAGACGGCTTCCATGCCGAGTTCGGGGAACGCGACGACCCGGCTGCTGCGGATCGCCTTGGAGACGAGGTACGCCGCGCCGCCGACGGCCATCAGGTACGCCGCCTTGTGCTTCTTGATGACGTCGATGGCTTCGGGGCCGCGCTCGGCCTTGCCGACCATGGCGATGAGGCCTGTCTGGCCCAGCATCATCTCCGTGAACTTGTCCATGCGGGTGGAGGTGGTCGGACCCGCGGGGCCGACTGCTTCGTTGCCGACGGCGTCGACGGGACCCACGTAGTAGATCACCCGGTTCTTGAAGCTGAGGCCCTCCGGCAGCGGCTTGCCCGCCTCGAGCAGCTGGCTGATGCGTTTGTGGGCCGCGTCGCGCCCGGTCAGCATCTTGCCGGACAGCAACAGGCGCTCGCCCGGCTTCCAGCTCGCCACTTCCGTGGCCGTCAACGCATCGAGGTTCACGCGGCGGGCGTCGGGCGATGCCTTGAACTCGAGCTTCGGCCAGTCGTTGAGATCGGGCGGATCGAGCTTCGCCGGACCCGAGCCGTCCAGCACGAAATGGGCATGGCGCGTGGCGGCGCAGTTCGGGATGACGGCGACAGGCAGGGAAGCCGCGTGTGTCGGGTAATCCTTGATCTTGATGTCGAGCACCGTGGTCAGGCCGCCGAGGCCCTGCGCACCGATGCCGAGCGCATTGACCTTGTCGAGCAGTTCGATGCGCATCTGCTCGATTTTCGTCTTCTCCGGCTTGGCGCGGACTTCCTGGATGTCGATCGGGTCCATCAGCGATTCCTTCGCCAGCACCATCGCTTTTTCAGCCGTGCCGCCGATGCCGATGCCGAGCATGCCGGGCGGGCACCAGCCGGCGCCCATCTTCGGCACGACCGAGAGGATCCAGTCGACGATGGAGTCCGACGGATTCAGCATCGTGAGCTTGGCCTTGT
>JADZCS010000058.1 GCA_020851435.1 Gammaproteobacteria bacterium | reverse complement strand
GCGAACGCCGCCAGGTCGCCCGTGCCGCGCAGCCACTGGATCAGCTCGCGGACGTGGACTACGCCGACCAGTTCGTCGACCTCGCCGCGGCAGACCATGTAGCGCGAGTGGCCGCTGGCCTCGACAACGCTCCGGACCGCCTCTGGCGAATCCTCCACGTCCAGCCAGACGATGTCGCCCCGCGGCACCATCACGCTGCGCACGTTGCGGTCCGCGAGCTTGAGCACGCCGTCGATCATGCGGTGCTCGGCGTGCGCGAAGATGCCTTCGCGCGTGCCTTCGGCGATCAGCGAGCGGACTTCTTCTTCCGTGACTGAACTGGTGGCATGCGACTTGAGGCCGGTCAGGGCAAGGATCGCCTCGGTCGACCGCTGCAGCAGCCAGACCAGCGGCGCCGTGACGAAGGCCACCCATTCCATGGGCCGCGCGACCACGGTGGCGATCGCTTCCGGGTGCGACATCGCCCATCGCTTGGGCACCAGCTCGCCCACGATCAGCGACAGGTAGGTCACGAGCACCACCACGACGGCGAAGGAGCCGGCCTCAGCCTGCTTGGCGTCGACGGCGAAGGAGCCGACCAGCCAGGCGGCGAGCGGCTCGGCGAACTTTGCGCCCGAGTACACGCCGGCCAGCACGCCGATCAGCGTGATGCCGATCTGAACCGAGGACAGGAAGCGCGTGGGGGCCTCGAGCAGGCGCAGCGCGGCACGCGCGCCGCCGCTGCCCTGTCCCGCGAGGTGCTGCAGCCGCGTGCGGCGCGAGGACACCACGGCCAGCTCCGCCATGGCGAAGAAGCCGTTAACGACGATCAGTGCGAACAGGATCAGGAATTCGCCGAACATCCCTGCACCCAGGCGCGGGCAGCTGCCCGCACGGGCATTCTAGCAGGACGCGTGCGCGACCCCGGTCAGGCCGCGCCGCGTGCCCTGGCAGCGCCGGCTTCGTACCAGCCGCGGGAGCGGTTGACTACCTGGACGACCGCGAGCATCACCGGCACCTCGATGAGCACGCCGACCACGGTGGCGAGGGCGGCGCCGGACTCGAAGCCGAACATGCCGATGGCGGCCGCGACCGCCAGCTCGAAGAAGTTCGACGCGCCGATGAGCGCGGAGGGGCCGGCGACGCAGTGCGCGACGCCCAGGCGGCGATTGAGCCAATAGGCCAGGGAGGAATTGAGCAGCACCTGCAGCAGGATCGGCACCGCCAGCAGGGCGATGACCAGCGGCTGCTCGATGATCGCCTCGCCCTGGAACGCGAACAGCAGCACCAGCGTCGCGAGCAGCGCGGTGAGCGACCACGGCCCGATGCGCGCGACCGCCGCGTCGAACACCGCCTGGCCCCGGCGCAGCAGCGAACGGCGCCAGGCCTGGGCGATCGTGAGCGGGATCACGATGTACATGACCACCGAGATCAGCAGCGTGTCCCAGGGCACGACGATGGCCGAGACGCCCAGCAGCAGGCCGACCAGCGGCGCGAACGCGACCACCATGATCAGGTCGTTGACCGCGACCTGCGACAGCGTGAAGTTGGGCTCGCCACGGCACAGGTTGCTCCACACGAACACCATCGCCGTGCAGGGCGCCGCAGCCAGCAGGATCAGCCCGGCCACGTAGCTGTCCAGCTGCTCCGGCGGCAGCCACTGCGCGAAGGCGTGCCGGATGAAGATCCAGGCCAGCAGCGCCATCGAGAAGGGCTTGATCGCCCAGTTGACCAGCAGCGTGACGCCGATGCCGCGGGCGTGCTGGCGGACTTCGTGCAGTCGCGCGAAGTCGATCTTGACCAGCATCGGGATGATCATGGCCCAGATCAGCACGCCGACCGGCAGGTTGACCTTCGCGAACTCCAGTCCGCCGATCGTCTGCACCAGCGACGGCTGCCACTGGCCCAGCAGGATGCCCGCGACGATGCACAGGGCGACCCACAGCGTGAGCCAGCGTTCGAAGAAGCCCAGTCCGGCGGGCACGGCGGTTCCGGCTGCTGCGTTCATGCGCTCACCTCACCCGGGCAGCGACTGGCCGATCGCGTCGAGTTCCTGCTCGAGGCGCAGCCTGTCCAGCGACGCTATCGGCAGGCTCATGAACAGCCGGATGCGATGCTCCAGCGCGTTGAAGGCCTTGCGGAAGGCCTGTGCCTTGTCCAGGTCGCTGCCTTCGACCGCAGCCGGGTCGTCGATTCCCCAGTGCGCCGTCATCGGCTGGCCCGGCCAGATCGGGCAGACCTCGCCGGCGGCGTTGTCGCAGACGGTGATGACGAAGTCGATCGGCGGCGCGCCCGGCGCCGCGAACTCGTCCCAGCTCTTGGACCGGGCGCCCTCGGCGGGAATGTTCATGCGCGCGAGCAGCGCCAGCGCATGGGGGTTCACGCGTCCGTTGGGCTGGCTGCCGGCGCTGAAGCCGCGGAACCGGCCCGCGCCCAGGTGGTTGATCAGCGCCTCGGCTAGGATGCTGCGCGCGGAATTGCCGGTGCACAGGACCAGGATGTTGTAACGGCGATCGGTGTCGGTCATGGGGAGGTTCCGCGTCGCTGGGGCGTGGGCAGGCCGCAATCCTCTCCGCCGCAGCAGTTGTCGGTGAGGTAGGCGAGCAGGCCGTCCATCGCGGCGTAGTCGGCTGAATAGATGACGTAGCGGCCTTCCTGCCGCGACTGCACCAGGCCGGCCGCTACGAGTTCCTTGGCGTGGAAGGACAGCGCCGGCGCCGAGACGCCCGCGCGGCTGGCGAGTGCGCCGGCGGCGACGCCCTGCGCGCCCGCGCGCACGAGCAGGCGGAAGACCTTCAGCCGGGTGGCCTGTGACAGCGCGGCGAGCCGCTTCAGCGCAATGCCCTGGTTCATGGTTAAACATTTAAACAAACGTTTAAATGTTGTTCAAGCCCCCTGGCGGCGCGGACGCCGGCCGGCTTCAGCCCGGCTTCACGACGCTGAAGTAGACGAGCGCGGCGATGAACACCCACAGCAGCACGAGCACCGCGGTCGCGCGCACGTAGGTCTGGCGGATCACCCGGTTGGTCGCGTCGGTCGGGCCCTCGGCGGCCATGATCGCCCAGGTCCGGAAGTGCGAGATCAGCGCGAAACGGATGCCGACGCCGGAGGCGATCACGCCGGCGTACAGGCCGAGCTTCCAGCGCATCCAGCCCGGCAGTTCCCAGTCGGCGCCGAGCAGGCCGAAGGCGATCAGAACCAGGACCGCCAGCATCAGGTAGCGCGAGCCACGATCGATGGCGGCCAGGCGCTTGCCGATGGGCTTGTGACGCAGCTGATGGACGGCCTCGACGAAGGCAAGCCAGATCACGCCCACGACACCCGCGATGATCGCGACCGTATCGTGACCAGGCACGTAGCCGTAGAGCGCCAGAAGCGCCGTTCCGAGGCTGGCCTGCAGTACCAGCGCATAGCGCACGTGCTGGTCCACGTGCATGACGTGATCCATGAGCCGCGAGCGGTCGACGAACGGCATCTCCGCCGCGTAGCAGACGTAGCGGTAGGTGCTGTTGATCACGAGCTCCGAGCCCAGCCAGTAGCCGAGCACGGCGATGTGCAGCATCAGCAGCCATTCGATCGTCATTGCGGCCTACTCCCGTGCCTGCGAGCGGGCAGTGAAGCAGGAACGACATACCCCGGCAAGCAGCCCACAGCCACGGGTTGTGGCCACCCTCTACAGCGGTTCGCCGTCCTCGCGCGTGACGGCGATCACGGAGGGGCGCGGCAGGTAACCGGGCCCATCCGGCCAGGTGCTGCGCGGCCGTTCCGCGCTGCCGCCCTCGCCCGGATGCTGGACGGACAGGAACAGCGTGCGGCCGTCGGGCGTGAACTCGCAGCCGCAGACTTCCGCGCCTACCGGCGCGCTCATGACCTGGCTGACCCGTCCGCGTTCCGGGCCCCGCGTGTCGACCACATAACAGCCGTCATTCGCGCCGTTCGGCTGGTCGCCGTCCGTGACCACCCAGAGCCTGCCGTCGCGGCCCAAGGCGAGGTTGTCCGGGCTGCCAAGCGAGGACTTCGCGCCCCCCATGAGCAGGATCTCCCACTCGAAGTCCGCCGCGCCGCAGTCGCCTCCGGCCTCGTGCAGCTCGATGATGTGGCCGAAGGGATTGGGTCCGCGCGGATTGGCCGCATTCGGGCCGAGATCCAGTTCGCGGCCGCTGTAGCTGCCGCTGCGGCTGGCCGGCAGGCGCTCGGTGTTGTTGGTCAGCGAGACGTACACGCGTCCTGCGCCGGCGTCCACGACGACGTCCTCGGGGCGGTCCATCGGCGTGGCGCCCAGCAGGTCCGAGGCGGCGCGCGCCCTGATCACCACGTCGCCCTGGTCGAGGAAGCCGTTGGCGGCGGTCAGCGGCCCGTGGCCGTGGACGAGCGGCAGCCATCGCCCGCGGCCGCCGGCGTCGAAGCGCGCGACGTAGAGCGTGCCCTCGTCGAGCAGGTCACGGTTGGCGGCGCGGTCCGTCGGGTGTGCGGCGCGCGCGCTGACGTACTTGTAGACGTGCTCGAAACGCTCGTCGTCACCCGAGTACACGACGACGCGGCCGTCGCGCGCGAGCGTGGTCGTTGCGCACTCGTGCTTGAACCGGCCGAGCGCCGTGCGCTTGACGGGCGTGGCGCGCGGGTCGAAGGGATCGATCTCGACGATCCAGCCGAAGCGCAGGGCCTCGGCGGGCTCGGCGCCAAGGTCGAAGCGCCGGTCCGTGAACTCCCAGCCGTGGCTACTCGCGTGCTCGGTGCGCAGCCGGCGGTGGGCCTCGCGCAGGCGCGGATCGAGCGTCCCGTATGCAGTGCCGTTGCCGAAGAACTTGTTCACGTTCTCCTCGGCCGTCAGGTACGTGCCCCAGGGCGTCTGTCCGGCGGCGCAGTTTCCGAGCGTGCCGAGCACCATGACAGCGGCCGGGTCCGCGCCGGTCTTCAGCAGTGGGTGGCCGCGCGCCGGGCCGCGGATCTCGCAGGGCGTGGTGCCGGTGATGCGCCGCGCGTAGCGGGAGTTGTCGACCGCGCGCCAGCGGCCACGCGCATCGCGCGCGATCTCGGCGACGCTGACGCC
Organism: Gammaproteobacteria bacterium; assembly: GCA_020851435.1. Taxonomy (GTDB): domain Bacteria; phylum Pseudomonadota; class Gammaproteobacteria; order Steroidobacterales; family Steroidobacteraceae; genus JADZCS01. Next base: position 532 of record JADZCS010000058.1, on the reverse strand, counting down.
GTGCATCTGCTGCGTCAGGGACGCCGCGACCGGGTTGGCGAGCGCCCAGGCCCGCATCCGGGCAAGGTCCGGCTTGTCCACGTTGGGCATGCCCGGGAAGAAGAGGTCCTCGCTGGTGTACTCGTGGTTGACGCACACGAGCCCGTGCCGCGACGACTGCTGCAGCGCGAAGTACTGGACCGCGTCGCAGTTGTAGCCGAACTGGCGCGCCGCAACGCCCGGGCGCAGCGCGAGAAGGTCGGCCGCCTGCGAGAGTCGCGCATCCAGCGCGGGCGCGTCGCGGAACAGCGGATCGCCCCAGCGCAGCAGCACATCGTGGCGCAGGCCGTCGGCCAGCGTGACGCGGTCGGCGGTGGAGCCGGCCAGCGAGCCGACCGGTGCGGCAGAGGCGCGCCAGGCCGGCAACTGCCCGGCGAGGGTGAGGGCGAGCGCGCCCTTCAACAGGGCGCGCCGCGAACGATCGTGGTCTGGATGGGTCATGGCGGCGAAGTGTGGCGGGAGAAAGTGACGGGCGCGTGAAGCGCCGGCGCTC
>JADZCS010000057.1 GCA_020851435.1 Gammaproteobacteria bacterium | reverse complement strand
GACACTGGCGCGGCGGAGGCACAGAGGGGGTCAAGAGGGGGTCAAGAGGGGTCTGACACCTCCGGAATCGCCACCCCTCTATTGGCAAGCTCATCAGCCCGCTCGTTGCCCGGATGCCCGGCATGTCCCTTGACCCAGTGCCACTCGATGTCGTGCGACCCGACCAGCGCGTCGAGCTGCTGCCAGAGGTCCTGGTTCTTGACGGGCTTCCTGTCGGCGGTCTTCCAGCCGCGGCGCTTCCAGTTGGGCAGCCACTCGAGGATGCCGCTGCGCACATACGTGGAGTCGGTGTAAATGCGCACGATGCAGCGCCGGTTCAGCGCCTCCAGCGCGCGGATCGCGGCGGTCAGTTCCATGCGGTTGTTGGTGGTCAGGCGCTCGCCGCCCCACAGCACCTTCTCGCGCGCGCCATAGCGCAGCAGCACGCCCCAGCCGCCCGGGCCGGGGTTGCCCTTGCAGGCGCCGTCGGTGTAGACCTCGACGGACTCGGTCACGACTTGATCCGGGTGGCCGGTTCGGCGAAGCCGGTTACTACCGCGCGGCGCATGCGCGTGCGCAGCTGGATCGGCGTCACGGCATACACGCGCTTGCGCGCCTTGAGCAGGTAGGCCCCGGACAGCCGCGGCCACAGCTTGCGGCCGGCGTGCTCGAGGTAGACCTGCGGCCGGCCGCGCTGGCAGCGCACGACGGGCGGGGTGTAGAGGTAACGCTGCGTGTCGACGATTTCGAAGCCCAGCAGCTTGAGCCAGTCGCACAGCCGGCGCACGGACAGCAGCCGGCCGATGCCCGGCGGGAAGCCGCCCGGCGTGAAGTGATGCCGCAGCGCCCAGCTGCTCAGCGGCTCGAAACCGGTGATCACCACGTGCCCCTCGCCCACCAGCACGCGCTCGACTTCGCGCAGCGCCTCGTGCGGATCGGGCTCGAATTCCAGCGTGTGCGGCAGGATCACCGCGTCGATGCTGTCGGACTGGATCGGCAGGCTCGCGGCCCGCGAACACACGCCGGCGCCCACGCCAGGGCGCATCGACAGCAGCGCGTGACGCTGCGTGCGGGCCGAGGCCAGGAACGCGTCGGCCGGGCCCCAGGCGCCGACCTGCAGGCAGTGATAGCCGAACACGCGCTCGAGCGCGGCCTCGACCACGCGGCGTTCCTGCTCGACGACGGCGTGGCCCAGCGGGCCTTGGAGCCAGGGACCGAGTCCGGTGGGGTCTGATTGCATGCAACGAAGGATACCGCTGCGGCATGCCGGGGTCGATTTTTCCGGCCCGGAAGGCTTTAATACGCACCTGTGCGGGCGGGGTCCGGGAGGGCGCAGGCAGCATGCTCGACGTATCGCCCATCCGCGCCTTTGCCGACAACTATCTCTGGCTGATCCGTGGACTCACGGCCGGCAACCGGGCAGTCGTCGTCGATCCGGGTGATGCGCGTCCCGTGCTCGCCGCCCTCGACGCCGCCAGCCTTTCGCTCGACGCGATCCTCGTCACCCACCACCATGCCGACCACGTGGGCGGCGTCGCGGAACTTGCGGACCGGACGGGTGCCGAAGTGATCGCCCCCGCCGGCGAACCGGTGCCGCACGCCACGCGCCGCGTGCACGGCGGCGATACGGTGCGGCTGGAGCGACTGGGCCTGCAGTTCAGGGTCATCGACGTGCCGGGCCACACGGCCGGTCATGTCGCCTACTACGGCCACGGCGCCTTGTTCGCGGGGGATACGCTGTTCAGCGGCGGCTGTGGCCGCCTGTTCGAGGGCTCGCCCGCGCAGATGCTGGCCTCGCTCGACGCGCTGGCAGCGCTGCCGCCGGAGACGCTGCTGTACTGCGCGCACGAGTACACGGCCGCGAACCTGCGATTCGCGCTGGCGGTGGATCCGGCCAACGCAACTGCGACGGACTACGCGGCAAAGGTCGCCGAACTGCGCCAAGGTGACGAGCCGACGCTGCCCTCGAGCATCGGCCTGGAACGCATGATCAATCCCTTCCTGCGCGTCCGCGAGCCGGCCGTGCAGGCGGCCGCGGCAGCCCATGCGGGGCGCGTGCCACACGACGCGGTCGCGACCTTCACGGTCGTCCGCAGCTGGAAGGACACGTTCAGATGAAAAGAGTACTCCGACCGCTGGCCCGCGCCGCTTCGCTGGTCACGCTCGCCTCGACGCTCGCGGCCTGTGCCCAGGCGCCGGTCAAGCCCACCTCGTCGCTGCCCATGTCGGTGATCGTCAACGACCCCGCCAGGAACAAGCCTGCGATGCGGCCGGGCGAGCCCGCCACCACGGTTGCCGCCGAGCCCGGCCCGGCCCACGTCTTCGACGAGCCCCCGCTGCACGACGAGCAGGTCACGCCGGTCACCTACCCCGACGTCCTCGAACGCCTGCGCACGGGCATGTCGATCCCCGACGTCGAGCATCCCTGGGTCACCACCGAGTACAACTGGTACGTCAGGCACCCGGACTACCTCAACCGCGTGTTCGACCGCAGCAGCCGCTACCTGCACCACATCGTCAGTGAGGTGGACCGCCGCGGCATGCCGCTGGAGATCGCGCTGCTGCCGGTGGTCGAGAGCGCGTTCAACCCCTTCGCGTATTCGAAGAGCCGCGCCGCGGGCCTGTGGCAGTTCATCGCGCCGACCGGCCAGCACTTCGGCCTCAAGCAGAACTGGTGGCAGGACCAGCGCCGCGACGTCATCGAGTCGACGCGCGCCGCGCTCGACTACCTGGAATTCCTGCGCGACACCTTCGGCGGCGACTGGCTGCTGGCGGTCGCGGCCTACAACCACGGCTCGCTCAACGTGCGCCGCGCCATCGACCGCAATCGCGCCGCCGGCAAGCCGACCGACTTCTTCTCGCTGCCGATTCCGGCCGAGACCCGTGCCTACGTGCCGAAGCTGCTGGCGATCGCGCGCGTGGTGCGCAACGCGGAACAGAACGGCATGTCGCTGCCGGTCATCGCCGATGCGCCCTATTTCCGCGTGGTCGACACCAACGGCCCCGTGGACCTGCATTACGCCGCCTCGCTCGCAGGCCTCGACGTCGAGGAACTGCACGCGCTGAACCCGGCGCACCATCGCTGGGCCACGGACCCGAGCGGTCCGCACCGCCTGCTGGTGCCCCAGGCGATCAGCCGGGAGTTCGACCAGCGCATCGCCAGCCTCAGCAGCGAGGAGCGCATGCAGCTGTCGGCACACACCGTGCAGCGCGGCGAGACCGCCGCGTCGATCGCGAACCGCCACAAGGTGACGGTCGCGGCGCTGGGCGACCTCAACGGCGGGCGGCTGGGCAAGCTTTCGGCCGGCGACGAGATCTGGGTGCCGGCGTCCGGCGTCGCCGCGCCGCGCACGGGCCTGTCCGCGCAGGTCGGCGATCCGCCGAAGCGCGGCCGCACGGCCTCCACGGGCGTGAAGCGCGTCACCGTGAAGTCGGGCGACTCGCTGTCGAGGATCGCGAAGCGCAACGGCCTGAGCACCGCGCAGCTGGCGAAGCTCAACGGCATCTCGACGAAAGCGACGCTGAAGCCGGGACAGAAGCTGGTCGTCGGACGCGGCGGCCCGCCGGCCGACGAGCGCGTCGCGCGCGCCGCTTCGGCGCCCCCGCGCACGGCGCCGCTGACGGCGGCCGTGGCGACGCCGGTGTCGGACGTCAGGCCGATCACCGAGGTCGCGCCGCTGGTCGAGGACGCGCCCGCCGAGCCGGTCACGCGCGAACTGCAGTACAAGGTGCAGAAGGGCGATACGCTGTACGCGATCGCGCGGCGCTTCGACGTGAGCGTAGGCCAGCTGCAGGCCTGGAACGGGCTGCGCGGCTCGAGCCTCAGGCACGGACAGACGCTGACCGTCTTCGTCGACGGTCGCAGGGATTTTGGCGGATAAGTTCAGGAGACGGTTTACATGGGATTTCTGGCTGGCAAGAAGGCGCTGATCGTCGGGCTCGCGAGCGAACGTTCGATCGCCTGGGGCATTTCGCAGGCGTTTGCGCGCGAGGGCGCCGAGCTGGCCTTCAGCTACGTCAACGACCGCATGAAGGACCGCGTGGTCGAGATGGCGGGCGAGCTGGGCTGCAAGCTGACCATGCCCATGGACGTGTCGATCGACGACGAGATCACGGGCGCGTTCGACCTGCTCAAGTCTGAATGGGGCGGCCTCGACATCATCATCCACTCGGTGGCCTTCGCGCCGCGCGAGGCGATGACCGGCGGCTTCTTCGAGGCCACCAGCCGCGAGGCTTTCCGCGTGGCGCATGATGTTTCCAGCTACAGCCTCACCGCGCTGGCGCGCGCCGGCCTGCCGCTGATGGAAGGCCGCAACGCCTCGATGCTGACGCTGTCCTACCTGGGCGCGGTGCGCTCGATCCCGGCCTACAACGTGATGGGCCTCGCCAAGGCCAGCCTCGAAGCCAACGTGCGCTTCCTCGCCGCCGACCTCGGCCCGAAGGGCATCCGCGCCAACGCCATCTCGGCGGGCCCGATCAAGACCCTCGCCGCCGCCGGCATCCCCGGCTTCCGCAAGATGCTGCACCACGTCGAGCAGGCCTCGCCGATGCGCAAGAACGTCACGCTGGAGGACGTCGGCAACGCCGCCGCCTTCCTGTGCTCCGACCTCGCCCTCGGCATCACCGGCGAAGTGCTCTACGTCGACGGCGGCTACAGCCACGTCGGGATGTATTTTCCTGAATAGTGGTAACAATCGTGCCAGGCACGATTGTTACCAAACACGCCAGTTTTGAAGGTTCAGCCGGGCGCCGGGCAGCTCCATGATGCGAGTCTCACAGGAGACTACTCATGGGGCGGCCACTGCGCGTTCATGCCGCGGGCGCGATCTATCACGTCACCCTACGCGGCAATCACAGGGCGGCCATTTTCGACACGCCACAGGATTACGCCGCGCTCGACGGCCTGGCGTTCGATGTCCTGACCGGCGGCGGAGCACGCGCCCACGCGTATTGCTGGATGCCGAATCACCTGCACCTCCTGCTGCAGGTCCAGGATGAATCCGCCAGCCACCTTATGCGCGACCTCGCGGGGCGTTACTCGCGTTACCTGCAGGAGCGGCGCGAAACGACCGGCCAGTTGTTCGACCGACGCTTCTTCTCGCAGCCGGTGACCAGCGACCGCTACCTGGTCGCGGCTGCGCGCTACATCCATCTCAATCCGGTACGTGCGGGGCTCGCGGCGAGCGCCGGAGACTATCCCTGGTCAGGACATCGCGCGTACCTGGGCGGCCAGGTGCCCGCGTGGGTCGCCACGCGCCTCGTGCTCGGAATCCTCGGCGCTGAGCGCACCGCCGCGGTAGCGGCCTACCGGCGCCTCACGGAGGGCGCAGAGGCCGTGGCAGCGAAGTCCCCTTTCGGATACCACGGCGGGCGGACACCGGCCGTGGAACCGCCATCGGGGGGATGGGCCAGTCTTGACCAGGTGATCGAGGCTGTTTGCGAGGCCTACGGGATCAGCCGCGGGGAACTCGCGAGCCGCAGCCGGCCACCCCAGGCAGTTGCTGACGCGAGATTGAGGATCGCGTTGGCAGCATCAGCGAGCCAACTGGGCTCACTGAGGGACGTCGCCCGAGCCGTCGGCTGCTCCCACGCGGCGCTGTCACAGGCGCTCGCCCGCCACCCGGGCTGGTAACAATCGTGCCTGGCACGATTGTTACCAATCAGTCGAAGATCTTGGTGTTGCCCTTGACCTTGGCTTCGGCGCGCAGCTGCGCGACGTAGACCGAGGTGTCGCCGACGCGCAGGTCGTCGCGCACGCGCTCGACGAACTGCTGGCGCTCGGCCGGGATCATGGACTCGGGCGACCCCGGCTGGGCGGTCGTCACGGCCCACACGACGGCGTCGCCGTTCTCGAGCGCGGCCAGACCGTACGCGGGACCGTTCTGCGGGCGCGAGGCCTTGAAGGCGCTCTTGAGGACCGGTGCGGGGATCGTGGTGTCGTCGCGGCGCACGGCCCGCGGCGTAACGCTGGGGCCGGCGGGCGTGACGACGCTGCGCGCGGCCGCGAGCTCGGACCAGTTGCCACCGCCCTGCAGCTGCTTCATGAGCTCGCTGGCGGCCGCGGAGGCCTGCTCGCGGGCCTGCGCGAGGCGCACGGCCTCGACGACCTGGTCGCGAACTTCGGCCAGCGGCCTCTGCTGGGACGGCTGGTGGGCCGCCACGCGGACCGCGACCACGCGGCCCTCGCCCAGCGGCACGGTGCGCGCGATGCTGCCGCCGAGCATGTCGGCCGCGAACACCGTGCTCACGAGCTTCGGATCGGCGCCCAGGTCGCCGCCGCCCTGGCGCGTGAACACGTCGAGCTTCTTGATCGTCAGGGCCAGCTTGGTGGCCACCTGCGCCAGGTTGCCGCCCGACTCGAAGGTGGTGGTGTCGAGCTGCTCCTGCAGGTCGCCGAAGCGCTTCTCGGCCTCGTTGCGGCGATACTCGCCCTCGAGTTCCACGCGTGCCTCGTCGAAGGACTTGGCGTGACCGGCCTCGACGCCGTCGAGGCGGATCACGTGGAAGCCGAACTCGGTGCGCACCGGGCCGATGATCTGGCCCTGCTGCATGCCCCACACCGCGTCGCCGAACGGACCGACGAAGAAGCTCTTCTCGGCCCAGCCGAGGTCGCCGCCCTGCGCGGCGGAGCCGGTGTCCTGCGAGAACTGGCGCGCCAGCGCGGCGAAGTCCTCGCCGGCCTTGGCGCGCGCGAGCAGGTCTTCGGCCTGCTTCTTCGCCTTGGCCTCGTCCTGGTCGATCGCGATCAGGATGTGGCTGGCGCGGCGCCGCTCGGCGGCCGCGAAGCGCTGCTGGTTCTCGTCGAAGTAGGCGTGCAGGGCTTCGTCGGTGACCGTGACGCCCGAGGCGACGTCGGCCAGCGACAGGTCGATGTACTCGATCGTGGCCGTCTCGGCCGTCATGTACTGCTTGGCGTTCTTCTCGTACCAGGCATTGACCGAAGCCTCGTCCGGCGCGATGCCCGCGACGAAGCTCGCCGCCGGCACGACCGCATAGCCGATCGCGCGCGTCTCGTTGCGCAGCGCCGCGGTGCGCTCGAGTTCGCCCTTGGTGACGAACGTCGACGCGGCCAGGCCGCGGTCGAGCAGGCGGATCGCGAGCTGCTGGCGCTGCTGCGCCTCGAAGCGCGTCGGCTCGATGTTCTCGGCGCGCAGCGTGGCGTAGTACGCGTCCTTGTTGAACTTGCCGTCGACCATGAAGGCTTCGTACTGCTTGAGCGACTCGAGCAGGTCGGCGTCGCTGGCGCGCAGGCGCAGTTCCTCGGCGCGCTGGCGGATGAGCTCGCGGCGGATGCTGCCCTCGAGCACGTCGCCCTGGATGCGCGTGCGGATTTCGGCCGGCACGTCCTGGTCGCCCAGGGCCACCTGGATGCGGTTGATCTCTTCCTGGTAGGCGCGGCGCAGTTCTTCGCCGTTGAGGTCGGTGCCGTTGACCTTGATGCCCGACGCGTTCGGTCCGGAGCCGAGGCTCACGAACTCGACGCCCCAGAACACGAACACCACGGCGAGGATGCCGAGGATGCTGATGGCGAACGGACCCTTGAGCTTTTCGTGGATGGTCTGGAGCATGGTGTTCTTGGGCAAACCGCGGGCAGTTCCGGGGCGCGAAGGTTACCATGGATGCCCTTTGCGTTCTAAGGCCGGGAGTTACCGAAAATGCGCGATAACCCGCTAGCCCGACTGGCCTCGCCCGCCCTGCTGGGCCTGCTGCTGGCCGCGCTGGCGCCGGCGCTCGGCGCGGCGGCCGAGTCCGCCCCGGCGCCCTCGCCCGCGGCCTCCCGGCCCCTGTCCCCGGCGGACGTCTTCGAGCTGGAATGGGCCAGCGACCCGCAGATCTCGCCCGACGGCCGCGAGGTCGTCTACGCGCGCCGCTTCCACGACATCCGCAGCGACCGGCGGCGCTCGGCGCTGTGGCTGGCCTCGGCCGACGCCACCCGGCACCGGCCGCTGCTGTCGAACTCCTTCAGCGACGGCCTCGCGCGCTGGTCGCCTGACGGCGGCCGCATCGCCTGGGTGGGCGCCGACGCCGACGGCGGCGCCCAGATCTTCATGCGCTACATGGACTCGGGCACGGTCGCGCGGGTCACCATGCTGACCCAGGCCCCCCTGGACCTCGCCTGGGCCCCGGACGGCCGCAGCATCGCGTTCGTGATGCGCGTGCCCGACCGGCACGAGGCCCTGAAGGTGACCCTGCCCACGGCCCCCGAGGGCGCCAAGTGGGCCGAGCCGCTCAAGCTGGTCGACCGCGTGGTCTACCGCGCCGACGGCGAGGGCATGCTGCCCGAGGCCTTCGCGCAGGTGTTCGTGGTTCCCGCCGAGGGCGGCACGGCCCGGCAGCTCACGAGCGGCCGCTTCGACCACGCCGGCGGCATGGCCTGGACGCCCGACAGCCGCGCGCTGATCGTCAGCGCCAACCGCCGCGACGACGTCGAGTACGTGCCCTTCGACTCGGACCTCTATCGCGTGGCGGTCGCCGACGGCGCGATGACGCGCCTGACCGACCGCTTCGGTCCCGACGGCGACCCGGCCGTGGCGCGCGACGGGCGCATCGCCTGGGTCGGCTTCGACGACAAGTTCCTGGGCTACCAGCGGCGCAGGCTGTACGTGATGGACGCCAACGGCGGCGGACGGCGCGAACTGCTGGCCGACCTCGACCGCGACGTCACGGCCCCGGTGTTCGCGGCCGACGGCCGCAGCCTCTATTTCAGTTACGACGACCACGGCCGCACGCGCGTGGCCAACGTCACGCTGGACGGCAAGCTCACGCAGCTGGTCAACGACATGGGCGGCGAGTCCTGGTCGCGGCCCTACGACGGCGGCTCGTTCAGCGTCGCGCGCGACGGCACTTTCGCCTGGACGAAGTCGACGCCGCTCAAGCCTTCCGAGGTGGCGATCGGCCGCTCGGGCCGCGAACTCACCGACCTCAACGGCGACTTCCTGGCGCTGCGCCAGCTCGGCCAGGTCGAGGAGATCACGTTCCCCTCGAGCGCCGACGGCCGCGAGATCCAGGGCTGGATCGTCAAGCCGCCGGGCTTCGACGCGACGAAGAAGTATCCGCTGATCCTCGAGATCCACGGCGGGCCCTTCACCAACTACGGCCCGCGCTTCGCGCTGGAGATGCAGCTCTACGCCGCGCCCGGCAACGTGGTGCTGTACATCAACCCGCGCGG
>JADZCS010000056.1 GCA_020851435.1 Gammaproteobacteria bacterium | reverse complement strand
TCCCATGGCGCGGTTCGCGCCCGGCATGTGGCCCTCGCCGGCAACTGCTACCTCGAGGGCCTCGTGCCGGCCCTGCAGCGCAAGATCATGTCGGTCGGCACCTACATCATCGCCACCGAGCAGCTCGGCGCCGAGCGCGCGCGCAGCCTGATTTCCAATGGCATGGCGGTCTCGGACGTCAACTGGGTGCTCGACTACTTCCGCCTGTCGGCCGATCACCGGATGCTGTTCGGCGGGCGCGTGAGCTATTCAGGCCTCGACCCGCTGGGCACCAGGCGCGCCACGCGCGCACGCATGCTAAAGGTGTTTCCGCAGCTCGCGGACGTGGACGTCGAATACGCCTGGGGCGGCTTCGTCGACATCACCATGAACCGCGCTCCGCACTTCGGCCGGATAGCGCCCAACGTCTACTTCGTGCAGGGCTTCTCGGGCCACGGCATGGCGCTGACGGCGCTGGCCGGCCGGCTGATGGCCGAGGCCATCGCCGGACAGGCGGGACGTCTCGACGTCTTCAGCCGGATCACGCACTACGACTTCCCGGGCGGCATGGCCCTGCGCCGTCCCGCGCTGGTGCTGGCGATGCTGTGGTTCCGGCTGCGCGACCTGCTCTAGCACGGCCTGGTAACAATCGTGCCAGGCACGATTGTTACCACTCAGCTGCGCACTTCGAGCCAGGGACCGGTGGTGTCGAACGCGCGCACCAGGCCGGTGAAGGCCGGCAGCCTCGCGGTGATCACGGTCGTGGGGATGCCGGCGAGGAAGTCGCGGTAGCGGCCCTTGGCCTCGAAGCGCGCGCGGAACGGCGAGCGCCCGAAGGCCTCGCCCAGCTGCGGCACGATGCCGCCGCCGATGAACACGCCGCCGGTCGCGCCCAGCGTCAGCGCCAGGTTCCCCGCCACCGCCCCCAGCCAGCCGCAGAACAGCTGCAGGACCTCGGCGCACAGGGGCTCGGCACCGGCGAGGCCCAGGCGAGTGATGTCGGCGGGCCCGAGCGTCGCGGGATCGCGGCCTTCGGCCAGGCACAGGGCCTCGTAGAGATTGACCAGCCCGGGCCCCGAGAGCACGCGCTCCGCGGAGACGTGCGTGTAACGGGCGCGCAGCACGTCGAGCACCGCGGACTCGCGCGCGGTCTCCGCGGCCAGCGTCGCGTGCCCGCCCTCGCCCTGCAGCGGAACATAGCCGCCGGGCACGGGCACGAGGCCCGAAACGCCGAGGCCCGTGCCGGGGCCGAGCAGCGCGATCGGCGCGCCGGGCACTGCCACGCCGCCTCCCACGCTGCGGACATCGGCGGCCGTGAGCGCCGGCAGCGCCACCGCCAGCGCCGTGAAATCGTTCATCACCAGCAGGCGCTGCAGGCCCACCGCGCTGCGCAGTTCCGCCGCCGAGAACCGCCAGCCGAGGTTGGTGAGCAGGATGGAGTCGCCGGTGATCGGACCGGCCACCGCGAAGGCGGCCTCGACGGGCCGTGCCGAAGCGCCCGCGCCTGCCAGGTAGGCCTCGACGACCGCGCCGAGCTCGGCGTAGCTCGCGCAGGACAGCACGCGTTCGTCGTGCGTGGTGCCTTCATCGACCAGCGCGAACCGCGCGTTGGTGCCGCCGATATCGGCGATGAGTCGCGTCATGCCATCACCCCTCCGCCACGCTCCGTCTGCAGGGCCTCGAGCACCCGGCGGGCGTCGGCCGATTCGAACAGGGACTCGACGTCCACGCTGAGCTTTCGCTGCCAGTTCGGATATTCCCCGCTGGTCCCCGGCACGTTGACCGGATCGACCATGCCGGCGAGGTCTTCGGCCTGCACCACGGCAAGCGCCGCGGCGGTGCGGCCAAGGAACTGATGCAGGGCGGCGGCGAAGGCCGGCTCGTAGCGATCGACGGGCCAGCGGGGCCGGATACCGGCCGCGGCAAGCGCGTCGATCAGCCGCTCGCGATCGTTCGCGCGCTCCGCCACCAGGAGGTGGCGCATCGCCTCGTCGGGAAACAGCCCGAGCCGATCGCGCAGGGCGACGTCCGCCGCCTCCCACCAGCCGCGCAGCGTCGGCAGATCATGGGTCGAGATCGTCGCGATCGCGTTGCGCAGGTAGCCGGCCGGCGCGCGGAATCCGTCGTCGGCCTTCTCGAACAACATGACCTTGTAGTGATACAGCCGGTAGTCGGCCATCGCACGGCCGACTTCGGGCGGAACGGTGCCGAGGTCCTCGCCGATCACCATGCAGCCGGCTCGCGTGCTCTCGAGCGCGACGACCGAGGCGAGGTCCTCGAGAGGATAGTGGACGTAGCCGCCGTCCATGGCGCCCAGCCCCTGCGGCACCCACCACTGCCGGAACAGCGCCATCACGTGATCGAGGCGCAGTGCGCCGAAGTGGCGCATGTTGGAGCGCAGCAGCGCCACGAAGGGCACGTAGCCGCGTTGCTCGAGCGCGCGCGGATCCTGCGGTGGAATGCCCCAGTCCTGGCCCTTGAGCGCGAGTGCGTCGGGCGGCGCACCCACGCCGGCCTTCATTCGGTAGACGGACTGGTCCGACCAGGTCTCCGAGCCATTGGGGCTGACGCCGACGGCATAGTCGCCGTAGAGGCCGACTGCCATTCCAAGCTCGACGCAGGTCGCCTGCACTTCCGCGAGTTGCGAATCCGCGAGCCACTGCAGCCAGGCGTAGAAACCGACCCGGCGAGCCGCCTTGCGCGCGAACGCCTTCACCGCCGACGATGCGGGATCACGGTATTCCTGCGGCCAGGACTGCCAGCCATGCGAATTCGGATCGACGCCGGCGAAGTGCTCGTCCAGCGCATCGAACAGCGCGTGCCGCTCCAGCGTCGCACCGCGCTCGGCGCGCCAGGTCGCGAAGCTGCCGCGCCGCGCGCGCGCCGCGGCGGAACGCGCATTCAGGAAATGGGCGTACAGCAGCTCGAGCACAGGGAACTTGGCGGCAGCGACCCCGGCGTAGTCGACGTGCGTCGGTGAACGCAACGCGGCCAGGCGATCCTGGAAGGCTGGATCCGACACCTGGGCCCGCGCCTCCGGACAGGCAGCGAACTCGGGCAATCGCTCGACGGCGATGTACAGCACGTTGAGCGCATGCCGGCTGGAGGGGCTGTAGGGGCTGCAGCTGGATGGGCGCGCCGGGAACAGCGCGTGCAGCGGATTCAGTCCGACGAAGTTCGCGCCGGCTGCGGCCGCCGCACGCACGACGTGCTGCAGGTCCGCGAAATCGCCGACGCCCCAGTTGCGCGGCGAACGCAGCGTATAGAGCTGGACCGCGACGCCCCACAGCCGACGACCGGCCAGCAGGGCCTCCGGCTCGTGGCAGTGCGCAGGCGCGACGACGAGCGCGCAACGCCCCTGCAGCCCGCCACCCGCGGCCTCGAGCTGGTGATAGCCCGTCGGCAGGCCGGCAGGAAGCGGCAGGCTGCGCCTGGATATCTCGCGCCCGAAGTGCGTGCCGCGATCGACCTCGTGGCAATCGGCCGGCCTCACCTCCATCGCCTGCGTTTCGCCGCATTCCTGCCGCAGGGTCAGGCGCAGCGGTGCAGACAGGGCGTCGGCGGGAATGTTCGCGACCACTTCGGCGGGCGCGTCAGTGCCGCGCAGCACGACCACGGGCGGAAGCAGTTCCCGCCAGTGGGCGATCTCCGCCTCACGGATGCCTGCCTCGAGCGCGCCGGCGTCAACGGGATCGAAGCCCATCGCGCGCAGGATGCCCGCCTGGGTCGCGAGTCCCACCTCGCGCAGCTCGCCGCGATAGTCGTTGTAGGACTCCCCGACGCCCCTCAGGGAGGCGAGGCGCGCGATCAGGCCGGCGTTCGGTTCAACGTCCGTCATGCGGTCTCCGCCGCGGCCTGTTCCGACTCGAGTACGCACAGGCTGTGGGGCAGCAGCATTCGCTCGCCGATGAAGATGTTCTCCCCGGCCGCGTCGTCGTGGGCTGCGCTGTCCAGCAGGCAGCGCCAGGCGCCCGGCGGAAGCCTGAAGCGGCGCGGCCACTTGTCCGCGCAGGCCAGCACCAGCAGGTCGCGGGCGGACCTCGACTCGAACCGCACGCCCAGCGTGCCGGAATCGGGGTCGGCCCAGTCGGCCGGACCCATCTCGCGGCCGTCCGGATGCAGCCAGCGCACTTCGTCGCTGCCCGGGTGTCGCGGCGACCCCTTGAAGAACGTGTCGCGCCGCAGCTCCCTTCGCGCGCGGCGAAGGGCCGCGGCGCGCCGCACGAATTCGAGCAGGGAACGCTGGCCCGCGTCCATGGCCCAGTCGATCCAGCCGATCGGGCTGTCCTGGCAATAGGCGTTGTTGTTGCCCTGCTGCGTGCGGCCGAACTCGTCGCCGCCCAGCAGCATCGGCGTGCCCTGCGACAGGAACAGCGTGGCCAGGAAGTTGCGCAGCTGCCTCGCACGCAGCGCCTGCACCTCCGGATCGCTGCTCGGGCCTTCGGCGCCGCAATTCCAGCTCAGGTTGTCGGCATGCCCGTCGCGGTTGCCTTCCAGGTTGGCCTCGTTGTGGCGATCGTTGTAGCTCACGAGGTCGGCGAGCGTGAACCCGTCGTGCGCAGTGACGTGGTTGACGCTCGCCCAGGGGCGGCGACCCGGATTGCGGAACAGGTCGCTGGATCCCGCGATGCGCTCCGCCATGCCGCCCAGCTGGCGCCGGTCGCCGCGCCAGAAGGCCCGCACGGTGTCGCGATAGCGGTCGTTCCACTCGGCCCACCCCGCGGGGAAGCGGCCCAGCTGGTAGCCGCCCGGCCCGACGTCCCAGGGCTCGGCGATCAGCTTCGCGTAGGCGAGCGCCGGATCCGCGCGCATCGCCGCGAAGATCGGCGACTGGGGATCGAAGCCCGCGCGTGTCCGCGCCAGCACGGGCGCGAGGTCGAAGCGGAAGCCGTCGACGTGCATGTCCGTCATCCAGTAGCGCAGGCTGTCGAGGATCAGCGCGCTCACGGCGGGATGGTCGGCATTGAGCGTGTTGCCGCAACCACTGTGGTTCTCGTAGCCGGCGAGCTCGTGGCGCGGCAGCCGGTAGTAGCTGCGATTGTCGAGTCCGCGCAGGCCGATGGTCGGCCCCTCTGCGCCGCCCTCGGCGCTGTGGTTGAACACCACGTCGAGGATCACCTCGATGCCGGCCGCGTGCAGCGCGCGAACCATCTGCTTGAATTCGCGGACCGGGTCGTCGACGGCGTACTGCCGGGCCGGCGCAGACCAGGCATAGGGGTTGTAGCCCCAGTAGTTCGTGAGGCCGCGCTCGACCAGGAAGGGCTCGGAGGCGAAGGCGTGGCATGGCATCAGCTCGACGGCCGTCACGCCCAGCGAGCGCAGGTGATCGATTACGGCCGGCACCGTGAGTCCCAGGTACTTGCCGCGCCACTCCGCAGGCACCTCAGGGTGCCGCATGGTGTAGCCCTTGACGTGCAGCTCGTAGAGCAGCGTGTCGCGCCAGGGGGTTGCCGGCGAACGGTCGCCAGCCCAGTCGAAGCTGCGGTTCACGACGCGCGCGCGCGGCACGAAGGCAGCGCTGTCCTGCGCGTCGGGCAGTTCGTCGTTGCTGGTGCCGACCCTCAGCCAGGGCCCGTGGCGCAGCTCGCCCACCACGTCATAGGCGTACGGGTCCACCAGCAGCTTGTGCCTGTTGTGGCGATGCCCGTCGTCGGGGGCCCAGGGACCTTCGACGCGATAGCCATAGAGCGTGCCCGCGCCCGCCAGCGGCGACGGGACGAAGCCGTGCCAGACATCGCCCGACCTCGCGGGCAGCGCGAAGCGCGCCACGGGCGGCCCGTCAGGCGACTCGAACAGCTCGAGCCACACGGCGGAAGCGTGCGCGGCAAAGACCGCGAAGTTGACCCCGCCGTCGACGAGCTGGGCGCCGAGCGCCTCCAGTCGCCCGGACTCGATGGCCGGCGCCGCCGCGGACCCTGCGGTCACTCCCCCTGTCGTCACGCGTCAGCCATCCTGCCGGAACAGCACCGCACCGAGCGGCGGCAGCGTGACGTCGGCGTGGAACGGCAGGCCGTTCCATTCGCCCGGCTGCGCGTCGACCCAGGCCTCGTGGCGGGCGTGCCCCGAGCCGCCCCAGGCCGTGTCGTCGGAGTCGACGATCTTGTTCCAGCGTCCACCGGCGGGCAGCCCGATGCGATAGCCGGGCCGCGGCACAGGCGTGGCGTTGAACATGCACGCGAGCGGCCGGTCGCTGCCGTCCAGCGGTCCGCGCAGGAAGCCGAAAACGCTCTCGGGCGAGTTGTGCAGTTCGAGCCAGCGGAAAGCCTCGCCATTCCAGTCGGTCGCGTGCAGCGCGGCCGTATCCCGGTACAGGCGGTTGAGCACGCGGTTGAAGTCGGCGAGCGAGCTGTGCCGGAAGTCGCCGAGCAGGTGCCAGTGCAGCGACCCGGCCTCGGACCATTCCTCCCACTGGCCCCACTCGGAGCCCATGAACAGCAGCTTCTTGCCGGGGTGCACGGCCATGTAGGCCGCCAGCAGGCGCAGGTTCGCGCGCTTCTGCCAGTCGTCGCCGGGCATCTTCGCCAGCAGCGAGCCCTTGCCGTGCACGACCTCGTCGTGCGATAGCGGCAGCATGTAGCGCTCGGACCAGGCGTACACGAACGAGAACGTGACGCTGTCGTGATGGTATCGCCGGTGGATCGGGTCGAACGACAGGTAGCGCAACGTGTCGTTCATCCAGCCCATGTTCCACTTCATCGAGAAGCCCAGGCCGCCCTCGGTTTCCGGGCGCGTCACGCCCGGGAACGCGGTCGACTCCTCGGCGATGGTGAGCACGCCCGGGTGGCGCGAGCGGATCACGCCGTTCAGCTGCTTCAGGAAATCGATGGCTTCGAGGTTTTCGCGGCCACCGTAACGGTTCGGCACCCAGTCGCCAGGGTCGCGGCTGTAGTCGAGGTACAGCATCGAGGCGACCGCGTCGACACGCAGGCCGTCGACGTGGAAGCGCTCGATCCAGTGCAGCGCATTCGCGATCAGGAAGTTGCGCACCTCGTGCCGGCCGTAGTTGAAGATGCGCGTGCCCCAGTCGGCGTGCTCGCCCTGGCGCGGGTCGGCATGTTCGTACAGCGGCGAACCGTCGAAGTCCGCAAGCCCGTGGGCATCCTTGGGGAAATGCGCCGGCACCCAGTCGATGATGACGCCCAGGCCGGCCTGGTGGCAGCGGTCGACGAAGGCCATGAATGCCTCCGGCGGCCCGAATCGCGCCGTGGGCGCGAAGTAACCCGTGACCTGGTAGCCCCACGACGCATCGAGCGGATGTTCGGCGACGCCCATGAGCTCGAGGTGGGTGTAGCCCATGTCCAGCGCGTAGGGGATCAGCTGTTCGGCGAGTTCGTCCCAGCGCAGGAACGGCGGCGTGCGGGACGTGGCATGGCGCCACGAGCCGGGGTGGACCTCGTAGACGTTGATCGGGGCGCGCGCCGGATCCATGCCCCGCCGCGCCTCGAGCCAGGCACCGTCGCCCCAGGCATAGCCCTCGAGTTCGGCGACGAGCGAGCAGTTGCCGGGACGAAGGTCGGCCGCAAACGCATAGGGATCGGCCTTCAGCAGCAGGCGCCCGTCACGCGTGCGGATCTCGAACTTGTAGGCCGTGCCGGCGCCGATGCCGGCGACGAACAGTTCCCACACGCCGCTGTTGCCGCGGCTCTCCATGACGTTGCGGTCGCCGTTCCAGTCGTTGAAGTGGCCGACCACGCTGACGCGCGAGGCATTGGGCGCCCACACGGCGAAGTTCGTGCCCTCGCGACCCGCGAACGTGCCCGGGTGCGCGCCGAGCTTGTAGTGCACCTGGTGGTGATTGCCCTCGCCGAAGAGGTAGAGATCCTCGGCAGTCAGGCGCGGCGCTGCGACCGTCGTCATGTCCGGCACTCCTGCTGGGAAAAAGGCTGCGCCACTACAGCACCGGCCTGATGCCCCAGATGCGCTCCGCGTACTCGCGGATGCTGCGGTCGCTCGAGAATGTCCCCATGCCGACCGTGTTGGCAACGGCCCGGCGGGTCCACTCCGAGGGCTGGCGATACAGGGCGTCGGCAGCCGCCTGCGCGGCGTCGTAGGCCTTGAAGTCCGCGAGCACCAGGTAGGGCTCGCCGGCCCCCAGCAGCCGGTCGACCACCGGGCGCGCCTCGTCCTTGTTGCCGGGACTGAAGAACCCCGCGGCGATCATCTCGAGGGCCTGCTCGAGCTCGGCGTTGCCCCGCAGGAACTGCCGGGGCACGTAACCCCCGGCGCGGCGTGCGACGACCTCGTCGGACGTGAGCCCGAAGATGAACATGTTGTCGTGCCCCACGCAGTCGAGCATCTCGATGTTCGCGCCATCGAGCGTGCCGATGGTCAGCGCGCCGTTCAGGGCCAGCTTCATGTTGCCGGTGCCGGAAGCTTCCATGCCCGCGGTCGAGATCTGCTGCGACAGGTCGGCCGCCGGCATGATCTGCTGCGCGAGCGAGACGTCGTAGTCCGGCAGGAACACCACGCGCAGGCGCCCGTCCACGACGGGGTCGGCGTTGATGGTCCGGGCGACATTGTTGACCAGGCGGATGATCGCCTTGGCCAGGAAATAGCCCGGCGCCGCCTTGCCGGCGAACAGCACGCTGCGCGGCACGAAGTCGCCGGCCGGGTTGGCGCGGATGCGGTTGTAGCGGACCACCACGTGCAGCAGGTTCAGCAGCTGGCGCTTGTACTCGTGGATGCGCTTGACGTGCACGTCGAACATCGACGCGGGGTCGATCGCGACGCCGGCGCGGCGCAGCACCGCGGCCGTGAGGCGCTGCTTGTTGAAGCGCTTGATCTCGGCGAAGCGGCCACGGAAGCCCTCGTCGTCGACCGCCCAGCGCAGGCGCTCGAGTTCCTCGAGGTCGTTCTCCCAGGCCGAGCCGAGCCGCTCGGTCAGCAGCGTGGACAGCCCGGGGTTCGACTGCTTGAGCCAGCGCCGCACGGCGATGCCGTTGGTGACGTTCGTGAAGCGCTCGGGCCACAGCTCGGCGAAGTTCGCGAAGATGGTCCGGCGCATGAGCTCGGAATGGAGCTTCGCCACGCCGTTGACGCGCCGGCTGCCGATGATCGCGAGGTGCGACATGCGCACGCGCCGGCCGTGGTCCTCGTCGATGATCGACATGTCGCGGTGCTGGCCTCGCACCGACAGCCCCTCGACGCCCAGGGCCTGCAGGAACTCGTCGTTGATGTCGTAGATGATCTGCAGGTGCCTTGGGAGCAGACGCTCGAACATTTCGACGGGCCAGGTCTCGAGCGCTTCCGGCAGCAGCGTGTGATTGGTGTAGCCGAAGCACTGGTGCGTGATCGGCCAGGCCTGCTCCCAGTCGAGGCCGTGCTCGTCCATGAGCAGGCGCAGCAGTTCGGGAATCGCCAGCGCCGGGTGCGTGTCGTTGAGCTGGATCGCGACCGCATCCGGCAGCTCGGATAGCGGCCGACCCTCGTCGAGGTGCTGGGCCAGCAGGTCCTGCAGGCTCGCGCTCACGAAGAAGTACTGCTGGCGCAGCCGCAACTCCCGGCCCTGCGGCGTCGAATCGTCAGGGTAAAGCACGCGCGACACGTTCTTGGCCGCGATCTGCTCCTCGACCGCGCGCAGGTGGTAGCCGGCGTTGAACTGGTCGATGTGGAAAGGGGTGATGCCGCGACCGGACCACAGGCGCAGGTGATTGACGGTCGGGCCGCGGTTGCCGGGCACGAGATGGTCGAAACCGGCGGCGACGATGTCCTGGGTGTCGACCCAGCGATGACGGACCTTGCCGTCTGCGTCGGTCTCGGTCTGGCACCGGCCGCCGAAGCGCACGATGTACTCGGCGTCGCTGCGCGGGATTTCCCAGACGTTGCGCAGCTTGAGCCAGCTGCTGGCGATCTCGCGCTGGCCGCCGTCCTCGCCGATCACCTGGGTGAAGATGCCGTAGTCGTAGCGGATGCCGTAGCCGACCGCCGCATAGTTGAGGGTCGCCAGCGAGTCGAGGAAG
Organism: Gammaproteobacteria bacterium; assembly: GCA_020851435.1. Taxonomy (GTDB): domain Bacteria; phylum Pseudomonadota; class Gammaproteobacteria; order Steroidobacterales; family Steroidobacteraceae; genus JADZCS01. The sequence goes on along the minus strand of JADZCS010000056.1, from coordinate 19,501 downwards.
CAGGCCGCGAGGCGGCCGAGGCCGCCATTTCCAAGGCCCGGGTCCTGCTCGAGGGCGGCGACGTCGTCGAGGTCGAGGCCGAGTTCCCGGACCACGGCGCGCGCCTCTGCGACCAGGTCGCCGTCGAGGCTCGACAGCGCGTTGATCAGCGAGCGGCCGGGAAGAAACTCCACGGACAGGTAACACACGCGCTTGACGCGCGCGCGCGACACGCGCCGGCTGGTCGCGAGCCAGCGCGAGGTGAGTTCCTCGCGCACGGCCAGCGACAGCGCGTCATAGACGTCGCGCGGCGTGGCGGTCTCGGGGTCCTTGCCGAGCGACCGAGTCAGGCGGTCGAGCAGGACCACGCGCACGCTGCCGGGCTGCAGCGACATGCCACTCCAGAGCGAAGATCCCCAGGCCGTCGATGTCATCGTTACTCCAGGCGCGCACGGCGCCGCAGAACTTTAGCGCAGCACACGGGCGCCGCGGAATGCATTCGAAGTCAGGACTTCGCCCGGATCGCGAACACCTGGTGGATGCGCGCGTGGCGCTCGAAGTCGCGTGGCAGAGTCGACGCGGTCCAGTCCTCGACCGTGAGGTCGGCCAGCGCCTCGCGGTCGAGCTTGAAGCGCTGCAGGTTGTTGGAGAACACCAGCAGCCCACCGGGGTCGAGGCGCCCCAGCGCCTGCCGCACCAGCCGCACGTGGTCGCGCTGCACGTCGAACTCGCCCTGCATGCGCTTGGAGTTCGAGAAGCTCGGCGGATCGAGGAAAACCAGGCCGAAACGCTGCCCGTCGTCTCGCGCCAGCCACTCGACGCAGTCCGCCTGCAGCAGCCCGTGCCGACCGTCGTCGAAACCGTTCAGCGCCAGGTTGCGGCGGGCCCAGTCCAGATAGGTGCGCGACATGTCCACCGACAGCGAACCGCTCGCGCCGCCGGCGGCGGCATGCACGGTCGCGGTGCCAGTGTAGGAAAAGAGGTTGAGGAATCGCCTGCCCCTGGCCAGCTCGCCCAGGCGCTTGCGCGTGATCCGGTGGTCCAGGAACAGGCCCGTGTCCAGGTAGTCGGTGAAATTCACGAGCAGCTTCAGGCCGCCCTCGTCGACGGCCACGAACTCGCCGACCTGGTCGAGCTTCTCGTACTGGGCCGTGCCCTTCTGCTGGCGGCGGGTGCGCAGGTAGATGTCTTTTTCGGGGACGCCGGTGACCTCGGCGAGCTGGGCCAGCGCCTCCTCGCGGCGCACGCGCGCGCGCGCCGGATCGACCGTCGCGGGCGGCGCGTACTCCTGCACGTAGAGCCAGCGCCCACCCGAGCCCGCGGGATCGGCCTGGTAGAGGTCGATGGCGAACGCGTACTCGGGCATGTCCGCGTCGTACAGGCGGAAGCACGACACCTGCTCGCGCTTCGCCCACGACGACAGTGCCTTGAGGTTCTTCGCGAGCCGGTTGGCGAACATCTTCGAGCCGGGCCGCTCGCGCGCTGCCACCGCGTCGAACTTCGGCATGCGCCCCGGTTCACGGCGGCCGAGCACGCTGGCCTCGCTGACGGTGATGCGCAGCAGCCGGCACTCGATCGGGCCGTTCCACATCGGGTGGATGCGCCGCGCCGAAATGCCCAGCGCCTTGCCCAGCTCGGGGTTGGCGACGAACACGGCCGCCTCCCAGCCCTGGTACTTGTCGCGCAGGCCCGTGCCCAGGGCCGCGTAGAGCCCTTCGAGCGCCTCGATCTCACCGATGCGCTCGCCATACGGTGGATTCACCGCGACCAGGCCCGTGGGGAGGTTCGGCTCGACGAGGTCCGTGACCTCGCGACGCTCGAAGTGGACGATGCCCTTGAGCCCGGCACGCTCGGCGTTTTCCAGCGCCACGCGCACCGCCAGGCTGTCGCGGTCGTAGCCGCGGATGCGGCCGGCCGCTACCTTGCCGCGGGCACGACGCTGGTCGGCCTCGATCTTGAGGCGTTGCCACAGTCCCGCGTCGTGGCCGGGCCAGCGCTCGAAACCGTGGCGCGCGCGCAGCAGCCCGGGCGCGACGTCGCCCGCGATCAACGCGGCTTCGATGACCAGCGTGCCCGAGCCGCACATCGGGTCGAGGAAACCGCCGCCCGCCGCGGCGATCGCCGGCCAGCCGGCGCGCAGCAGGATCGCCGCCGCGAGGTTTTCCTTGAGCGGCGCGGCGACCTGGCGCGCGCGGTAGCCGCGCCGGTGCAGGCTCTCGCCGGCAAGGTCGATCGACACCGTCGCCTGGTCGCGGTCGAGATGGACGTTGATGCGCAGGTCCGGCGCGGCGGTGTCGACCGAGGGCCGGATGCCGTGCTTCTCGCGGAACTGGTCGCAGACGGCGTCCTTGGTCTTCTGCGCGCCGTACTGGGTGTGGGTGATGGCCGAGCGCGTGGTCGTGAAGTCGACGGCCAGCGTGCCGTCGGGACGCAGCCAGCGGGACCAGTCGATCTCGCGGGCCCCGGCATAGAGGGCTTCGGGTGTCGGCGCCGGGAAGTGGGCGACCGGCATGAGCACGCGCAGGCCCACGCGCGACCACAGGCAGGCGCGATACGCGGTCTCGAGGCTGCCGCGCGCAGCCACGCCGCCGCGCGATTCCTTGAGCTCGACGGCGCCGAACGACGCCAGCTCGATGGCCAGCAGGTCGGCAGTGCCGGCCGCAGCGGTGACGAAGAGTTCGCGCAGGCCGTCGGTCATGTCAGCTCCAGGAGAGTCGCCCGCTTCGCGCCGCCGTCGAGGAAGCGCTGCAGGATGCGATAGGTATCGAGGTCGAAGGGACCGACCGGCGCCGCGGCCAGCCGCTCGAGCCCGTCCTCGTCGGCGATGCTGCCGAGCCAGCGCCACTGGTCGAACACGTGCAGCTCCTCGAAGCCGCGCCAGTCGCGCTCGCGGATGGCGATGCGCCCACGGAACGGCCAGGCCCGCAGCTTGAGGCCGGCGAGCGCGAGCTGTACGCGTGCATCGTGCAGCGCCGCGGGCTCGCGGCCGACGCAGGCGCCCTTGCAGCGGCCGACCTGGAAGCCGAAGCAGGAGCCTTCACCCTGCTCGAGGCCCAGGGTGCGGGCGCAGAGCTGGCGCGCGCGCACGATCTCGTCGAGCGCCTTGCGGGCGTCCTTGCGGCCGCGGAACACGCCATACGCCTCACGCCAGCCCTCCTCCCCCAGCGAATCGAAGTCGACGACCGAAGCCTGCAGGCGTCCGTCGCAGGCCGCGAGCCTGAGCGTCATGAGTTCCGCGGGCCGCTTCAGGCGCCGGTTGTGCAGCGGGCCCAGGTCCTTGACCGCGCGGGCCTCGCCGAGCAACGCGCCGAGTTCCCCGGCCGTCTCCGTCCAGTCGATGCGCCGGACCTGCCGGGACAGCCGCAGCTCCTTCGAATCGGTGAGGCCGGCGGCGAAGTGCTGCAGGACGCGGGTCCGCAGGCTGACGCTCTTGCCCACATACAGCAGCACGTCGTCCTCGCCCCAGAAACGGTAGATACCGGGGCCCTCGGGCAATTCCTCGAGGAGCTCGGCGTCCAGCTGCGGCGGCAGCCGCGTCTCGCCGGTCAGCGTGGCGACCACCGCATCGAGCTCGTCCGGATCGCGCTCGCGACGCAGCAGCGCGAGGAAGTCGGCGACCACCCGCGCGTCGCCCAGCGCCCGATGCCGCGCGTCGCAGCCCAGGCCGTGCCGCGCCATCACCGCGTCCAGCGAATGGCCCTTCGCATCCGGGAACAGGCGCCGCGACAGGCGGACCGAGCACAGCACCGGCGCCGTGAACCTCAGGCCCGCCGCACGAAACTCCTGGCGCAGGAAGCCGTAGTCGAAGCGCGCGTTGTGCGCGACGAACGTGCGCCCGGCAAGCTTCGCCAGCACCTCGTCCGCGATGGCCGCGAACGGCGGCGCCGACTCGACCATTTCGCTGCTGATGCCCGTGAAGCGCTCGATCGCAGGCGGCACACGCCGGCCCGGGTTCACGAGGCTCGACCATTCCTCGACCACCTGGCCGCCGTCCATCAGCACGATGCCGACCTCGATGACGCGATGGTGGGCCGCATGGCCCCCGGTGGTCTCGAGATCGACGCAGGCGAGCGCGCCGCCCAGCATGGATGTCTTCAGGTCGGCGAGCCGTCGAGCGTCATCAGCGGGCCGTAAAGGTCCGGACGGCGATCGCGGAAGACGCCCCAGGCGTGGCGGTAGCGCCGCGTCGCCTCAAGGTCGAAGGTGGCCGTGAGCACCTGCTCACTGTGGTCGTCGGCCTGCGCCACCACCGCGCCCGTGTGGTCGGCGATGAAGGAATGCCCGTAGAAGCTCAGCGCGCACTTCTCGCCCTGCTCGGTGCCGATGCGGTTGGAGGCCACCAGCGGCATGACGTTGGCCGCGGCGTGCCCCTGCATCGTGCGCTGCCAGTGCCAGCGCGAGTCGAGCGTGGCGTCGTGCGGCTCGGAACCGATGGCGGTGGGATACAGCAGGATTTCGGCGCCCATCAGCGCCATCGCGCGCGCGCACTCCGGGAACCACTGGTCCCAGCAGATGCCGACGCCCAGCCGGCCGAAGCGCGTGGGCCAGACCTTGAAGCCGGTATCGCCGGGCGCGAAGTAATACTTCTCGTGATAGCCGGGGCCCTCGGGGATGTGCGACTTGCGGTACTGACCCAGGTTGCGGCCGTCGGCGTCGATCATCACCACGGTGTTGAAATAGGCGTTGTTGGCGCGCTCGAACACCGACACGGGCAGCGCCACGCCGAGTTCGCGGGCCAGCTCGGAAAAGCGCCGCACGGCCGGGTTCTCGTCGATGGGCATGGCCAGCTCGAAGTGGCTCGCGAGGTGGTCCTTACAGAAATAGGGCGCCTCGAACAGCTCCTGCACCAGCACCACGTTCGCGCCGCACGCCGCCGCCTCGCGCACCAGCCGCTCGGCATTGGCGATGTTGGCGGGGCGGTCCCAGCTGCAGGCCATCTGCGTCGCCGCAATCGTCACGTTCATTCCAGGCATCCTTCGCGCGGCCTCAGGCCGACAGGTCTATCCAGGTGGTCTTGAGCTCGGTGTACTTGTCGAGCGCGTGCAGCGACTTGTCGCGGCCGTTGCCGGACTGCTTGAAGCCGCCGAAGGGCACGGTGATGTCGTCCGCGTCGTAGCAGTTGACGTACACGGTGCCGGCGCGCAGCGACCTGGCCACGCGGTGCGCCGTCGTGATGTCGCGGGTCCAGACGGCCGATACCAGCCCGTACATGGTCTGGTTGGCGATGCGCACGGCCTCGTCCACGTCGGTGAAGCTGATCGCCGACAGCACGGGACCGAAGATCTCCTCGCGCCCGATGGTCATGTCCATGGTGACGCCGTCGAACACGGTCGGCTGCACGAAGTAGCCACCCGTCTCCTGGCGCGAGCGCTGCCCGCCGGTGACCACGCGCGCGCCCTCGCCGCGACCCGCGTCGATGTAACGCATCACGGTGGCCAGCTGCGTGTCGTCGACGATCGCACCGAGCTTCGTCGCCGGATCCAGCGGGTCGCCGGGCTGCATCTGCGCGGCGATCGCGGCGATGCGCTCGAGCAGCGGCTCGCGCACGGACTCGTGCACCAGCAGCCTGGAGGCCGCCGAACACATCTCGCCCTGGTTGTAGAAGATGCCGTAGGCCGCGGCGGTCGCCGCCTTGTCGAGGTCGGCGACGTCGCCCATCACGATGTTCGGCGACTTGCCGCCGCATTCCAGCCAGACACGCTTCATGTTCGACTGGCCGGAGTACTCGAGCATCATGCGTCCAACCCGGGTCGAGCCCGTGAAGGCGATGCAGTCGACGTCCATGTGCAGCGCCAGCGCCTTGCCGGCGGTGTCGCCGAAGCCCGGCAGCACGTTGAGCACGCCCTCCGGCAGTCCGGCCTCCAGTGCCAGCTCGGCGATGCGCAGCGCGCTGAACGGCGACTTCTCGGAGGGCTTGAGGACCACCGAGTTGCCCGTAGCGAGCGCCGGGCCGAGCTTCCACGAGGCCATGAGCATCGGGAAGTTCCACGGCACGATCGCGCCGACCACGCCCACCGGCTCGCGCGTGATGAGCGCCAGCTGGTCGTGCGGCGTCGGGGCGACCTCGTCGTAGGTCTTGTCGATGGTCTCGGCGAACCACTGGATGCAGCGCGCGGAACTCGAGACGTCGACGTTGATCGCGTCGGTGATCGGCTTGCCGACGTCGAGCGACTCGATCAGCGCGAGCTCGTCCGAATTCTCGCGCAGCAGGTCGGCGAAACGCAGCAGCACCTTCTTGCGGGCGGCGGGCGCCATGCGCGACCAGCGCCCGTCCTCGAACGCGCGGCGTGCCGAGGCGACCGCCCTGTCGACGTCCTCGCGATCGCAGTGCGCCACGCGCGCGAGCAGCGCGCCGGTCGCGGGGTTGACCGAGTCGAAGACGCGGCCGGATGCCGCGTCGACCTGCTGCCCGTCGATGAAGGCCCTGGTTCGCAGGCTCAGCGATCGCGCGCGGTCGTGCCAGGTTTGAGTGCTTGGGTGTGCCATGGTCGTGTCCGTTACGGGATCAGAACGTCGGCGGCGTCGAGGCGCTGATGATCTCACACTCGTCGCGGCCGGGATTGCGGAAGCGGTGCGGCAGCGTGCTGTTGAAGTAGAACGCGTCGCCCGGGCCGAGCACGCGCGACTGCCCGCCGACGCTCAGTTCGACGCGCCCGCGGATAACGACCCCGCCCTCCTCGCCCTCGTGGCTCAGCATTTCCTCGCCGGTGTCCGCGCCGGGCTGGTAGACCTCGCGCAGGATCGCCATCTGCCGGCCGGCCCGGTGCGGCGCGACCAGCTTCAGCGAGACCTTGCCGCTGCCGAGCTCCGTGAGTTCCTGGCGCGAGAAGAACACCTGCGGCGCGGCGTCGAGATCCAGCGTGAAGAACTCCGCGATGGACATCGGGATGCCGTCGAGTACCTTCTTGAGGGAACTGACCGAGGGACTCACGCGGTTCTGCTCGATCAGCGAGATCGTGCCGTTGGTCACGCCGGCGCGCTTGGCGAGCTCGCGCTGGGACAGGCCATACATCTGTCGCACGGACTTGAGCCGCTGGCCGACGTCGAGGTTCATGGACTGGGCCTGCTCCCGGGGTGTCTAGGATCTTAAACGAAGATGCCCTAATATCCGGAAATAGCGCCAGTCCTGTCAATTTTAATCACCACTCACCGCTACGCGGAGACCGATGATGAGCACAGCCCCGCACCCTGGCACCCTGTCCCGCGACCAGCTCGAGGCTTTCTGGATGCCGTTCACCGCGAACCGGCAGTTCAAGGCCAGCCCCCGCCTGCTCGCGCGCGCCGAGGGCATGCATTACTTCACGCCGGACGGTCGCCCGATCCTGGACGGCGTCGCCGGCCTGTGGTGCGTCAACGCCGGGCACGGTCGCCGCGAGATCACCGAGGCCGTGGCGCGGCAGGTCGCCACCATGGAGTACGCGCCGCCGTTCCAGATGGGCCATCCGCCGGCCTTCGAACTCGCCGAGCGCCTCGTCAAGCTCACGCCCGCCGGCCTCGACCACGTGTTCTTCACGAACTCGGGCTCCGAGTCGGTCGACACCGCGCTCAAGATCGCGCTGGCCTGGCATCGCGTCCGCGGCGAGGGCACGCGCACGCGCCTGATCGGCCGCGAACGCGGCTATCACGGCGTCGGCTTCGGCGGCATCTCGGTGGGCGGCATCGTCAACAACCGCAAGACCTTCGGCGCGATGCTGCCGGGCGTCGACCACCTGCCGCACACCCACGACCTGGCGCGCAACGCGTTCTCGCGCGGGCTGCCGGCGCACGGTGCCCACCTCGCCGACGAACTCGAGCGGCTCGTGACGCTGCACGACGCGTCCAACATCGCGGCCGTGATCGTCGAGCCCATCGCCGGCTCGACCGGGGTGCTCATGCCGCCCGTGGGCTACCTGCAGCGGCTGCGCGACATCTGCACGAAGCACGGCATCCTGCTGATCTTCGACGAGGTGATCACCGGCTTCGGGCGCACCGGCTCAGCCTTCGCCTCCACCGAGTTCGGCGTGGTGCCGGACATGATCACCGCGGCCAAGGGCCTCACCAACGGCGCCGTGCCCATGGGCGCGGTGTTCGTGCGCAAGGAGATCTTCGAGGCCTTCATGACCGGCCCGGAGCCGGCGATCGAGCTGTTCCACGGCTACACCTATTCGGCGCATCCCGTGGCCTGCGCCGCGGGCCTCGCGGTGCTCGACATCTACGCGCGCGACGGCCTGCTGACGCGCGCGAAGAGCCTGCACGCCTACTGGGAGGATGCCGTGCACTCGCTGCGCGGCTCGCCTCACGTCATCGACGTGCGCAACTACGGCCTGATCGCGGGCATCGAACTCGCGCCGATCGCCGGCAAGCCCGGCGCCCGCGCCTACCAGGCGCTCACCAGCGCGTTCGAGAAAGGCATCCTCATCCGCACCACGGGCGACATCATCGCCCTGTCGCCGCCCCTGATCATCGAGAAGCAGCACATCGACCAGCTGATCGGCACGCTCACCGAGGTGTTGGCTGGACTCGACTGACCCCACGCACGCGCCTCGAAAAGAAAGGCCCCGGCCGCTTTCGCAGCCGGGGCCTTTGCGTACTTGCCGGCCGGGGTGAGGTCAGCGCCTCACACCGGTCGTCCTGGACTTACTCGCCCCAGGGGAACGACGTGCTGACCGAGAAGATGACCTTCGAGTCGGACGTGTTGTAGTCGCCCGGCAGGTCGTTGGCCGACTTCAGGTCGCTGCCGTCCACATAGCGCAGCGCGAAATCGAAATGCGACCAGGTCTTGGACACGCCGACCGACCAGTCGGTGTAGTCCTCAGGACCCCAGTACGGACCGCTGCTGCGGCCGACGTGGAAGTTCAGCGCGAATTCCGCGGGCAGCGGCTGGCTGTAGTTCACTTCCGTGTACATGGCGCTGTCGCCGGTGTTCAGGAAGTCAGGGGACCACCACAGCTTGGCGGAGAAGTTGTTGAAGCCGAGGCCGAACGAATACTCTCCGTACTCGATCTTGTCGTCGCTGCTCGGATACGTGTACTGCACGTAGCCGATGTTCCAGTTGAAGCCGTTCTCCAGCTCCTTGGTGTACGACAGGTAGAGGTCGAGTTCGAGGTCCGAGTCCGTGCCGGGCCCGAAGTCGACGTTGCTGCCCCAGGCACCGATCGCGAAGCCGCTCTCGCCGAAGGCGTAGTCGAGGCTGACCTGCAGGGCCGGGTCGAGGCCCGTCTGGGTGATGCCGCGATAGTCGTAGTCACTCGTGGCCGTAACCGTCGAGGACACCTGCGCGTTGGCCGCGCCGCTCGCCGCGAGCACCACGCCGGCGATCATCAACCTGCTCCAGTTCTTCATGCTCTCTCCTGTTGGCTAAGGCGGCGAGCGGGGGTCGTCGACAGTTGTGTCGGAGACGAGACGCGCGCCCGGACATGGCGAATCCTACCGGAATTCATCTTGCATTGCCCATGCCAAACCCCTGATTCGACCATAGGTTGTTGTTTATACTTACTTTTGTGAAGAAGCCGGCAACCACGGCCGACGGCGGGTTCGCCTCGCCCGCACCAGCGTGACGCCTCTGCGTTGCGCATCTGCACCAATTGCAGGCGGGCGCCGGCGACGCTCAGCGAGCCTCGAAGATCGCGTAACGCTTGCGCGCGGGTTCGATCGTTTCCCAGGTTCCCGAAAATCCGGCAGGGATCACCCAGGCGTCGCCGGGCCCGAACTCCCAGCGCTGCCCGTCATCGCTGCACAGCACCACGCGGCCCTCCAGCAGGTGACAGAACTCGTGTTCGGTGTAGCTGATGCGCCAGCGACCCGGCGAACTGGCCCAGGTCCCCGCATGGAACTGCGCGCTGGCATCCGAGTAGTGGTTCCAGACCTGCGCTGTCGGCGAGCCGCCGAGGACGCGATCGGCTGCCGGAGTGGAGTCGTCGGCCGCCACGGACGAACGGAAATCGATCAGCGCAGGCACCGTCGTGGAATTGTTCATCGTAACGCTCCTGATGCCGTTCAGCATACAAGCACGGCGCGGGAAATCCGCAGTACCGGCCGCTTGCGCCAGGCGTAGCATGAATTTTGCCATCCGACGGAGCGGAGAGCGTCACGAAGGAGCTGGCCATGGGCAGCCGAATTCTTCCGATCGTTGGGCAGTGGTACGAGCGTCGCGACAGGGGAAGCCTGTTCCAGGTCGTCGCGCTCGACGACTCCCAGGGAACCATCGAGATCCAGGAATTCGATGGCAACCTCGACGAAGTTGATATGGAGGGCTGGCGCGACATGTCGCCGCAGGAAGCGGCCGCGCCGGAGGACTGGAGCGGGCCGGTTGGCGACCTCGATCTCGACGAGCTCGGCTACACGGACTACGAGCTCGAGGCGGTCGAAGAGGAGCCGGTCGCGATGACCTGGGAAGAAGCCATCGAGGAGGACGAGGAACTCGATGCTCCTCCCATGAGGCGCCTTCGTGGCCCGGAGCCCCGCACCCACCGGCATCACTGACGCCGGCAGCGCGCGCGGCCTGCCCGCCGGCCTCCTGGCGGCGGACGCTTATCCACACGCGGTCGCGGCGGTCGAACTCGCCGAGACCCATATTTCCTGGGTCTTCCTGGCCGGCGACTGCGCCTACAAGGTCAAGAAGCCGGTAAGGCTCGACTTCCTCGACTTCTCGACGCTGGAACTGCGCCGGCACTTCTGTGAAGAGGAGTTGCGCCTCAACCGGCACTTCGCGCCGGAGTTGTATCTCGGCGTGTCGACGGTCAACGACGACGGCCAGCGGATCGCCATCGACGGCCCGGGCCGCGTCGTCGACTACGCCGTGCGCATGCGCCGCTTCGAGCGCCGGCAGGAACTCGACGCGATACTGGCACGCGGCGCAGCGGATGCCGCGTTGCTCGCGGGCTTTGGAGCGGACCTGTCGGCGCTGCATTCTGCCGCGCCCGTCGCGACGCCCGACGTCGAGGCGGCCGCGACCGAAGCGGCGATCGCTGCGAACCGCGACAATTTCAGCGCGCTTCGCCGACTGCTGCCCGCGGACCTGGCGCCACGACTCGAAGCGCTCGCGACCTGGAGCGAGGACAAAGGCCGCGAGCTGGCTCCCCTGCTCGCGCGGCGCGCGCGCGAAGGCCGCTGCCGCGAATGCCACGGCGACCTGCACGCGGCCAACATCGTCTGCATCGACGGCAGACTCGTAGCCTTCGACGCGCTCGAGTTCGACCCCGCGCTGCGCTGGATCGACGTCGCGAGCGATCTCGCGTTCCTGCTCATGGACCTGGGCGCGCGCGGCCACGACGAGCTCGCCTCGGCGGCCCTCGACGGCTGGCTCAGCGCCGGCGGCGACTTCGAGGCGCTGGCGGTACTGCCCTGGTTCATGGTCTACCGCGCGCTGGTGCGCGCGAAGGTCGCCGCCATCCGTCACGCGGCGCCGGGCGCGGGCGACGGCGGCCGCGAGGCGCTGCACTACCTGGACGAAGCCGCGCGCCACGCGCTGCGACACCGGCCAATGCTGATCATCACCCACGGCGTCTCGGGATCGGGCAAGAGCCGGCTCGCCGCCGGCCTGCTCGCACCGTTGGGCGCCGTTCGCCTGCGCTCCGACGTCGAGCGCAAGCGCCTCGCGGGCCTGCCAGCGCTGGCCTCGAGCGGCGGGACGATCTACACGCCGGCGATTACCGCAAGCACCTATCGACGCCTGCAGGAACTGGCCACCATCGCGATCGGCGCCGGCTACACCGCGATCGTCGACGCTGCCTTCCTGCGCGAGGCGGAAAGGAGCGACTTTGCGGCACTGGCCGGACGACTGGGCGTACCCTTCCGCATCCTGTCGGCCACCGCGCCGCGTCAGGTGCTCGAGTCCCGGCTCGCGGCGCGCCGCGGCGACCCGTCCGAGGCCGGCGCAGCCGTGCTGGCACTGCAGGTGGACACAGCGCAGCCGCTGACTCCCGCGGAGCGGCAGCGCGCGATCGAAGTCGACACCAGCGAGGCCCTCGACAGCGATGACCTGGCACGGCGCCTGAGGACCACGAAGTGGTAACAATCGTGCCAGGCACCATTGTTACCAGGCCGGTCTACACGCTCAGGGGTGTGAGCCGCAGCTACCACGTGGGTGGCATCGAGGTACCGGCCCTCGCTGGCATCGACCTAGACATCGACGAGGGCGACCTCGCCGTGCTCCTGGGCGCCTCGGGCAGCGGCAAGTCGACGCTCGTCAACCTGCTGGGCGGACTGGACCGCCCGACCGCGGGCAGTGTCCGTTATCGCGGCCTCGACCTCGGCGCAGCCAGCGACGCGGAGCTCACCACCTACCGGCGCGACTGCGTCGGCTTCGTGTTCCAGTTCTACAACCTCGTGCCGGGCCTCACGGCGCGCGAGAACGTCGAGCTGGTGACCGACCTCGCGGTCAATCCGATGACTCCTGCCGAGGCGCTGGCGCGCGTCGGGCTCGAAGACCGGCTCGACCACTTTCCCTCGCAACTCTCGGGCGGCGAGCAGCAGCGCGTTGCGATTGCCCGCGCGGTGGCCAAGCGCCCGGCCGTGCTGCTGTGCGACGAGCCGACCGGCGCGCTCGACTGCGCGACGGGCGTGCGCGTGCTCGAGGCGCTGGCCGAGGCCAACCGGGACCTCGATACGACCACGGTGATCATCACGCACAACGCGGTGATCGCCTCGATGGCGGACGTCGTGCTGAGGCTCTCGGGTGGCCGGCTGCAGTCCGTCGAGCGCAACGACTCGCCGCGCCCACCGAGTGAGCTCACCTGGTAGCCATGCGCCCGCTCAACCACAAGCTGCTGCGCGACCTCCTCACCCACCGTGGCCAGTACCTGGCGATCGCGCTGGTGATCGCCATCGGCATCGCCGCCCAGGTCTCGACGGGCGGCCTGCTGGTGTCGGTCGGAACGGCGCGCGACGAGTTCTACGCGGCCGGCCGCTTCGCGGACCTGTTCCTCTCCGTCAAGCGCGCACCCGACAGCGAGATCCCGCGGCTCGCCGCGTTGCCTGGCGTGCGCGCCGTGTCCACGCGGGTCAGCTCGCTCGCGCTGGTGATCGACCCGCGCTTCCCGGACACGCCGAGCCTGCAGCTGCTGTCCTGGAGCGACACCCTCGACCACGTGCTGTTGCAGTCCGGCCGATCGCCGCAGGCGGGCGCCACCGAGGTCGTGCTCGCCTCGGCCTTCGCCAGCGCCAACGGCCTCGCGCCAGGTGACCGGCTCACCGTGGTGGCGAGAGGCCGCCGCACCGAGCTCGACATCGTCGGCGTCGGCGACTCCCCGGAGTTCGTCTACTCGATCGGCCCCGGCGAGATGCTCCCCGACTATCGTCGCCACGGCGTGGCGTGGATGGCGAACGAGCGCCTCGCTGCGATGACCGGGCTGTCCGGCGCCTTCAACACCGTGTCCGTCGCGCTGGCGCCGGGCGCGTCGGAGCCAGCCGTCATCGAGCGGCTGGACGCCACGCTGGCGCGATACGGCGGCCTCGGCGCCTACGGACGCGGCGAGCAGATGTCGCATCGTTTCATCCAGAACGAGCTCGACGAACTGCGCATCCACGCCACGGTGGTGCCGATGATCTTCCTCGCCGCCGCGGCCTTCCTGCTGCACCTGGTGATCACGCGGCGGGTGCAGCGCGAGCGTGAGCTGATCGGGATGCTGAAGTCCTTCGGCTACGGCAACGCGGCGATCGCGCTTCACTACCTGATGCTGGGGCTGGCGATATTTGCTGTCGGCGCCGCCCTAGGGCTGCTGCTCGGAATCTGGCTCGGGCAGCTGCTCGCGGGAATCTACCTGGACTTCTTCCGCCTGCCTGACCTCGGCTTCAGCATGGATCCCGGCCGTACGGTGCTCGGCATGCTGGTCGCGGCCGCCGCCGTCGCCACGGGCACGTTCGCGGGGCTGCGAGCGGTCGTGCGCCTGCCGCCCGCGGAAGCGATGCGCCCACCGGCGCCGCCGGACTACCGCGCATCGCGCATCGCCGGCCAGCTGCGCTGGCTGGGCCTGCCCGAGCGCCTGGTCGTGCGCCACCTCGCCCGCACGCCGCTGCGAACGCTGCTGACGCTCATCGGGCTCGCGACCGCCTGCGCGCTGGTCGCTTTCTCCGGCTTCCAGTCCGATGCGATCGACTTCATGACCAGCCACCAGTTCGACCGGCAGGATCGAAGCGACCTGACCGTCACCTTCCACGAGCCGCGACCGGGCCGCGCTGTCCAGGATCTCATGCACCGGCAGGGCGTGCGACTCGCGGAGCCGTTCCGCAGCGTGCCGGTGCGGCTGCAGCACGGCCACGCGCACTACCGCACAGTCGTCGAGGGGCGGCCGCGCGATGGACGACTGGCACGCCTGCTCGATCGCGACGGCCGCGGCGTCGCGCTGCCCGCCGAAGGGCTCCTGCTCTCGACGCAGCTCGGCGACATGCTCGGCCTGCGCGTCGGCGACGAGCTCGAGATCCAGTTGCTCGAGACCACGCGCGCGCACTACCGCGTGCGCGTCGCCGCGCTGGTCGACGATTTCGTCGGGGTCGGCGCCTGGCTCGACCTGGATGCCCTGCACCGCCTGCTCGGCGAGCAGGATACCGTCGACGGGCTTCGGCTCGCGGTCGACCCAGCCTTGCGTGGCGCCCTGCAGGCACAACTCGTGCGGATGCCCGCCGTCGCCGCCGTCGCGCGCCGGCAGGCCCAGCTGGACTCCTTCCAGGAGACCTTCGGCCAGTCCCTGCTCATCGTGGCGCTGGTATTTCTGGTCATCGCCGGCCTGCTGGCCTTCGGAATGGTGTTTAATTTCGCACGGACGCTGCTCGACGAACGCCGGCGGGAACTGGCCACGCTGCGCGTGCTGGGGCAGACGCGGGTCGAGACGGCCTACGTGCTGGTCGCGGAACTCGCGCTGCTGACGCTGCTCGCCGTGCCGCCGGGCCTGGCCCTTGGCTACGGCCTTGCGGCGCTGGTGGCCGGGGCGATGCGCTCCGAACTGTTCCGCCTGCCGGTGGTGCTGTCGGCAGACAGCCTGGCCCGGGCAGTGCTGGTGCTGCTGGCCGCGGCCGCCGTCTCGGCAGCCTGGTCCGTGCGTGACCTCGGCCGGCTCGACATCCGCGAGTCCTTGAACGCGAGGGATTGACGATGCTGCGACGGCGCTTGTGGACCTGGGTTGCGCTGAGCACGGCCGCCGCGCTCGCGCTCGCCTGGGCGCTTCGCCCTGCTGCCGAGCCCGTGGAGGTCGTCAGGCCATTCCGCGCCGCGCTCGAGGTGACGCTGGAACAGGAAGGGCGCACCCACATGGCCGACCGCTTCAGCGTCTCGGCACCGGCCTCGGGCAACGCCCGGCGCATCACGCTGCGCGCCGGAGACGACGTCGCTGCCGGCACCGTGCTCGCCGAGATCGAGCCCGCTGCCTCGACGGCGCTGGACCCCCGCGCCGCGGCCGAGGCACGCGCCGCACTCGAGCGCGCCCGCGCAGGCCTGCAGGCCGCCATCGCCGAGCGCGAGGCCGCGGCTGCCGAGGCCGCGCGTGCGACGCAGCGCAGTGCGCGGCTTCGCGAGGCGGTCGGCGGCGGCGCCGTGACGCGCGACGAAGTCGATGCGGCGGTGGCCGCAGACCGTGCCGCGTCGGCCCGGGCCCGCGCCGCGAGCTTTGCCGCGGACCTGGCGCGGGCCGAGGTGGCAGCCGCCGAGGCACGCGTGTCGGTAGGCGCCGGCAGCGCTGGCCGGCAGGGCGCGATCGCCGTGCGCGCACCGATCGCGGCCTGCGTGCTGGCCGTGCTGCACGAGAGCGAGGGCGTGGTCGCTGCTGGCCAGCCCCTGCTCGAACTCGGCTGCCGGTCGTCCCTCGAGATCCGTGCCGACGTGCTCTCGGCCGACGCGCTGCGGCTCGCGGCTGGCGGCGAGGCCAGCATCGAAGACTGGGGCGGCGATCGCCCGCTGGCGGCGCGCATCCGCCGCATCGAACCCCAGGCCTTCACCAAGGTCTCGGCGCTGGGCGTCGAGGAACAGCGCGTGTGGGTGATCCTGGACTTCACCGAGCCAGCGTCCGCCTACCCGACGCTCGGCGACGACTACCGCGTCCTCGTGCGCTTCATCCAGTCGCGCGCGGCGGACGTGCTGCAGGTGCCCGCGGCGGCGGTATTCGACGCCGACGGCCAGTCGCAGGTGTTCGTCGTCGACGCCGACGGTCGCCTCGCGAAGCGCAGCTTCACGGCCGGCCGGCGCGGCGGCGCCACAGTCGAAGTGATCGCGGGCCTCGGCACCGACGATCGCGTCGTGCTCAACCCCCGCCGCGACTTCAAGGCCGGCCTGCGCGTGCAGCCCACGCCCGCCACCTGAGCCGCCAGATCTTGCCCGCCCCTTCCGCCGACGTCATCGACGCCGCCCTCCGGCGCCTTGGCCACAGCGCCTTCAGGCCCGGCCAGCGCGAGGCTGTCGAGGCCCTGCTCGAGGACGGCCGCGTGCTGCTGGTCGCGCCGACCGGCGGGGGCAAGAGCCTGTGCTACCAGCTGCCGGCACTGGTGCTCGAGGGCACCACGCTGGTGATCTCGCCGCTGATCGCGCTGATGCAGGACCAGGTGTCGGCGCTGGAGGCGCGCGGCATCGCGGCGACCTACCTGGCCTCGACGCTGTCGCCGGCGACCTTGCGCGAGCGGCTCGCCCGCATCGCCCGCGGCGAATACGCCATCGTCTACGTCGCGCCGGAGCGGCTCGCGTCGGAGGACTTCCGCCACCGGCTCAGCCTGCTGCGCTGTCCCCTGATCGCCATCGACGAGGCGCACTGCATCAGCGAGTGGGGACACGACTTCCGTCCCGAGTACCTGCAGATCGGCGCGTTGATCCGCGAACTCGCGCCGCCGCACGTGCTGGCCTGCACGGCGACCGCGACCCCCATCGTTCGCGACGAGATCCTGGTGCGCCTCGGCCTGCCGGCCGACACGCCGCAACTGGTGCGCGGCTTCGCTCGTCCCAACCTTGCGCTCAACGCCATCGAGGTCTCCGGCGAACGCGACCGCAGCGCGCGCGTCGACGCCGCGCTGTCACAGGCGCTGGGAGGCCCCGGCGGCAGACGCGGCTCGGCCATCATCTATGCGCCCACGCGCCGGCAGGCCGACGAAGCCGGGGCGCGCCTGGCCACGGCCGGCTGGCGCGCGGTGGTCTACCACGCCGGACTCGACGCCGCGGCGCGCGAGCGCGCGCAGCAGGCCTTCATGAGCGGCCAGGCCGAGATCGTGTGCGCCACCAACGCCTTCGGCATGGGCATCGACCGCGCGGACGTGCGCGCGGTGATCCACCTCGGACCGCCCGGCTCAGTCGAGGCCTATTACCAGGAAGTCGGGCGCGCGGGCCGCGACGGCGAGGACGCCGTCGGCCTGATGTGCTGGACCCAGCAGGACCTGCCGCTGCGCCGGCGCCTGCTGGAGCGGCCGATCGACGACATGCCGCCCGAGCCGGAGGTCGTCGAGCACAAGTGGAACCTGTTCCTGGAACTGATCCGCTGGGCCGAGGGCGGCAGCTGCCGGCACGACGCCATCCTGCGCTACTTCGGCGACGAGGCCGAGACCCTCGCCGGCTGCGGCCGCTGCGACGTGTGCACCACCCTGGACACCGCCGAGCACGACGCCGCGGACACCACGCTGCTCGCGCGCATCCTGCTGTCGGGCGTGGCGCGGCTCGGCGGGCGCTTCGGACTCAAGCAGGTGGTGCGCCTGCTGCACGGCGAGCCCGAGGAACGACTCGAGCGCATGGGCCTGACGCAGGTGCCGACCTTCGGCCGGCTGCGCGAACACTCACAGGAATGGATCCAGCGCGCGCTGTCGCGCTGCGTGACGGCCGGCTGGGTGGCGTTCTCGGGCGACGAGCGGCCGGTGGTGAGGCTAACCGAGGACGGCGCCGCGGTCATGCGCGGCGAGCGCCCGGCGCGCTGGCTGCCGCCGCCCGCCACGCGGCCTGCCGCCGTCGGCGCCAGGGCCCCGCGCACCGCACGCGGCAGCCGGCCCGCTGCCGCCCTCGATGAGGCCGCGCTCGACGCAACGGGCGAACGGGTGTTCAACGCGCTGCGCGCAATGCGCCACGAACTGGCGCGAGCCCAGGGCGTTCCCGCTTACGTGATCGCCCACGACCGGACGCTGCGCGAACTCGCGCGGCTGCGGCCGCAGGATGCGGCCGGCCTGCGCCAGGTACCCGGGCTGGGGCCGCAGAAGGTCGAGCGTTACGGCCAGTCCTTCCTGGCCGTCATCGCCGACCCCCAGCCCCGCTGATCCCCGCTCAGAGCGGCGGCAGCACCACCGGCTTGTAGCTGGGCTTCTTCGGCACGGGCGTCTTGAAGCCCGACGGCTTGACGACCAGCACGTCGCACTTCAGGTGATCGATCACGCGCTCGGCCGTGCTGCCGATGAACAGGCGCTTGAGCCCGCTGCGCGATACCGCGCCCATGACGACCACGCCGGCGTCGACCTTTTCCGCGACGTCCGGAATCTCGAGTCCCGCGCTGCCGACGCGAAGGTGCGCGCGCTTGGGTCCGAGCTCGTAAGGCTTCAGCATGTCGTCGAAGGCGCGCCGCACCACCGCGGCGTGCTGCTGGGCAACGTCGACGGGCAGCGGAACGGGTTCCATGAGTCCGCCCGCCGCAAACGGCGAGGCCAGCATGTAGCAGTGCACCGCGTGCATGCGGCCGCCGAAGGTCTCGGCAAAGTCGCGCGAAATGTCGAGGATGCGGCTGTCGAGGTCCTCGGGCTTGGCATGCGCATGCATCGGGTCGACCGCCGCCAGGATGCGGGTGCGATCGTAGGGCTGCGCCGTCTTCACGAACAGCAGCGGGCAGGGACAGACGCGGATGAGCTGCCAGTCGGTGTTGGACAGCACGACCCGCGCGGCGCGCGCGTGGCGATGGCTCTCGGCCACGACCAGGTCGACGTCCTCGCGCATGACCTCGCGCACGATGCTCTCGTGCACCGGGTAGTCCCAGCGCACGCGCACGCGCACCTCGATGCCGGAGGCCTCGAGGGCTTTCGACAGCTTGGTGATCTGCGCCTTGCGTGAGTTGACAGCCGCCTCGATGTCTTTCTCGAGCGCCTCCGGGCTGTAGAACTGCTCGCCCGCGACGTACGGGCTGTAGAGGCTGTGGAACAGCGTGATGGTGGCGCCGGTCTTGGTCGCGATCGCGGCGGCCTTGGTGAGGGCCGGCGAGGCCTTGGCGGCAGGATCACCCATCGCCACGAGGATGTGCTTGACCTTCATGGCTTTCCTCCCAGGATTCGAAGCATCTGGTGATTATTTGACTCCTATTGGCTTGATTTTGAAACCTTTCAGCCACTTGTCCCTAGGGTCCGGCGGCAGCTACCTACCCCTGCAGGCGGCGAGGCGCGCGGCGGGCCTGGGGTAAGATGGATTCCATGAACGGCCAGCCTCAGTCGTTGCGCTATCCGGGCACCCTGCTCGCGATGCTCGCGGTCGTGGTGGTCGCCCTGGGCATCGCCCCGACATTCCGTCAGGACTGGCTGCTCGAGAACCTGCTGGTGCTGATCGCTGTGCCGGTGCTGGTCGCCACCAGCCGGCGCCTGCGCTTCTCCAACGCCGCCTACACCTGCCTGT